>NZ_NHSK01000246.1 GCF_016653355.1 Rhodoplanes elegans | reverse complement strand
CTCCGATACCCCCGCCGCCGCCCGGAGCTTCGACCATGTCGAGACCTGGGTGTTCGACCTCGACAACACGCTCTATCCGCATCACCTCAACCTGTGGCAGCAGGTCGACGTGCGCATCCGCGACTACATCGCGCGCTTCCTCGCCGTCACCCACGACGAGGCGTTCCGGGTGCAGAAGGACTACTACAAGCGCTTCGGCACCAGCATGCGCGGGCTGATGATCGAGCACGGCATGAAGCCGGACGACTTCCTCGACTACGTCCACCGCATCGACCACTCGCCGCTGGAGCCGAACCCGGCGCTGGGCGCGGCGATCGAGCGCCTGCCGGGCCGCAAGCTGATCCTCACCAACGGCACCCGCACCCACGCGGCCGCCGTGCTGGCCAAGCTCGAGATCGACCACTGCTTCGAGGACGTGTTCGACATCGTCGCCGGCGAGCTGTCGCCGAAGCCGTTCCCCGAGGTCTACGACAAGTTCCTCTCGCGCCACGGCGTCGATCCGGCCAAGGCCGCGCTGTTCGAGGATCTGTCCCGCAACCTCGAGGTGCCGCACCGGCTCGGCATGGTCACGGTGCTGGTGGTGCCGGAGAAGACCCGCGAGGTGTTCCGCGAGTACTGGGAGCTGGAAGGCCACGACGCCGACCACGTCGACCACGTCACCGACGACCTGACCGGCTTCCTGCAGCGGCTGCCGTAGCGCGGCTCACCCGACCGGCCGACCTGCGCGGCGCGCCGGTCCCGCGCCCTTGACAGACGGACGGCCTGCCCCGACAAGGCGGCCGCCATTGCGATTTTTCGAGGATTGCCGCATGTCGCACGCAGAGCTCGCCAAGACCATCGACGAGGCGTTCGAGCGCCGCGCCGAGTTCGGCCCGGACACCACGGGCGCCGTGCGCGACGCCGTCGACCGGGCGCTGCGCCTGCTCGACTGCGGCGAGGAGCGGGTCGCCGAGAAGCAGGCCGATGGCTCCTGGCGGGTCAACCAGTGGCTGAAGAAGGCGGTCCTGCTCTCGTTCCGGCTCAACGACATGACCGTCATCCCGGGCGGCCCCGGCCGGTCCGGCTGGTGGGACAAGGTGCCGTCCAAGTTCGACGGCTGGAGCGAGGCGCATTTCCGCGACGCCGGTTTTCGCGCTGTTCCCGGATGCGTCGTGCGGCGCTCGGCCTACATCGCCCCGAACGTCGTGCTGATGCCGTCCTTCGTCAATCTCGGCGCCTATGTCGACACCGGCACCATGATCGACACCTGGGCGACGGTCGGCTCCTGCGCCCAGATCGGGAAGAACTGTCACATCTCGGGCGGCGCCGGCATCGGCGGCGTGCTGGAGCCGCTGCAGGCCGGTCCGGTGATCATCGAGGACGACTGCTTCATCGGTGCCCGCGCCGAGGTCGCCGAGGGCGTGATCGTGCGCCAGGGCTCGGTGCTCTCGATGGGCGTCTATCTCGGCGCCTCGACCAAGATCGTCGACCGCGCCACCGGCGAGGTGTTCATGGGCGAGGTGCCGCCCTATTCGGTCGTGGTGTCGGGCACCATGCCGGGCAAGCCGTTCCCGGACGGCACGCCGGGCCCGGGCCTCTACTGCGCCGTGATCGTCAAGCGCGTCGACGAGAAGACTCGGTCGAAGACCTCGATCAACGAGCTTCTGCGGGACTGATGCGGCCGCGCTAGACGATGACTCTCCCCGTCACCCTGAGGTGCTCGCCGCAGGCGAGCCTCGAAGGACGACGGCCCGTGCGCCGCGGCCGCATCCTTCGAGGCCCGGCTTCGCCGGGCACCTCAGGATGACGGGTCGAGGTCTCTGGTCCTTGCTCGCGACGAGCGAGACGGCGGCGATAAGGCGGACTGTTATGAGCTGGCATGACGTCCTGTTCGGGTTCGACGGCCGCATCGGCCGCAAGACCTTCTGGATCGCCCTCGTCGCCGTGATGGCCGTGGAGCTCGTGTGCCACGTGATCGCGGGCGCCATCGAGGGCGAGCGGCTCACCTCGATCGTCAGCCTCGGCTTCAGCTATCCCGAGTTCGCCATCATGGCGAAGCGCGGCCACGACCGCGGCATGCCGACCGCGATTCCCGCCGCGTTCTTCGGGATCAGCGTCGTCATCGACTTCCTGTTCGTGATCGGCGCCGCCGGCTCGTCCGACGAGCCGAGCGCGCTCCTCTTGATGCTCACCGTCCCGTGGCTGGTCTTCGCCCTCGCCCTGATCGTCGACCTCGGCTTCCGACCCGGCACGCCGGGCCCGAACCGTTACGGCCCGCCGCCCACTAACGCGGTGTGAGGCCGACCGCCCGCGTGCGGGATTGAGCGACGCGGTCCTCCGTTGCATAGTCGACGCGGAGCGAGGGGAGGGTGGGATGAGCAACTATTCCGATGCGCCGCCGGCCGGGGGGCCTCCGGGTCTGTCCAACGACGCCCGCGCCATCATGATGTTCGAGGCGAACAAGAAGACTCCGGTGGTCGCCTATCTGCTGTGGTTCTTCCTGGGCATGTTCGGGGGCCACAACTTCTATCTGAAGCGCACCGGCGTCGCGATCACGCAGCTCATCCTCACCGTGACGATGATCGGGGCGATCGTGACCGGCGTGTGGATCCTGGTCGACGCTTTCCTGATCCCGGGCTGGATCCGCGATCGGAACATGCAGCTCGCCGAGCAGCTCGGCGCCTGATCGCCGGGCGCGGCGCGGGCGCGAGTTGCCGGTCGCCGGGCCGTGCACTAGAAAGACGTCGTGACACAGCACGCCGACGTCCTCGCCATCGCCCGTGATCTCCTGCGCTGCCCGTCGGTGACGCCGGCGGAAGGCGGCTCGCTCGCCTACGTGGCCGAGGTTCTTTCCCGCGCCGGGTTCACGGTCGAGCGGCCGGTGTTCTCCGAGCCCGGCTACGCGGACGTTCAGAACCTCTATGCCCGCATGGGCAGCGGCGGGCCGCACCTCGTCTTCGCCGGCCACACCGACGTGGTGCCGCCGGGCGACGAGACGCAATGGACGCACCCGGCGTTCGGCGGCGACGTCGCGGACGGCGTGCTCTACGGCCGCGGCGCCGTCGACATGAAGGGCGCGGTCGCCTGCGCGCTCGCCGCGACGCTCGATCATCTCGCCGCCAACGGCGGCCGGCCGAAGGGCACGCTGTCGTTCCTGCTCACCGGCGACGAGGAGGGCGTCGCCGTCAACGGCACCGTGAAGCTCCTGAAATGGGCGGCGGAGCGCGGCGAGCGGTTCGATCACTGCATCCTGGGCGAACCGACCAACCCGGACGCGCTCGGCGACATGATAAAAATCGGGCGGCGCGGCTCGCAGAACGGCACCCTGGTCGTCACCGGCACGCCGGGCCACGTCGCCTATCCGCATCTCGCCGACAATCCGGTGCGCCACGTCGTGCGCATGATCGCGGCGCTGCTCGCCGAGCCGCTCGACGCCGGCACGGATCACTTCGACCCGTCCAATCTCGAGTTCACATCGATCGACGTCGGCAACAAGACCGTCAACGTGATCCCGGCGGAGGCGCGGGCGCGCTTCAACATCCGCTTCAACGATCTGCATACGCAAGCGACGCTGCGCGATCTGATCAAGACGCGCGCGGCCGCCGCCGCGCAGGGCGCCCGCTGGCGCTTCGACTGGGAGCCGTCCAACGCCGACGCGTTTCTCACCGCGCCGGGGCCGTTCGTCGCTCTGGTCGGCGACGCGATCACGTCGGTCACCGGGCGTAAGGCAAAACTCTCGACCTCGGGCGGCACGTCGGACGCGCGCTTCATCAAGAACTATTGTCCGGTCGTCGAGTTCGGCCTGGTCAACGCCTCGATGCACGGCATCGACGAGCGCGTGCCGGTGGCGGACCTCGTGGCCCTCACCGCCGTCTACCGCGAGATTTTTGCGCGCTACTTCGGCTGAGGCGCGGCGCGTCGGACCGTGCCGCGCAGGCGTCGCGGACGCAGGCGCGCAAAAAGCCGTGGACCGGATCGGCGTCCATGCGCGGATGCCAGAGCATCGACACGGAGAACTCCGGCACGCGGATCGGCAGGGCGAAGCTGTGCATGCCGTCGCGCAGCGTGCCGGTGTGGCGCTCGGGCACGCTGGCGATCAGGTCGGAGGCGCGGGCAAGCGCCAGCGCGGTGGCGAAGCCGCCGACGATCGTGGCGACGTCGAGCGCCAGCCCCAGCGGCTCCAGCGCCTCGTCGATCGGTCCCTTCCCGAGGCCCTGCCGCGAGAACAGGATGTGGCGGCCGGCGGCATAGCGCGCCGGCGTGATCGCGCCCCGGCAAAGCGGGTGGCCCTTCCGCACCACGCCGATGAAGCGGTCGCGGAACAGCGTCTGGACGCGCAGCTCCGGCCCCGTCGTCGCGCCGACGACGCCGGTCTCCAGATCGACGGTGCCGTCGCGCAAGAGCGCGCTGTCGCGGTCGGCCTTCGGGATGAAACGCAGCCGCACCCCCGGCGCTTGCGCGCCGACCCGGGCGACCAGATCAGGACCGAAATTGTCGACGAATCCCTCGCTGGTCCGCAGCGTGAAGGTGCGGGTCACGGTGCGGAGATCCACCGCCTCGGCCGGACGGAGCACCGCCTCCGCCTCCTGGACCAGCGGCCCGAGCCGCTCGCGCAGCGCGACCGCCCGCGGCGTCGGCACCAGGCCGCGGCCAGCCCGCACCAGCAGCGGATCGCCGGTCGCGGCGCGCAGCCGGGCCAGCGCTCGGCTCATCGCCGACGGGCTGAGCCGCAGCCGCTTCGCGGCGCGGGCGACGCTGCCTTCGGCGAGCAGCACGTCGAGCGTGACGAGGAGATTGAGATCGGGGCGGGCCATACGTCGAGCCTAGCACGGATCGTGCCATATGTGGCGTCTCGTGCACGAATGACATGCAGAGCATGCGCGTTCCGCCATGTCTCCGTGACCCTTAGATTGGCGGGATCGCGGCCGCGTCGCCGCCACCCCCGGAGATCGTGATGACACAGGTCGCGCTCGACCAGACTGCCGCCGTCGCCGTTCCGGCCGAGGCCGAGCGGTCCGCCGCGCCGCGCGGGGCGCTCGCGGCATTGTCGCTGTCGATGCTGTTGGCGTCGCTCGGCGCCGGCGCGGCCAATGTCGCGCTGCCGACGCTCGTCACCGCGTTCGGCGCCTCCTTCGCGGCGGTCCAGTGGGTCGTGCTCGGCTATCTGCTCGCCGTCACTACGTTGATCGTGATCGCCGGGCGGCTCGGCGACGCGATCGGGCGCCGTCGCGTGCTGCTCGGCGGGCTCGCCCTGTTCACCGTAGCCTCGGCGCTCGCCGGCGTCGCGCCCTCGCTCGGCCTGCTGATCGCCGCCCGGGTCGTGCAGGGCACCGGCGCCGCCGTGCTGATGGCGCTCACCCTGGCGGCGGTCGCCGACACGGTGCCGAAGGAGCGGATCGGCAGCGCCATGGGTCTGCTCGGCACCATGTCGGCGGTCGGCACGGCACTCGGTCCGTCGCTCGGCGGGATCCTGATCACGAGCTTCGGCTGGCGCGTGCTCTTCCTCGTCAACCTGCCGCTCGGCCTCGTCGCGATGCTGCTCGCGGCGCGCCATCTGCCGGCCGACCGTTCAGCGTCGAAGGCCGACCGCGCGGCCTTCGACATCGCCGGCACGGTGCTGCTCGCGGCCGTGCTCGCCGCCTATGCGCTCGCGGTGACGCTCGGGCGCGGCCCGCTCGGGCCGCTCGCGCCGGCCCTGCTGGCCGCGGCGGCCGTCGGCCTCGTCGTGTTCGTGGCGGTCGAGCGACGCGCCGCCTCGCCGCTGATCCGGCCCGCGCTCCTCGCCGATCCGCGGCTCGGCGCTGCGCTGTTCGGCAATGCCGTGGTCTCGACCGTGATGATGGCGACCCTGGTGGTCGGTCCGTTCCATCTCGCGCGCGGGTTCGGCCTCGATCCGGCGCCGATCGGGCTGGTGCTGGCGGTCGGGCCGCTGGTCGCGGCGACGACGGGCGTGCCGGCCGGGTATCTGGTCGACCGGATGGGTGCGGCGCGGACGACGTTCGTCGGTCTCGCCGCCGTGGCGATCGGTGCGGCGCTCCTCGCGGCCGTGCCGGTGCGGCTCGGCATCGGCGGCTACGTCGCGGCGATCGCGGTCGCGACTGCCGGCTACGCGCTGTTCCAGGCGGCCAACAACACCGCCGTCCTGGCCGCTGTGACGGCCGACCGGCGCGGCGTCGTTTCCGGCATGCTCAACCTGTCGCGCAATCTCGGCCTCGTCACCGGCGCGTCCGTCATGGGGGCCGTGTTCGCGGCCGCGACCGGCGCGTCCGAGATCGCCTCTGCGCCGCCCGCGGCAGTCGCGTTCGGCTTCCGCGTCACCTTCCTGGTCGGCGCGGGGCTGGCCGCGGTCGCGCTGATCGGCATGGCCGTGGTCGGCCGCGTCACGCGCGCCGCGACGCCGGACTGAGCCGACGGGCGGCGGTCGCGCCCGTCAATACTCCACGGCGACAAGATAGAGGCCGTCGGGCGGGGCGACCGGGCCGCAGGCGGCGCGGTCGCGCGCCGTCAGGGCGGCGGAGAGATCGTCGCCGCTCCAGCGGCCGTCGCCGACCATCACCAGCGAGCCGACCATCGAGCGCACCTGATGGTGCAGGAACGAGCGCGCCACCGCCGTGATCAGGATGTCGTCGCCGGAGCGGTCGACGTCGAGCCGGTCGAGCGTCTTCTCGGGCGACTGCGCCTGGCACTCGGCCGCCCGGAAGGTGGTGAAGTCGTGCCGGCCGACGAGGCGCTGCGCCGCCGCGTGCATGGCCGGCACGTCGAGCGCCTTCGGCACCCGGAAGGCGCGGCCCTCGTCGAGCGCCAGCGGCGCCCTGCGATTGACGATGCGATACATGTAGTGGCGCCGCGTCGCCGAGAAGCGCGCGTCGAAATCGTCGGCCGCGTCCGCGGCCATGAGCACCGCGACCGGATGCGGCCGCAGATGGGCGTTCGCCGCGTCCCGCACCGTGTCGGTGTCGAAGCGCTTCGCCAGGTCGACATGGGCGACCTGGCCGAGCGCGTGCACGCCGGCGTCGGTGCGGCCGGCGCCCTTCACGGTCACGGGCTCGCCCGCGAAGGCGGCGAACGCCTCCTCCAGCACGCCCTGCACCGAGACGCCGTTCTGCTGGACCTGCCAGCCGACGAAGGGCGCGCCGTTGTATTCGATGGTCAGCTTGTAACGCGGCATGGTGTGTCTTCCCTCACGCGAGCACGGTGCCGGGTTCGACCGCAGTGCCACGCAGAAACTCGTCCGCCATCATCGGCTGGCGACCGGCCCGCTGGAGCTGCAGGATGCGCACGGCCCCGTCGCCGCATGCGACGGTGAGGCGGTGATCCAGCACGGTGCCGGGCGGCCCCGATCCCTCGCCGCGCGTCGTGCGCAGCACTTTTATGCGAGCCTTACCCTTCGCCTCGGGCAGCTCGAACCAGGCGCCCGGGAACGGCGACAGGCCGCGGGCGTGGTCGTGCACGGCCGCCCATGGCCTCGTCCAGTCGATGCGGGTCTCGCCCTTCTCGATCTTGGCCGCGTAGGTGACGCCCGCCTCGGCCTGCGGGGTCAGTGCGAGGGTGCCGCGCTCGAGCGCCGCGAGCGCCCGCGCCATCAGGTCGGCGCCGAGCCGGGCGAGCGCGTCGTGCAGGTCGCCGGCCGTCATGTCTGGCGCGATGGCGAGCCGCTCGGCCATGGCGACCGGGCCGGTGTCGAGCCCTTCCTCCATGCGCATCACCATCACGGCCGTCTCGGCGTCGCCCGCCATCACGGCGCGGTTGATCGGCGCGGCGCCGCGCCAGCGCGGCAGGGCGGAGGCGTGCAGGTTGAAGCAGCCGAGCCGCCGCGCATCGAGCACCGGCTTCGGCAGGATCAGGCCGTAGGCGACAACGACGGCGGCGTCGGCGCTGTGCGCGCGAAACACGGCCTGCGCCTCCTCGTTGCGCAGCGTCTTCGGCGTCAGCACCGGGATGGCGAGCCGGCGCGCCTCCTCCTCGATCGGGGTCGGCTGCAGCGCCATGCCGCGGCCGGCCGGCTTCGGGGCGCGCGTGTAGACGGCGACGACCTCGTGGCCGCGACCGACGATCTCGAGAAAGGTCGGCACGGCGAAGTCCGGCGTGCCCATGAAGACGAGGCGGAGCGGCATGACGAGCCCGAATCGCCGGAACGGCGCGTCGCGACCGTAGTCGAACGGGACGCCGCAAGCCAAGCCGTGGCGACACTATTCGGAAACCATCGGCGTAGTCCGGGGCGATCCTCCGGATCACGACCCGGAACGTCCCTTAGTTGTCGGTGCTTTTTCGGAAGGGCTATGGTTTGGTTGGGATCCGGCCCGCGGCCGCGGGCGGCGTTGGCAGACCGCCGTGGCGTGCCGGACCACGGGCCCGGGCCGCGCCCGGGCGGCAGCCAGGACAGGACCACATGCCTGCCGAGACCCTGACGTTCCGGACGCTGAGCGGCAGCGCCATGGACCGGCGCCCGATCGACCTGCGTGCCGTCGTGATCGCGGTGTGGACCAGCCGCGACCCGAGCGGGCGCGACCTGCGCGTCGCCGAGATGGAGGCGGTCGGGATTCCGCGCCCGTCTTCGACCCCGCAGTTCCGGCGGATCTCGACCCATCGGCTGACCTCGGCGGACGCCATCGAGGTGGTGGGTGCCGAGTCGTCGGGCGAGGTCGAGGCGGTGCTGGTGCGCGACGGCCGCGGCCTGTGGGTCGGAGTCGGCTCCGATCACACCGACCGTCGGATGGAGCGCAGCGAGCCGCACGTGGCGAAGCAGATGTGCGACAAGCCGATCGCCCCCGACCTGTGGGCCTTCGACGACGTCGCCGACCACTGGGACGCGCTGATGCTGCGCTCCTGGATCGTCGAGCACGGCGAGACGCGGCTCTATCAGGAAGGCAGCGTCGCCGCGATTCTGCCGCCCGGCGAGCTGATGCGCGCCTTCACGGGGCGCGAGGATCTGCCCGAAGGCACCGCGCTCTACTGCGGCACCTTCGCGGCGATCGGCGGCATCCGCCCGTCGTCGCGGTTTGCCTACGAGCTGTTCGATCCCCAGCGCGAGCGGCGCATCGTCCACGCCTACGACGTCGTCGCGCTGCCGGCCGGGATCTGACGATGCGGGTGTGGCGGCCGGAATCTCTCGTCGGCGTGACGGCGATCGTGCTGATCGCGGCGGCGATCATCGGGGCGATCGTGGCGACGGGGGCGATCCCGCCGGCCGCGGCCCAGTCGGTTGCCGTCCCGTCGGCCGGGCTGCCGGAGGGCTTCGTGCGGCTGCGCGAGCGCGACCCCTCGATCCGCCAGGACATGCGCTATGCCGGACCGTTCAACTTCACCGGACGGCGGGTGCCGGGGTATCTGGCCGGCGAATGCATCCTGCTGCGGCCGGTCGCCGACGCGCTCGCCCGCGCCCAGGCGCGCCTGCTGGCCGACGGCTATTCGCTCAAGGTCTACGACTGCTACCGGCCCGAGCGGGCGGTGCGCGCCTTCGTCGAGTGGGCGCAGAGCCCCGAGCCCGACCGGATGGCGCCGATCTTCTCGCCCGCCATCCACAAGTCGCAGCAGTTCGCGCTCGGCTACATCGCCAAGCGGTCGCGCCACTCGCTCGGCGTCGCCGTCGATGTCGGCCTGGTGCGGACCGACGAGCCCGACCTTCCGACGCCGCGCGAGGCCGGCCCGTGCGACGGACCGTTCGCGCAGCGGGCGCGCGAGTCGAGCCTCGACATGGGCACGGCCTTCGACTGCTCGGCGCCGGCGAGCGCCACGGCGGCCCGCGTCGCACCGGCGGCGCGCGCGAATCGCGACCGACTGGTCGGTGCGCTGGCGGCGGAAGGCTTCCGCAACTACCGGCTCGAGTGGTGGCACTTCGACTATGGCGGGCCGACGCCGCCGGTGCGGGCCTGGAATTTTCCCGTGAGGTGAGAACTCGCCTTCGTGATCGCATGGCGGGCGGCCCGATGCCGCGACGGGTGATGGATACCGGCTTCGCCCGGCTCGCCCGCTTGATTAACCTTCCGGAAAGGGCCGACGAGAAAATACCGGGAGTTGAGTCGATTCCTCCACCTTCGCCGTCCAGAATGGGGCGAATTTCGGTGGGGACCACATGAAGGCGCGCGGACTCGTTCTGCCGTTCCATGCGCTGATCGCGGTCGCCGGAGCCCTGATCGGAATCGGGCTGCTGGCGATCGGCTTGACCGTCTGGGGACTCAGGTCGGACGCGATCCGCGTATCGGTGCGCGACTCGGAGAACATCGCCCTGCTGATCGGCGATCAGATCGCCGGGGCGGTGGAGCCGCTCGTCGACATCCTCGACGAGGTCCGCGAGCGCGCCGCCGCGGTGCGCATCGAAAGCGAGGAGGCGTTCCGCCGCCACTTCGGCTCCGAGGCGGTGTTCCAGACGCTCAACGATCGCCTCCGCCGGCTGCCCGGTCGCGCCGTCATCACGATCACCAACCGCGACGGCGAGACCGTCAACACCACCCGGGCGTGGCCGCCGCTCGCGATGAATCTCGGCGACCGCGAATACGTGACCCATTTCGGCGGCAAGCCGTCCGACTCGCTGTTCGTCAGCACGCCCCTGGTGAGCCGCGTCACCGGCGAGACCACGATCTATTTCAGCAAGGCCATCGTGAGCGATCGCGGCGAGTATCTCGGTGTCGTCACGGCGGGCTTCGAGATCTCGTATTTCGAGCGTGTCTGGCGCTCGGTCGCGAACCTCGCGGGCCGCACCTTCCTGCTCCTGCGCACCGACGGAACCATCCTGGCCCGCTTCCCGGATCCGCGCCGGTGGGCCGGCGAGCGGCTGCCGGCGACCTCGCCGTGGTACCGCGTGGTGGCGGACGGCGGAGGCTCGTTCCGGGGCGGCGGCTACTTCGATCCGGAGCCGCGCTGGGTCTCGGTGCAGCCGCTCGACCGCTTCCGGCTCGTCGTCGACATCGCCGTGTCGGAGAACCTGGTGCTCGAGGCGTGGCGCCGCCGCGCCGTGCTGATCGCCGTCGCCACCCTGCTCGCGGTCCTCTCGGCCGTGATGCTGCTGCGCGCCCTGATCGTCCAGTTCCATCGGCTGACCCGCTCGGAATCATCGCTCGCCACGACATCGGCGGAGCTCAAGCAGGTCAATGCGCGGCTCGACACGGCGCTCAACAACATGTCGCAGGGCCTGTGCATGTTCGACCGCGACCAGCGCCTGGTGATCTGCAACGAGCGCTATCTGCGCATGTACGGTCTGACGCCCTACGACGCGCCGCCCGGCATCACGCTCGAGCAACTGCTCGCCCGCCGTCTCGCCGCCGGATCTTTCATGGGCGACATCACGGACTACCAATCCCGCCTGCTCGACCGGCTCGGCGACGGCACCCGCATCTACATCCAGACCGAGCTGCCCGACGGCCGCATCGTCGCGGTGCTCAACCAAGCGACGCCGGACGGTGGCTGGGTCGCCACCCACGAGGACGTCACCGAGCGCCAGCGCGCCGCCTGGCGCATCGCCCACATGGCGCGCCACGATGCGCTCACCGACCTCGCCAACCGGCTCCTGTTCAGCGAGCGTATGGACGAGGCTTTCACGCGGCTGCGCGACACGGGCGAAGGCTTCGCCCTGTTCATCTTCGATCTCGACCTGTTCAAGGCCGTCAACGATTCGCTCGGGCACCCGGTCGGCGACGCGCTGCTCAAGGCGGTCGCCGAGCGCCTGCGCAAGCACGTGCCGGAGGACTGCACGGTCGGTCGGCTCGGCGGCGACGAGTTCGCCATCCTGATGCCGGGCGGCGACGATCGCCGTGGCGCCGCCGCGCAGCTCGCCCACACGCTGCTCGACGTCGTCGGCGCTCCCTACGACGTCGACGGCAGCCGCATCGGCATCGGCATCAGCGCCGGCATCGCGCTCGCTCCGGAGGACGGCGACGACACCTCGACGCTGCTCAAGAACGCCGACCTCGCGCTCTACCGCGCCAAGGCGGCGGGCCGGCACTGCGTCCGCTTCTTCGAGATGGAGATGGATGCGCAGGCCCGCATGCAGCACGTGCTGGAGATCGACCTGCGCAATGCGCTCGCCCGCGGCGAGCTCGATGTCCACTATCAGGTCATCGTCGACGTCGGCACCCGCATGCCCTGCGGGGTCGAGGCGCTGGTGCGCTGGCAGCATCCCGTCTTCGGGCCGCTGTCGCCCGACCGCTTCATCCCGATCGCGGAGGACACCGGGATGATCATCGCGATCGGCGAGTGGATCCTGCGGCGCGCCTGCACGGACGCGATGGCGTGGCCGGCGCACATCAAGGTCGCCGTGAACCTCTCGCCCGTGCAGTTCCGCGATCCCGGCCTGGTGCCCACCGTACGCGCCATCCTCGCGACCGCCGGCCTGCCGCCGTCGCGGCTGGAGATCGAGATCACCGAATCGGTGCTCCTGCAGAAGAACGCCGTCATCACGGGGATGCTGACCGAGCTCGCCGGGCTAGGCATCAACATCGTGCTCGACGATTTCGGCGTCGGCTACTCGTCGCTGAGCTATCTGCGCCAGTTCCCGTTCTCGAAGATCAAGATCGACCGCGGCTTCGTGAGCGAGATGACGCAGCGCACCGACTGCGCCACCATCGTCAGCGCCGTCACCGGGCTCGCCCACGCGCTCGACATGCAGACTACGGCCGAGGGCGTCGAGACCTGGGAGCAGTTCCGCCTCGTCCAGGCGGCCGGCTGCAGCCAGGCCCAGGGCTATCTGTTCAGCAAGCCGCAGCCGGCCGACCGCATCGACTTCTCGCGGCGCGGCAACGGCGAGCGCAGCCACCACGGCTGACCGTTTTCGCTATCCGAGATCGCGGGCGCCCTGCGGGTGACGCATGACGAGCCCGCCGCTGACAAGCGCGATGCGACGCGTTAGAACAGGCGTCCGCGCCGGCGACCTTCGGGTCGCGGCGACCCGCCTCGCGTCGGCTGCGCCCGCGTCGTTCCCCTTGCACTCGTCCCGTCTGCTCTCGTCCCGTTAACACTCGTTTTATCGTCAGGATCTCGTCATGCAGGATTCGCGCACGCCGGTCGGCCTGATCGGCCTCGGTCTCATCGGCACGGCGCTGGCGCAGCGTCTGCTCGGCGCCGGCTTCGCCGTGGTCGGCACCGACATCGCGGCCGACGCCCGCGCCCGCCTCGCCGGGCTCGGCGGCACTCCGGTCGACTCGGTCGCGGAGATCGCGCGGCGCTGCGAGCGTGTGCTGATCGCGGTGTTCAACAGCGACCAGGTCGAGAGCGTGATCGAAGGCGATGGCGGGATCCTGTCGGTCGATCCGGCGTCGCGCCGCACGACCCTCGTCCTCAACTTCGCGACCTGCGATCCCGACCGCATGGTGGCGCTCGCGGCGCGGCTCGCGCCGTCCGGGCTCGGCTTCCTGGAGACGCCGCTGTCCGGCGCGAGCGATCAGGTCGCCCGCGGCGAGGCGGTGTGCCTGGTCGGCGGCGAGGCGGCGGCGCTCGCGGCGGCGCAGGACATCGTCGCCGCGGTCTGCGCCAAGTCCTTCCATCTCGGCCCGGTCGGCAACGGCGCCAAGGCGAAGCTCGCCACCAACCTGATTCTCGGCCTGAACCGCGCGGCGCTCGCCGAGGGGCTGATCTACGCCGATCTGCTCGGCCTGCCGCTCGACGCCTTCTTCGAGGCGGCGCGCAACTCCGCCGCCTACTCGCAGGCCATGGACGTCAAGGGCCGCAAGATGATCACGCGCGACTTCGCCACCGCCGGCAAGGTGTCGCAGTCGGCGAAGGACTTCGCCCTCATCCTCGGCACGGCGCGCGAGCACGGCCAGGCGCTGCCCTTCGCGGCCGCCTATGCCGAGGCGATGGCCGGCTGCATCGCGGCCGGCGAGGGCGACTGGGACAACTCGGCGATCATCGAGCACGTCCGCCGCCAGCGCACGCGCGGGGGGTGAAGTCCCTCGATCGCTGACGCATCCTGCTGAGTTGACGCGCCACTCCGCCGCGTGTCCCGGACAAGGCGCAGCGGGCCGAAGGCCCGAGGCGCCGCAGAGCCGGGACCCAGGGCCGCACGGCACTCGCATCGGCTCATGGCTCCTGGGTCCCGGCTCGCGGTGCGTCGCACCGCGTCCGGGACACGAAGCCGCGTCCAGCCGTTCGGTCTGCGCACGCCTCTGATCCTGGCATTGCGCTTGCACGATTCTCGTGCTGACAAGGCATGTGCATGATCAGGCATCCGGTGCAGACCGGCAGCACGAGGGGGAGCCCGTGGCGGAGACCGTCGTCGACATCGTGACCGCGCATCGCGCAGGTCGCGCCGATCCTGCCGAGACGGTCGCGCGCGCTTATGCGCGGGCCCGTGCCTACGACGATCCCGCCCTGTTCATCACGTTGCGCGACGAGGCCGAGGCGATCGCCGAGGCGCGCGCGCTCACAGCGCAAGGCCCCGCCGGCAAGCCGCTCTACGGCGTGCCGGTCGCCGTGAAGGACAACATCGACGTCGCCGGCCTGCCGACCACGGCGGCCTGCCCTGGCTTCGCCTACATGCCCACGCGGGACGCGACCGCGGTGGCGCGGCTGCGCGCCGCCGGCGCCATCGTGATCGGCAAGACCAACCTCGATCAGTTCGCCACCGGTCTCGTCGGCGTGCGCTCGCCCTACGGCACCCCGCGCAACCCGCACGACCCGGCGCTCGTCCCGGGCGGCTCGTCCTCGGGCTCGGCCGTCGCGGTCGCGGCCGGCATCGTGCCCTTGTCGCTCGGCACCGACACGGCGGGCTCGGGCCGCGTGCCGGCCGGTCTCAACAACATCGTCGGGCTGAAGCCGAGCCTCGGCCTCGTGCCGGCGACCGGCGTCGTGCCGGCCTGCCGCTCGCTCGACACCATCTCGGTGTTCGCTTTGACCACCGACGACGCCCATCTGGCGCTCGCCGCGATGGCCGGCCCGGACCCGGCCGACGCCTTTACGCGCAGCTTTCCGGCCGTCGCTCCCGGGCCGCTGGCGACCGGGCTGCGCATCGGCGTGCCGCGCCACGCCGACCGCATTTTCTTCGGCGACGGCCGCGCCGAGACGGCGTTCCTGCGGGCGCTGGAGATCGCCACCGAGCTCGGCGGCACGCTGGTCGATCTCGACATGACGCCGTTCTATGCGACGGCGCGCCTCCTTTACGAAGGCCCGTGGGTCGCCGAGCGGTTCGCCGCGGTCGGCGAGTTCATGGCGACGCATCCCGACGACGTGCATCCGGTGACCAGCGAGATCGTGCTGGGCGGCAGCCGGCCGACCGCTGTCGACGCCTTCCAGGCCTTCTACAAGCTGCAGGAGTTGCGCGTGCGGGCGCGCGAGACGCTCGCGCATGTCGACCTGCTGATGGTGCCGACCGCGCCGGCCGCCTATACGGTGGCCGAGCTCGAGGCCGAGCCGATCCTGCTCAACAGCCGGCTCGGCACCTACACCAACTTCGTCAATCTGCTCGACATGGCGGGCCTCGCCGTGCCGGCGACGATCGCCGAGGACGGCACGCCGTTCGGCGTCACGCTGCTCGCCCCGGCGGGTCGCGACGCGGCACTGGCGTCGCTCGGCCGCGTGCTGCATGCAAGAACCGGCCTGCCGCTGGGCGCGCTCGGGGTGCCGCAGCCGGAGCTTCCCGCGCTCGCGCCGGTGGTGCGGGAGGGCGAGGTCGTGCTCGCGGCGGTCGGCGCGCATCTCACCGGCCTGCCGCTCAATCACGAGCTGACCGGCCTCGGTGGTCGTTATCTGGAGACCACGCGGACCGCCGCCGACTATCGCCTGTTCGCGCTGCCCGGCACGACACCGCCGAAGCCGGGGCTGCTGCGGGTCGCCGCCGGCAGCGGCGGGCCGATCGAGGTCGAGCTGTGGGCGTTGTCGGCCGAGAGCTTCGGCCGCTTCGTCGCCGCCGTGCCGTCGCCGCTGTCGATCGGCAACGCGACGCTGTCGGATGGTCGCGCGGTGAAGTGCTTCCTGGTTGAGGCCGAGGCGGTCGCCGGCGCCCGCGACATCACGGCGTCGGGTGGGTGGCGCGCGTTCCTCGCGAAGGCGAGCTGATCAGCTCTCCCTCATTCCGGGGCGCCGCGCAGCGGCGAACCCGGACTCCAGCGGCGAACTCCGAGCATGGTTCTGGATTCCGGGTCCGCGCGCTGTCGCGCGCGTCCCGGAATGACCAGGAGAAACCGGCTCCGGCGTGAGCACGCCGCGCGTGTCGGCGTAGACGCCGTACTCCTCGCACACCGTCATGATGTGGGCCTGCATGGCGCGGACGGCGCCGTCGCGGTCGCCGCGCAGGATCGCCTGGACGACGCGGTCGTGCTCGCCGTGTGATTTGGCCAGCCGGCCAAGGTTGCGGAACTGGGCGCGGCGGAACGGCTGCAGCCGGGCGCGCGTCGCCAGCGTGATCTCGGTCAGATAGGCGTTGTGGGCGCCGGCATAGACGGCGCCGTGGAAGACCTCGTTGGCCTCGTGGAAACGCTGCGGATCGCCGAGTCGGACGAGCGCGCCGAGACCCTCGTGGACGCTTTCGAGCGCGCGCCGCTCGGTGCCGGTCATGCGCTCGGCGGCGAAGCCGGCGCACAGCGCCTCGAGCTCGGCCATCACCTCGAACATGCCGACCACCTGGGCGTCGCTCGGCCGCGCCACCACGGCGCCGCGATGCGGCCGCGAATCGACGAGGCCGCTCGCCGCGAGCTGGCGGATCGCCTCGCGCACCGGCGTGCGCGACACGTTGAATCGGCGTGCGAGCTCGCTCTCGTCCAGCGCCGTGCCGGGCTGCAGCGCGCCGCGCACGATCTCGTCGGCGAGCTGCAGGCGCAGCTCCTCGGCGAGCGTGCGCCGCCCGGTGTCGGTGCTGCTCATCGCGACGTGATCTCCTCGGCGAAGTGACAGGCGACCTCGCGGTCGCCGAAGCGGCGCAGCTCCGGCATCGCGGTCGTGCAGCGGTCGGTGCCCTTCGGGCAGCGGCCGTAAAAGCGGCAGACGTTCGGATCGGGATCGATCGGTGAGCGCGGCTCACCCTGCAGACGGATGCGGCCGGCGCCGCGATCGTGCAGGCTCGGCGCCGCGTCGACCAGCGCCCGCGTATAGGGATGCAGCGGGTTCGCGAACACGTCGCGGGCCGGGCCGGACTCGACGATCTTGCCGAGATACATCACCAGCACGCGGTCGCAGATCAGCCGCACCACGCCGAGATCGTGCGAGACGAACAGATAGCTCATGCCGAGATCGGTCTTGAGCGTATCCAGGAGCTGCAGGATCACGACCTGAACCGAGACGTCGAGCGCCGCGGTCGGCTCGTCGAGCACCAGGAGGTCGGGCTCGACCGCGACGGCGCGCGCGATGCCGACGCGGGCGCGTTGGCCGCCCGAGAGCTGATGCGGAAAGCGCGTCAGCAGCGCGCGCGGCAGCCCGCACTGGTCGGCGGCGCGCTCGACCTTCGCGGTGAGGGCCGCGCCTTTCAGCCCGCGCAGGCGCCGCAGCGGATCGGCGATCGCCGCGAAGGCCGTGAAGCGCGGATTGATGCTCTCGCCGGCGTCCTGGAACACCATCTGGATGCGGCCGCGGTCGGGATCCTTGGCGAAGCGGCGCGCCGGCGTGAGCGACAATTCGCGCCCGCCGAGCCGCACGATGCCGCCGGACGGATCGAGCAGCCGCGTCAGCACCCGCACCAGCGTGGACTTGCCGCAGCCGGATTCGCCGACCAGCCCGACCGTCTCGCCCTTTCTGATCACGAAGCTCACGTCGTCGACGGCGTGGACGTGCGGCAGATGCACGGGCCCACCCTTCATGCGGCGGCGCAGTCGGCCGAGCGGCCCGATCGTGCCGCTCACCGGGAAGCGCTTCTCCAGCTCGGCGACGTCGAGCAGCGGCATGTCCGCGGGCGGCGCGCCGTGGATGGTGGCGGCGTGCTCGGTCACGGCGAGGGGCGCGGTCATGACAGCGGGTTCCGGCAGGCGACGACGTGCTCGGGGATCGCGAGGGCGGGCGGCAGCGCCTCATCGCAGTCGGCGAGACGGCGAGGGCAGCGCTCGGCGTAGCGGCAGGTCGGCAGATCGAGCCGGCGCAGATCGGGCAGCGCGCCGGGGATCGACGCGAGATCGCACAGGCTCGCGGCGGCGTCGGGCGTCGCGGCGATCAGCTCGGCCGTGTAGGGATGGCGCGGCCGCGCGAACAGCTCCGCGGTCGGCGCGTTCTCGATCACGTGCCCGGCATGCATGACCACGATCCGGTCGGCGCGCTGGGCGGCCAGCGCCAGATCGTGGGTGATGAAGATGGTCGCCATGCCGATGTCGCGGGCGAGGTCGCCGATCAGATCCATGATCACGGCCTGGGTGGTCACGTCGAGCCCGGTGGTCGGCTCGTCGGCGATCAGCACCGAGGGCTTCGCGGCGAGCGCGATGGCGATCATCACGCGCTGGCACATGCCGCCCGACATCTCGAACGGATAGGCTTTCGCCCGGCGCCCCGGATCCGTGATTCCCACGGCGCGGAGAAGCTCGACGGCGCGATCCGGCGCCTCGCGGCGCGGCACGTTGGCGTGGCGGATCAGCACGTCGGCGATCTGCCGGCCGACCGGGCGGATGGGATTGAGGGCCGTGCGTGGATTCTGGAAGATCATCGCGATTTCGCGCCCGCGCACCGCGGCCACCTGATCGGCCGTTGCCGCGAGCAGATCGAGGCCGCCCAGTATCGCGCGGCCCGACGTGATCTGCCCGGCCGGATCGAGAATCCCCATCACGGCATAGGCCGTCACCGACTTGCCGGAGCCCGACTCGCCGACGATCGCCAGCGTCTCGCTCTTGGGCACCGCGAAGCTGACCCGCTCCAGCGCCCGCACCGTGCCGGAGCGCGTGCGGAACGCCACCGACAGATCTTCCACCAGGAGAGCCGGAACGGCGGTCATGCGGGCCTCCCAGCTCGTGGGCGTGACGGCAGCCTTCGGCTCACCTCTCCCCTGCGGGGAGAGGTCGCCGCGCGGCGCGCGGCGGGTGAGGGGGGGCCCACGCCGGCGTCTGAACCCCTCACCCCGTGCGCGAGCTGACGCTCGCGCCCGACCCTCTCCCCATGGGAGAGGGTACGGAGGCCGATGACCTCCCTCGGTGCGTCGGCGAGGCGTTGTTCGGAGCAGGCCATCCTCACGTCCGCCTCCGCGGGTCGACGATGTCGCGCAGGCCGTCGCCGAGCAGGTTGAAGCAGAACACGGCGATCATCAGCGCGAGGCCGGGGAAGAAGGCGATCCACCATTCGCCCGAGACGATGAAGGCGGCACCCTCGGCGACCATGATGCCCCACTCGGGCGTCGGCGGCCGCACGCCCAGCCCGATGAAGGAGAGGCCGGCCGCGTTGAGGATCGCGTAGCCCATGGTGAGCGACATCTGCACGACCAGGATCGGAATCACGTTGGGCAGGATCTGGAAGACGAGAATCCGCCACTCGCCGTTGCCGGACAGGCGGGCGGCTTCCACGAATCCCGCCTCGCGGCGGACATTCGCCTCGGCGCGGGCGACGCGGACGTAGAGCGGAAAATTCACGATCGCGGTGGCGATGACGATGTTCTGCACCGTGTTGCCGAGCGCCGCGACGATGCCCATGGCGAGCACGAACAGCGGGAAGGCCATGATGGTGTCGGCGATGCGGCCGACGATGCGGTCGGTCCAGCCGCCGAAGAATCCCGCCGCGACGCCGGCGAGCCCGCCCATGCAGAAGACGAGGACGACCGAGGCGACCGCGATGCCGAAGTCGAGACGCGTCGCGACGATCACGCGCGAGAAGATGTCGCGGCCGAGCTGATCGGTGCCGAACCAGAACCGCGCCGAGGGCGGCTGCAGCGCCATCGCGGTGTTGGAGGCGAGCGGATCGTGCGGCACCAGGAATGGCCCGACCAGCGCGGTGAGCACGATGGCGACGAACAGCCCGAAGGCGAGCCCGGTGACCGGGTTCTCGGAGACGACATAGCGCGCATGACGCAGCGTGGCGACGAGGGCGGTCATGCCGCGACCCTCCGCCCAAGCTCCGCTCGTCCCCGCGAAAGCAGGGACCCAGGGACGGCGAGCATCTTTGTCTGTGGCTCTGGAGTCCCGCTTGCGCGGGAATGAGCGGAGATCGGGGCTGGCGTCACGTCGACAGGGGACATCATAGGGTGTCTCATGCGTCCATCCTCGCGCGGGGGTCGATCAGCCCGTAGAGGAGGTCGATCGCCAGATTGAGGGCGACGTAGAGCACCGCCATCGTGAGCACGAAGCCCTGCACGGGGGCGAAGTCCGAGGCGATCAGCGCCTCGACCGCGAAGGAGCCGATTCCGGGCCAGGCGAACACCTTCTCGACCAGCACATTGGCGCCGAGCAGGAACGAGAACACCATGCCGAGCGTGGTGATCACGGGCAGCATGGCGTTGCGGAACGCGTAGGTGACGACGACCGTGTAGGAGGCGAGGCCGCAGGCGCGTGCGGTGCGCACGAAGTCGGAGGAGAGCACCGCCAGCATCGAGGCGCGCGTCATGCGGGCGATCGGCGCGAGCGCGAAGATGCCGAGCGTCAGGGCCGGCAGCGCGAGCTGCTTCAGGCTCGCCCAGAAGGTCGGGACGTCGCCGGCCAAGAGGCTGTCGATCAGATAGAATCCCGTGACGGTGGGCGGCGGGCTGTCGAACACGCCGAGCCGGCCGAGCGGCGCCGGCGCCCAGCCGAGCAGATAATAGAAGACGTAGACCAGGATCAGCCCGGTGAAGAACACCGGCAGCGACACGCCGGCCGTCGTGACGATGCGGCAGGCGTGGTCGATCATCGAGCCGGGCTTGGTCGCGGCGAGAATGCCGAGCGGCACGGCGATCGCCATCGAGACGAGCAGGCCGAGCAATGTCAGCTCGGCCGAGGCCGGGAGTCGCGCCGCGATCTCGGCGGCGACCGGCTGCCCGGTGGTCAGCGAGGTGCCGAGGTCGCCGCGAAACAGCGCCCGGACATAGTCGACGAACTGGACGATCAGCGGCTGATCGAGTCCGAGCTTCGCCCTGATCTGCTCGATCGCCTCGGCGCTGGCGGCCGGCCCGGCGAAATAGGCGGCCGGATCGCCGGGCAGCGCGCGGGTGAGCAGGAACGTCACGATCACGACGCCGATCAAGCTCGGGATCGTCATCACGAGGCGCTTGAGGATCAGGGTCGGCATGGTGCGCTCCGCTGCGTGGCGCCGATCTCACCTCTCCCCGCGCGCGGGGAGAGGTGAGATCGGCG
>NZ_NHSK01000245.1 GCF_016653355.1 Rhodoplanes elegans | reverse complement strand
GGTTCGATGGAACGACGGGCGGGGCACCATGCTCACCCACGGCCTGACCTGGCCCAGGGGCTCCCGGGCTCCCGCCCGTCACCGCGGCCCGCAGACTACGCGAGTCGCGACAATCAGAGTTACAAGGGGGTGCCGACGCCAGTTGGTGAGCGCGGCACCCCCTCACCCGGAGTTCGCGCCGTGGCGCGAACTCCGACCTCTCCCCGCCGGGGAGAGGTGAACCGAGAATGCCGCGACGCTGAGTCCGCATCTTTCACGGCGAAACGGCCGGGCTCGCGCCCGGCCGTCGTGCTGTGCGTCACCTGGTGCGGGTCAGCGCATCCGGCCGAAGCCGCCGCCGCCGAAGCGCATGCCGCCGCCGCCCATCTTCATGCCGCCGCCGAAGCCGCCGCCCATCGGGCGCGCCATCATGGGCCGCTGGACCATCATCGGCTTCGTCATCACGGGTCGGGTCATGATCGGCTTCGTCATGATCGGCTTGGCGACAATCGGCTTGGTGACGACAGGCTTGGCGATCACCGGCTTCGTCACGATCGGGCGGACGATCGGCTTGCCGACGATCGGGCCCGGCTTGTCGATCACGGGCTTGTCGATCACGGGGCGGCCGACGATCGGCTTGTCGCCGCCGGGCTTTCCGGTGGTCGGCTTGTCGCCGCCCGGCGTGCCGAGCACGGGCGGCTTGCCGTCGCCGGGCTTGCCGTCATGGGGCTTGCCATCCTGGGGCCTGCCGCCGAGCGGCGGGATCGGGCGGTGGCCGAAATGCGGACGGCCGATGAAGGGGCGATCGCCGAACGGGCGGTCGAGGATCGCCGGCGCCGAGACCACCGGGGCGATCGCCGGGAGGACGACCGGGCCGGGGTCGGCGAGCGCATGGCGGGTCGGACCCGCGAGGTCGGTGCGGCGCCGGATCGTCTGGGTGCCGCAGCTGCGCTCGCGCGCCTCGGCGCCGGCCGTGCGGCCGGTGCGCTCGATCAGCCGCTGCGCCGTCTTGGCGTAGTCGCTGCCCGGGAACTCGGCCAGGAAGGCCCGGTAGCCGGCCGCCGTGTTGAGGGTGGCGGCCTCGTGCCAGGCGGTCAGCTCCTGGCGGCGGTCGAGCAGGCTTCGAACACGCGGCGCCATCGTCTCGGCCGGGTACAGGTCGAGATAGGCCTGGTAGGCCTCGAGCTGATCCTCGCGAATGACGATCTCGTAGGCCTCGCGGGCCGACTTCTGCTGCAGGGTCTCGCGCCAGCCGTCGGCCGAGCGGGTCACCGGACCGCCGCCGAGCGACGCGACCTGCGTCCCGCCCGCCGCGCCGGTCGCGGCCGCCGGGCCGCCGGCCGGCCCGGAGGCGGCGCTGGCGACGCCGGTGGTCTCGGCCGTGCCCTTGAAGAAGGCGAAGTCGCCGGTGAGCGACGAGCTCTCCCACGGCGTCTGGCGGCCGTCGGTCTCCTGGTGGACGGCGTAGCGCACCCGCTTGAACGCCTGCTCGATCGGCAGGCCGGGCTCCTTGGCGACCTTCAGGAAGGCCGCCGTGTAGGGGCTGTTCCGGCCCTCGCCGTCCTCGGCCTCGGAGCCCGGGGCGGTCGCGTAGGACACGATGGTGCCGTTCGGCGCGTCGACGATGGCGAGGCCGCGGCCGCCGCTGCGGCCGGCCGCCGCGAACGGGTTGTTGCGGCAGGCGTCGAGCATCACGATGCGGGTCTTCACCGGCGCGGCAGCGAGCGCGTTCATCAGGTCGGCGAGCCGCACCGTCTCGAACGGCACGTCGGACTCCTGCCGGATCTGGGCGTCGACCGGGACCAGGTAGTTGTCGCCGTCGACCTGCAGGCCGTGGCCCGCGTAATAGACCAGCGCCACCGTGTCGGAGCCCTTGCTGCGCACCGTGCGGGCGAAGTCGCCGATCGCCCGGCGCATCTCGGCCTGGCCGAGATCGCGCGCCGTGATCACCTCGAAGTCGGCGGCGCGCAGGAGCTCGGCCATCGCCTTGGAGTCGTTCGCCGGATTGTCCAGCGCCGGCACCGCCGTGTAGGAGCCGTTGCCGATCACCAGCGCGACGCGGCTCTCGGCGAGCGCGCTGCCGAGCGCCGTGCAGGACAGGAGCGCGACGGCGCCCGCGAACAGAAACGACCGACAGGACATGACCGCACCTCGTTGCATGGCTCTCTCCCCGACTGGGCGCGCCGCGGCGGATGCCGGCGGCGACCCGGTGCTGCTCCGGCGGTTGGGTCCGTCCGGATGCCCACGGTTCGTGTGACCGGCACGATGGCGGGTGCGGCGGTGCGTTCGATGTGAGGGCGCTCACACAGGAGCGGCTGTCTCACGAGGGCGTGAGAGCGACGTGATCAGGCCGAGCGGCGACGCGCGGCCTGCTGCGCTGCAGCACGAAATTATCAGTAGATGCCAGTTCGGCTCGTCGGCACCTGCTGGCGGGCGTCCTTCTCAGGGGCCGTCATTCCGGGGCGCGCTGTCGGCGCGAACCCGGAATCCAGAGGCAAACTCCGCATCCTGGGCTGGATTTCGGGTTCGGCGCTGTGCGCCGCCCCGGAATGACCAAATAATGCAAAGCACTTGCCGACGCGGACCAAACGAGCGGTTGCCAGGCCCAATCGTTTGCGAGACGCTTCGCGGCGACGCCTGTCGACGGGACGCAGATCCCGGCTGCGTCGTCTTGTCCCGCCCCGGACCTGGATCGTCCGCGGGAGCCGCCCTCACGGCCGTCCACGGCCGTGTTTCGCGGCATCGCGGGAGCGCGGCGGCCGGCGTGTCGACCAAAGTGTGAGGACGGGCCGTCTTGTGGCGGCGCCCCCACACGTCCTATTGATTGATAAACGAGGAAACGGACGGCGCGGCCGGGGCGATCCCGACATCAATTGCCGCCGCGGAGGGAGCAGCAGATGACGACGGTCAAGGTGTACGACGTTCCGGGCGAGTGGGCGAACCGGGCCTTCCTCAACGACGACACGTATCAGGCGATGTATCATCGCTCGGTGACGGATCCGAACGGCTTCTGGGGCGAGCAGGCGCGCCGCATCGACTGGTTCAAGCCCTTCACCAAGGTCAAGAACACCTCCTACGATCCGCACAACGTTTCGATCAAATGGTTCGAGGACGGCACCACCAACGTCGCCCACAACTGCATCGACCGGCATCTGGCGACGCGCGGTGACCAGGTCGCGATCATCTGGGAAGGTGACGACCCGAAGGACGATCGCAAGATCACCTACAAGGAGCTGCACGCCGAGGTCTCGCGCTTCGCCAACGTGCTGAAGGCGCGCGGCGTCAAGAAGGGCGACCGCGTCACCATCTATCTGCCGATGATCCCCGAGGCGGCCGTCGCGATGCTGGCCTGCGCCCGCATCGGCGCCGTCCACTCGGTCGTGTTCGGCGGCTTCTCGCCCGACTCACTCGCCGGCCGCATCGAGGACGCCAAGTCGTCGGTCGTGATCACGGCCGACGAAGGTCTGCGCGGCGGCCGCAAGGTGCCGCTGAAGGCCAATGCCGACGCGGCCGCGACCCGCGCCGGCGGCGTCGACACCATCGTGGTGGTCCGCCGCACCAACGCCGCCGTGCCCATGCAGGCCGGCCGCGACGTCTATTACGACGAGATCGCCAAGACGGTCTCGGCCGACTGTCCGTGCGAGGAGATGGGCGCCGAGGATCCGCTGTTCATCCTCTACACGTCGGGCTCGACCGGCCGTCCGAAGGGCGTGCTGCACACCACCGGCGGCTATCTGGTCTACACCTCGATCACCCACCAGTACGTCTTCGACTATCACGACGGCGACATCTACTGGTGTACGGCCGACGTCGGCTGGGTGACGGGCCACAGCTACATCGTCTACGGCCCGCTCGCCAACGGCGCCACCACCCTGATGTTCGAGGGCGTGCCGAACTATCCGTCGAACTCCCGCTTCTGGGAGGTGATCGACAAGCACAAGGTCAACATCTTCTACACGGCGCCGACCGCGATCCGCGCCCTGATGCAGGCCGGCGACGCGCCGGTGAAGAAGACCTCGCGCGAGAGCCTGCGGCTGCTCGGCTCGGTCGGCGAGCCGATCAATCCGGAGGCGTGGGAGTGGTATCACCGCGTCGTCGGCGACGACCGCTGCCCGATCGTCGACACCTGGTGGCAGACCGAGACCGGCGGCATCCTGATCACGCCGCTGCCCGGCGCCACCAAGCTGAAGCCCGGCTCGGCGACCCGGCCGTTCTTCGGCGTCGTGCCGCAGATCGTCGATCCGGCCGGCAACCCGATCGAGGGGCCGTGCGAGGGCAGCCTGTGCATCGCCGACTCCTGGCCCGGCCAGATGCGCACCGTCTACGGCGACCACGAGCGTTTCGTGCAGACCTACTTCTCGACCTATGTGGGCCGCTACTTCACGGGCGACGGCTGCCGCCGCGACGAGGACGGCTATTACTGGATCACGGGCCGGGTCGACGACGTGATCAACGTCGCCGGCCACCGGCTCGGCACCGCCGAGGTGGAGTCGGCGCTGGTCGCGCATCCGAAGGTCTCGGAGGCCGCCGTGGTCGGCTATCCGCACGACATCAAGGGCCAGGGCATCTACGCCTACGTCACCCTGATGAGCGGTCAGCAGCCGAGTGAAGAGCTGCGCGCAGAACTGGTCGCCTGGGTGCGCAAGGAGATCGGCCCGATCGCCTCGCCCGACGTGATCCAGTTCGCGCCCGGCCTGCCGAAGACCCGTTCCGGCAAGATCATGCGCCGCATCCTGCGCAAGATCGCCGAGAACGAGTTCGGCAATCTCGGCGACACCTCGACGCTCGCCGACCCGACCGTGGTCGACGACCTCGTCAACAACCGCCAGGCCTCCCAGCGCGGCGCCGCCTGACGCGTCGGACGCTGTCATTCCGGGTTCGCTGCTTTCGCAGCGCCCCGGAATGACTAGAGAACGCCTGCTGGTCCGTGCTCGAACGACCTGACGCCCTCGCCGGCCCGCCGGCGGGGGCGTTGTCGTTCCGGGCCGGTTTACCGGTCCGGCGGGATCACGACTCGCGCGAATCTCGAGCCGTTGCACCCGGTTTGGTCCTTTCCGCAAGCATTGTCGTAGCCCCGCCGGGTAAATCCGCCACAACAAGTGTGACGATTCTGCTGCACCTGCCGTTTACTTCGATCACGAACGCTTTGAAGGGCTTGCCGGGAACTCACCGAATATCAAATGCTGGCGTCGTTTCATCCGTGGACGACGGGCCACGGTGAGGGCGCCGTCGACGAACGGGGCGCGGTCGCCACCGGCGTCGAGCACGAGCAGGGCAGGGGGACACATGGCAAGGATCGGAGCAGGGTTGACCGCCGTCGCGGTCGCGGTCGGCATCGCCGCGGTCGCGGCGCCGCAGGGGGCCTCGGCGCGCGAGCAGGTCGTCTTCAGGGACTCGGGCTACCAGGCCGGCACCATCGTGGTGAAGACCCGCGAGCGCCGGCTCTACCTGGTGCTCGGGGACGGCACCGCGCTGCGCTACCCGGTCGGCGTCGGCAAGGCCGGCAAGCAGTGGAGCGGCGTCTCCAGCATCACCGGCAAGTATGTGAGGCCCGATTGGGCGCCGCCGGCCGAGGTCAAGCGCGACAAGCCCGGCCTGCCGAACGTGATCAAGGGCGGCACGCCGCAGAATCCGATGGGCGCCGCGGCGCTGACGCTGTCGGGCGGCGAGTACGCCATCCACGGCACCAACGTGCCGCGCTCGATCGGCGGCTACGTCTCCTACGGCTGCATCCGCATGTTCAACGAGGACGTCACCGATCTCTACAGCCGCGTCAGCGTCGGCACCACCGTGGTGGTGACGCGCTGAGATCGCGTCGCTCTCGATCGGGACGATCGGACCTGTCGGGCGCCGCAAGGCGCCCGACTTGCGTTCGCGCCGCCCGGCGACGCCGGCTCCCCGACGTCGGATGACGCATCGTGCAAGACGACGCGCAGGAAAAAGGCCCCGGCGAGCCGGGGCCTCCGAAGTCGGGGACGTCGCTGGTGAAGGGTCGCGAGGGGGTTGCTCACCAGAACTTGTAGTTGACCCCGAGCTTCAAGACGTGCAGGCGAAGCTCCTCGCCGTAGGTGACGGCGGGCTGCGCCGCGTAGGAATAGTTCTGCGTGCCGAAGTCGTTGTAGTTGTACTCGATGCGCGCCGTCAGGACCGGTGCGATCATGTATTCGAGGCCGGCGCCGATGCCCCAGCCGAAGCGCGTCTCGGAAATCGTCTGGGCGGCGAACCCGGTCAGCGTCTGGGTGTGATCGACGTCGGCCCACACGGCCTGCGCCCGGACGAAGATCAGCGACTTGTCGACCACGAGGCCGACGCGGCCGCCGGCGCCGCCGAGCGCGTTGACCGTGGTTTGCCGCAGGTAGCCGGCGCCGTTGGCGTAGTTGCCGTCGAGATTGGTCCAGTCGTAGCTGGCCTCGAGGCCGATCACGAACGGACCGGTCTGGTAGTCGCAATAGAGCTGTCCGCCCGCCACCGCGCCGGACAGCGAGTACGACCCGGCGAGCGCCGGGGTCGGGTTCGACCACCAGGTGTCACCCCAGCCGCCGCCGACATTGAAGCCGATGCCGCAGCCGGTCCACGGAGCCTGGACGGGGACGACGGGAGGCGGGGCCTTGATCGGCAGGTCGGCCGCGACCGCGGCACCGGCGCACAGGACCGACAGGGCGGCGCAGGTCGAGAGAAGAATCGTCTTCATGACATCCCCCTGTGATCAGAAGCGATAGGTCACGCCGCCGCCGATCAGCAGCGGGTCGAGATTGGCCTTGCCGGTGACGGCCAGCGCGTTGTTCAGCGTCGCGGTGACGTCGGAGCTCAGCCACAGATACTTGACGTCGAAGTTGATGCCGACGTTCTTGTTGAGCATGTAGTCGAAGCCGATCTGGACGGCCGGCGCCCAGCTGTTCTTCAGGCTCAGCGAGGTGACGGCGACCGGCACGCCGAGCGGCACCAGCGTGGTGGTGTTGGCGCCGGACGTGTTGAAGAACACCGTGTAGTTGACGCCGGCGCCGATGTAGGGCTGGAAGGCGCCGAAATTGGTGAAGTGATATTGCAGTGTCAGGGTCGGCGGCAGCAGCCAGGTCTCGCCGATGTCGAGCCCGGCGAGCCGGCCCTCGCCCCGAACCTTGTGCGGCGTGACGCCGAGAATCAGCTCCGCCGCGATGTTCGGCGTGAAGTAGTAGCTGATGTCGATCTCCGGGATCACCGTGTTGCTCACCGAGCCGGTGTCCGGCAGGTTGCCGGCGGCTCCGAGGGCCGCGACGTTGAGGTCGACGCTGTCCTTCGGCAGCACGGCGAGGGCGCGCGCACGCACCTGCCAGCCGCCCGTCCAGGGCTGATCGACCACCACGGGCGCCTTGTAGGCGGCGGGCAGGTCGGCCGCCGAGGCTGCGGTCACGGACAGCGCCGCCACGGCGGCGGTCGCCAAGAGTAAGTCAGTCGTCGTTCGGCGCATGGGTTCTCCCCCCTCATGCAAATTGCAGATGGTGACAACGAAGCGGCAGCGGTTTTCGAGGTCGTCCGGGGGTGCTCTGGTAGCTATTCAGAGTTTGCTAACAATGAAAAGCGAAGGGTCGGGCACCAACGCCCGATTGCGTGCTGTTCATGTTTCTTTGTTGTGGTGCGGCAACAAACGACAAGAATACTGGACAAGTATCGACTGAAAGTTGTCAGGCTGCAGTTGTCACTAGCCTCGGCCACACGGTGCGGACGGACGCGAGAGCGAGAGGGAAGCCGCTGACAAACCAATAAAAATTCGTGATGCTTCATCACGCGAGGTATGGCCGCGTCACCCCCGGCCGCACCAGCCGGCGCGGTGGCCACCGCCATAGGGGCGGGCGACGCCGGCGGCGATCAGGGCGGCGGCGACATTGGCGGTCTTGCGGGTGGCGACGTCGGCGAGCACGCGGCCGTACTTGTCCTCGCCGGGCGCCGAGAGGACGACCTCGCCCTCGGCGAGCAGCCGGCGCAGCGCCGCCTTCGCCTCCTGGGCCTTGGCGATCTCGGCCTCGCACTGGCCGTGCAGCTCCGGCGTGTCGACGCCGCGCAGCCGGATGCGGCCGGCGACGACCCGGTCCGGCCCGGCATGCAGCCGGCCGTCGAAGGTGTCACCGTCGACCACATAGGTGACGTCGACCGGGATCCTGGGCGGTGCGCCGCGCAGGTCGGCATGCGGCGGTGGGGCCCGATCGCGGCCGGGCGTGTCCCCGTCCCACCACGACTTCAGGGCGGCGAGCCCGATCACGGCGAGCGCCACCAGCACGCTGACCACCAGCGAGTCGGCGCGCGAGCGCGGTCGTGGGGAATATCTTCCGTAACCCCTGATCATAGTCACAGGGTAGCGATTCGCGGGGAGGCCGGCAATGCGGAGCGGCGCGTCCGCCGCGCTTCGGCCGCTCAGAAATCGCTGGCGATGCCTTTGACTTCCCAGTCGCCGTAGCGGTCGGGCTCGAGCCCGCCGCGGCCGCGAACCTCCTTCGGCCGGCCGGCGGTACGCTGGTCGATCTCGGCGCGCCGCGCCGCCGCCTCGGCGAGCGCCCGCTGGGCCGCCGGGGTCAGGAGTTTCGGCGCTGTCTCGGCCGCGCCGGCGGCGCTCGGGCCTTGCTCGGTCGGGCCGGCGGCGCTCGGGATCGTGTCGGGGCTCGGGGCGTGCTCGTCGGTCATGCGTCCAGAAACGCCGGCCGGCCGCCGCCGTCAACCCTGCAGCGGTGCGGTGACGGACGCTGAAAAGCGCGACGCTCGGCCGCGGCGCCCCGCCTGCACGGTATGCTTGTCGGGGTTGCGGCCCCCTCCCATATCGACGGTCGACACGGCCGCCCGGACGGGCGGCCCGCGAAGAGGACCACGATGAACTATCTCAAGACCGCGATCCTGCTGGCGGGGCTGACCGCCCTGTTCATGGGCGTCGGTTATCTGATCGGCGGCCAGACCGGCGCGACCATCGCGTTCCTGGTGGCGGCGGGTATGAACCTGTTCAGCTACTGGAATGCCGACCGGATGGTGCTGTCGATGACGGGCGCCCACGAGGTCGACGCCCGCACGGCCCCCGAATACTACGCGATGGTGCAGGAGCTGGCCGGCCGCGCCGGCCTGCCGATGCCGCGCGTCTACATCATCGACGACCCGCAGCCCAACGCCTTCGCCACCGGCCGCAACCCGCAGAACGCCGCCGTCGCGGCGACCACGGGCCTTCTCAACATGCTGTCGCGCGAAGAAATCGCCGGCGTGATGGCGCACGAGCTGGCGCACGTGAAGAACCACGACACGCTGATCATGACGATCACGGCGACGATCGCGGGCGCGATCTCGATGCTGGCGCAGTTCGGCATGTTCTTCGGCGGCGGCAACCGCGAGAACAACGGCGGCGGGCTCGGCATCATCGGCACGCTGGCGATGGTGATCCTCGCGCCGATCGCCGCCATGCTGGTGCAGATGGCGATCAGCCGGACGCGCGAATACGCGGCCGACCGGATGGGCGCCCAGATCTGCGGACGCCCGGCCTGGCTCGCCTCGGCGCTCGCCAAGATCGACAATGCCGCCCACCAGATCCCGAACGAGGCGGCGGAGCGCAATCCGGCCGTCGCCCACATGTTCATCATCAACCCGCTGTCGGGCGCCCGGATGGACAACCTGTTCACCACCCACCCGGCGACCGAGAACCGCATCGCGGCCCTGCAGCGCCTCGCCGCCGAGATGGGCGGCGGCGAGGCGCTGCAGGGCCGCGATGCGGTTCTCGGTCGCCGGGTG
>NZ_NHSK01000244.1 GCF_016653355.1 Rhodoplanes elegans | reverse complement strand
GCGGGCGTCGGTCGCGAGGGCGGCCGTGCCGGCGGTCGGGATGTCGTCTTCGGCGATGTCGGGCGTCATTCGTCGTCGCTCTTGTTGTCCTGGTCGGCGCCGTCGATGTCGCGCTTCACGGCGGGCGAGCGCAGCAGGCCGTCGATGCGGGCGGCCTCGGCGAAGCGGTCGTCGATGCGAAAGCGGATGTCGGGCGCGAATTTGAGGTTCACCCGGTGGGCGATCTCGCCGCGCAGGTAGCGCTTGTTGCGCTCCAGCGCCGCCAGCACCTCCTTCTCGTCGCTGCCGCCGAGCGGCATGACGTAGATGGTGGCGAGGCGCAGATCCGGGCTCAGCCGCACCTCCGGCACGGTGATCAGATGGGTCTCGAGCACGGGATCGTGCACGTCGCCGCGCTGGAGAACCTCGGCGATGGCGTGCCGGATCAGCTCGCCGGCGCGCAACGCGCGCTGCGACGGGCCGGCGCCCTGGTCACGGGTGTGGTGATGCTTGGCCATGGTCTTCTTGCCGGTGGCGCGGGAATCGAACCTGCGCCGGCTGTGCGCCGCGGCGCCCCCGGTCTCCGTCCGTCCCGTGCGGGCGAGGCCCGTGCGGGGGAGGGGAGGCGAGGGGGCGTCCGCGACGCTGCGATACGGAAATGCGTGCCCGGCCGAAACCGCCGGGCACGCCCGATCCTCGATGAAATCACCTACAGCGAGCGCTGCACCGTCTCGAGCCGGTAGCACTCGATCACGTCGCCGACCCGGATGTCCTGGTAGTTCTCGAACGACATGCCGCACTCGTGGCCGGACGTGACCTCGCGGACGTCGTCTTTGAGGTGCTTGAGCTGGCCGAGCTTGCCTTCGTGGATCACCACGTTGTCGCGGATCAGGCGGACATTGGCGCCGCGCTGGACGACACCGTCGGTGACCCGGCAGCCGGCGACCTTGCCGACCTTGGTGATGTTGAAGACCTGCTGGATCAGGGCGTTGCCCAGCATGGTCTCGCGCGTGGTCGGGGCGAGCAGGCCGGACATGGCCTTCTTCACGTCGTCCACGAGGTCGTAGATGATGTTGTAGTAGCGGATCTCGATGCCGAGCCGCTCGGCCGCCTCGCGCGCTTCCTTGTGGGCACGCACGTTGAAGCCGATGATCGCGGCGTTCGAGGCCTCGGCGAGCGTCACGTCGGACTCGGTGATGCCGCCGACGCCCGAGAGCAGCACGCGGGCCGCCACCTCGGAGGTGCCGAGCTTCTCCAGCGCGCCGACGATCGCCTCGATCGAGCCCTGCACGTCGCCCTTGATGACCAGCGGGAATTCCTTCTGGCCCGAGGTCTTGAGCTGGCTCATCATCTGCTCGAGCGAGCCGCGCATGCCGCTCGCGCGGGCCGCCTGCTTCTCGCGCTTCTGACGCGCCCGGTAGTCGGTCACCTCGCGGGCGCGGCTCTCGTTCTCGACGACGGCGAGGCGGTCGCCCGCCTCCGGCGTGCCGTTGAAGCCGAGCACCTCGACCGGAACCGACGGGCCGGCCGTGTCGATCGGCTTGCCGGTGTCGGACACGAGGGCGCGCACGCGGCCCCATTCGGCGCCGGCGACGACGATGTCGCCGACCTTCAGGGTGCCGCGCTGGACCAGCACGGTCGCCACCGGGCCGCGGCCGCGGTCGAGCTTGGCCTCGATCACGGTGCCTTCGGCCGGGCGGTGCGGATTCGCCTTCAGCTCGAGGATTTCCGACTGCAGCCCGATGATGTCGAGCAGCTTGTCGAGATTGGTCTTCTGCTTGGCCGACACCTCGACCTCGAGGGTCTCGCCGCCGAAGGTCTCGACCTGCACCTCGTGCTGGAGGAGCTCGGTGCGGACCCGCTCCGGCTTGGCGTCGGGCTTGTCGATCTTGTTGATGGCGACGATCAGCGGGACCTTGGCGGCCTTGGCGTGCTGGATCGCCTCGACCGTCTGCGGCATCACGCCGTCGTCGGCCGCGACCACCAGCACGACGACGTCCGTCACCTTGGCGCCGCGGGCGCGCATCGCCGTGAAGGCGGCGTGGCCGGGCGTGTCGATGAAGGTGATCTTGGCGCCGGACGGCGCCGTCACCTGGTAGGCGCCGATGTGCTGGGTGATGCCGCCCGCCTCGCCGGCCACCACGTTGGCGTGGCGGATGGCGTCGAGCAGTGACGTCTTGCCGTGGTCGACATGGCCCATGATGGTGACGACCGGCGGCCGCTGGATCAGGTCTTCCGAAGCGTCGGCGACGTCGAACAGGCCTTCCTCGACGTCGGCCTCGGAGACGCGCTTGACCGTGTGGCCGAGCTCCTCGGCGATCAGCTGGGCCGTGTCGGCGTCGATCGTGTCGGTGATCTTCGCCATCTGGCCCTGCTTCATCAGCAGCTTGATGACGTCCACGGCCCGCTCCGACATGCGGTTGGCGAGCTCCTGGATGGTGATCACCTCCGGAATGGTGACCTCGCGCACGAGCTTCTCCTTCGGCTCGTTCGCGGCGTGCCCCTTCAGACGCTGGACGCGGCGGCGGAACGACGCCACCGAACGCTCGCGGACCTCGCCGGCGTCGAGCGCCGTGACCACGGTCAGACGGCCGCGATTCTTCTGGGGACCAGCCTTGGTGCTGGCCGGCTTGGGGGCCGGGGCCGGACGCGCCGGGCCGGGGCCCGAGCGGCGGACCGGACGGCGCTCTTCCTCGTCGGGCTCCTGGACGGCGGTGCGGGCGTTGACCGGGGTCGCGCCCGGGGTCGCCGCGCCGGCCGGACGGGCCGGGCGCACCTGCGCCGGACGGGCCTGCTGGGCCGGCGCCGCGGCGGCGGGCGTCGCCTTGGCGGACTCGTCGTCGCCGAACCGCTTCTTGGCCTCCTGCTCGGCCTTGCGCTTGGCCTCGTCCTCGACGCGGCG
>NZ_NHSK01000243.1 GCF_016653355.1 Rhodoplanes elegans | reverse complement strand
CCCCGGGCTCGTCTTCGAGGAGCCCGGCTTCTCGCCGGCCCCGATCGACCGCACCTCGCCCTATCGCGACGGCCCCGACCCCGAGCCCGATCCGGCGCCGCGCCAGACCGCCTCGGTCCATGCCGGCTACCCGCCGCAGTATCCGAGCATGGGCGAGCCGGTGCCGACCGGCCCGTCGCGCGTCGAGCCGCTGACGACGGGAGCGGTCGCCGCCGCCGTGACGCCGGCCGCGACGCTCGCCTGCCCGATGGTGTCGCAGCTCGACCGCTGGGTGCTGGAGGGCGTGCAGCCCGCCGCCCAGCGCTGGTTCCGCCAGCCGGTGGTCGAGATCAAGCAGATCTCCGCCTATTCGTGCCGCGGCATGAACGGCAATCCGCGCGCCCGCATCTCCGAGCACGCCTTCGGCAACGCCCTCGACATCGCCTCCTTCAGGCTCGCCGACGGCCACGTCATCACCATCAAGGGCGGCTGGCGCGGCACCCCGGAGGAGCAGGGCTTCCTGCGCGACGTCCAGGTGTCGGCCTGCGAGCTGTTTTCCACCGTGCTGGCGCCGGGCTCCAACGTCTTCCACTACGACCACATCCATGTCGACCTGATGCGCCGGTCGTCGGGCCGCCAGATCTGCCAACCCGCCGCTGTGCCGGGCGAGGTGGTGGCGGCGCGGGCGCGGGCGAACGGCGGCTACGCGGCGCGGCGGCCCGATTTCGGCGCCACCGGCTCGCTCGGCAGCCGCCCCGCCCCGAAGCGCACCGCCGGTGCCGGCGCCTCGCGGTTCGACGAGGATCGCGAGATGCCGACCGCCGTCCCCGGCGAGGACTGATCCAGCGGGGACTGATCCGGCGGCCGGTCGCGGGCGCGGCCGGGGAGCGCCGACGCGCCGCCGGCCGGGGCGATCCGCAATGCTCCGGACCAGCCTAGCCTTATCCGGCTGCTTGCACCTCGCGCTGAAAAGCCGGACCCTCCGGCGGCGCGCGGCGGCGAATCGAGCGAGCCCGCCTGCGGGTGGAAAGCCCGGCGGCGCAGCGGAGGGGCAGGGTGTCGGCGCGCGCGGGCAGCCGTTTTCGGACAGCGACGGGGCTCGTGCGACGGCTCGTCCGGCGCCCCGTGCCGCTGCGGCTGGCGCTGTCGCTGCTGGCGCTCGCGGCGCTGCTGCCGAGCCTCGCCTTCTTCGCCGTCCAGTATCGCTCCGCCATCGACGAGAAGCAGATCGAGGTCGAGCGGCAGGGCGGCCTCTACGCCCGCGCGATCGCCGAGGACATCCTCGGCGAGCTCGCCGTCAAGAAGGCGCAGCTCGTTGTGCTGGCGACCTCGCCGTCGATCGCCGCCGACGACCTCGCCGCCTTCCATGCCCAGGCCCGCCAGAGCATCGCCGCCGTGCCGGGATGGATCGCGATGTTCGGCGAGGACGGCCGCCAGATCCTCAACACGCTCGAGCCGTTCGGGCGCGTGCTGCCGCCCACCGGCGCGCTGGCGCTGGTCCGCCGCGTCGCCGAGACCGGCACCTGCGCGACGTCGGGCGTGTTCCGCACCGCGCTCGACCGGACCGTGGTGGTGCTGCTCTGTCCGGTCCCAGGCACCGATCGCGTCCTCTCCGGCGTGCTGCCGATCCAGCACCTCGCCGGCGTCGTCGCCCGACAGACGCCGCCGGGCTGGCTCGCGACCCTGGTAGACGCGGACGGCCGGGTGATCGCCCGCAGCGATGCCGCCGACGCCGGCGCGGTGCTGTCGCCGGCGCTGCTGGCGCGCATCGGCGACGCGACCACCGGCTGGGCCGGCGCGGCGCCGGGCGGCGGCGGCCTCGACATCGCCTGGCATCGTCTGCCCAACGGCTGGACCGTGCTGGCCGCGGTGCCGCGCGCGACCGTCGACGCGCCGATGCGGCGCTGGAAGGCCGACGTGCTGTGGAGCCTCGTCGTCTTCTCGGCGCTCGCCGTTCTGTGCTCGGCCCTGGTCGGCGAGTGGATCATCCGCTCGACTCGCGAACTGTCGCGCGCCGCCCGGGTGATCGGGGCGGGCGGCGTGATCGACGCGGTCGACACCGGCATCAGCGAGATCAACGAGGTCGGGCGGGCGCTCGCCGAGGCCTCCAACGACCGTGCCCGCGGCGAGATCGCCAACGCCCATCTGGCCGCGCTCGTCTCGTCGTCCGGCGACGCCATCATGAGCGTCTCGCTCGACGGCGAGATCCTGAGCTGGAACGCCGCCGCCGAGGAGCTGTGGGGCTACCGGGCCGAGGAGGCGGTGTGCCATCCGCACGCCATGCTGCTCCCGGCCGACCGGCTGCACGAGCTCGACGCCAAGCTGGCCGCCGCCCGCGCCGGGCAGAGCCTGCGGCTGGAGACGATCCGGCTGCGCCGCGACGGCACGCCCGTCGAGGTGTCGCTCGACGCCGCCCCGATCCGTGGCGCCGACGGCACCCTGGTCGGCATCTCGGTCATCGCCCACGACATCAGCGGGCGAAAACGCGACGAGGCGCACATCCAGTTCGTCATGCGCGAGCTGTCGCATCGCACCAAGAACCTGATCACCGTGATCATCGCGATGGCGCGGCGCACCGCCCGCCAGAGCGACGACTTCTCCGACTTCGAGGTGAAGTTCACGGGCCGGCTGCACGGGCTCGCCCGCTCGCACGACCTGCTCGTCCACACCGACTGGATGGGCGCCAGCATCGAGGAGCTGGTGCGGCTGCAGCTCGAGCCGTTCGTCGGGGAGGCGGCGCTCGAGGTCGACGGGCCGCCCCTGATGCTGCGGCCGGAGGCCGTGCAGAATCTCGGCTTCGCCCTGCACGAGCTCGCCACCAACGCCAACAAGTACGGCGCGCTGGGGCAGGCGGGCGGGCGCGTCCGCATCGCCTGGCGGCTGGCGACGGCGCCGGACGGCGGCGAGCGGGTGCGGCTCGTCTGGCAGGAGAGCGGCGGCCCGCCGGTCACGCCGCCGACCCGGGCCGGCTTCGGCTCGACCGTCATCCAGAAGCTCACCGAGGCGTCGCTCGCCGCCGTCGTCACGGTCGCCTACGATCCCGCCGGGTTCCGCTGGGAGGCCGACATGCCGGCGGCCGAGATCCTCTCCGACGTCCCCCCTCCGGCGCCTCCAGCGCCTCCAGCGCCTCCGGCGCCCCTGTCGCCGGTCGCCGCCGCCGGCGATCCGCCCGGCCGGTCGCCGGACCCCCCGGACGGCGCTGCCGCGCCGCTTTCCGACCCCGCGGCCGCGCCGGTCGAGCCCGAGGCCGTTCGGCCGGGCTGAACCGCGACAGGGGCCGCCGCCGGCTCGGGCCGCTCCGCCGTCGGTCTTCGCGCGGCGTCAACCACGCTGCGGATCCGTCCGGATCGCGACAAAGCGCCACTTCCCTCCGGCAACCGATGTGCAGATATAAGTCCCGACACCTGCCCCCGTTTTGCGCAGGGGCTTTGGAGGAGACGCATGTTCGGTTCGCGCACGCGCCCGATTTTCCTTTCTCTCGCCGTGGCTTCGGCCCTGGTCCTGGTGGCCGGCGACATCGCCTGGTCGCGCGCCGGTGGTGGCTCGAGCGCGGGCAGCCGCGGCAGCCGCACCTATTCGGCGCCGGCGCCGACCCGCACGGCCCCGTCGACGGCGGCTCCGATGGAGCGCTCGATGACCCAGCCGGCGCGGCCGAACGCCGCAAGCCCGGCGGCCGCCCAGCCCAACCGCGGCGGCCTGTTCGGCGGCTTCGGCGGCGGCCTCCTGGGCGGCCTCGCGGCCGGCTTCCTCGGCGCCGGCCTGCTCGGCATGCTGTTCGGCGGCGGCTTCATGAGCGGCCTCGGCGGCTTCGCCTCGATGCTCGGCCTGCTGCTGCAGATCGGCCTGGTGGCGTTCCTGGCGATGTTCCTGTGGCGGATGTGGCAGGGCCGGCGCGCCCAGCAGCCCGCCATGGCGGCCGGTCCGCAGTATCGCGAGGCGCATGGCGACCAGCCGCGCAACGGGCTCGGCATGCCGCTCGGCCTCGGTGGCGGCACCGGTGGCGGCCCGGCGGCCGGTCTCGGTGGCGGGCTCGGCGCCGGCCTGGGGGGCGGTCTCGGTGCCCGCCCGGCGGAGCCGTCCGACGACATCGGCATCGCCCCGCAGGACTACGACGCCTTCGAGCGCCTGCTGACCGACGTCCAGGGCGCCTACGCCAAGGAGGACCTCTCGGCGCTGCGCACCCGCGTGACGCCCGAGATGCTGTCCTACTTCTCGGAGCAGTTCGCCGAGAACGCCGGCCGCGGCGTGATCAACGAAATCGCCGACGTGAAGCTGGAGCAGGGCGACCTCGCCGAGGCGTGGCGCGAGGGCGATGCCGAGTACGCCACCGTGGCGATGCGCTACTCGCTCGTCGACCGCATGGTCGACCGGGCGACGGGCAAGGTGGTATCGGGTGGCCAGCCCGAGACCGTCACCGAGGTGTGGACGTTCCGGCGTCCGCGCGGCGGCGCCTGGATGCTCTCGGCGATCCAGCAGGCGAGCTGACCGCCGCGATCGCCGCCTCGGGCACGCGCCCGGGTCGATCAGGAGACACGACGGCCGCGGGGCGACCCGCGGCCGTTTTCGTTTGATCTGTTTGTTTGGTCAACCTGGTCAAGGCCGGGCTCGTCCCGGCCATCCACGTGTTCGCGGCCGTGGGACCGGCACGTGGATGCCTGCACGAGGGAGCGTGACGGGGCGCAGATTTGGGTGAGGACGCTCACACTCGCTCGATCAGCATCGCGAGGCCCTGGCCGACGCCGACGCACATGGTGCACAGGCCGTAGCGCCCGCCGCTCTTGTGGAGCTGATACAGCGCCGTCGTCACCAGCCGGGCGCCGCTGGCGCCGAGCGGATGGCCGAGCGCGATTGCGCCGCCATACGGGTTGACGCGCGGATCGTCGTCGGCGACGCCGAGCTGGCGCAGCACCGCGAGGCCCTGCGCCGCGAACGCCTCGTTCAGCTCGATGACGTCGACGTCGCCGATCGCGATCCCCAGCCGGCCGAGCAGCGTGTTCACGGCCGGCACCGGGCCGATGCCCATCACGCGCGGCGCGACGCCGCCTGCCGCCATGCCGAGGATGCGCGCCTTCGGGGTCAGGCCGTGGCGCTTCGCCGCCTCCTCCGAGGCGACGATCACGGCGCAGGCGCCGTCGTTGACGCCCGAGGCGTTGCCGGCCGTCACGGTGCCGTCCTGTTTCACCACCGGCTTGAGCTTGCCGAGCGCCTCCAGCGTCGTCGCGCGCGGGTGCTCGTCGCGATCAACGACGGTCGCATCGCCCTTCTTCTGCGGAATCACGACCGGGCAGATCTCCTCGGCGAGGCGCCCGTCGGCCTGCGCGGCCGCGGTCTTCTCCTGGCTGCGCAGCGCGAACAGATCCTGGTCGGCCCGCGACACCTGGAAATCGGTCGCGACGTTCTCGGCCGTCTCCGGCATCGAATCGATGCCGTACATCGACTTCATCAGCGGATTGACGAAGCGCCAGCCGATCGTGGTGTCGTAGATCTTCGCGTCGCGCGAGAACGGCGTCTCGGCCTTGCCCATCACGAAGGGCGCGCGCGTCATGCTCTCGACGCCGCCGGCGAGCGCCAGCTCCATCTCGCCGCAGGCGATGGCGCGCGCCGCCTGGCCGATCGCCTCCATGCCGGAGGCGCACAGGCGGTTCACCGTGACGCCCGGCACCGTCTCGGGCAGTCCGGCGAGCAGCAGCGCCATGCGGGCGACGTTGCGGTTGTCCTCGCCGGCTTGGTTGACGTTGCCGTAGAACACGTCGTCGAGCGCCGCCCAGTCGACCGACGGGTTGCGCGCCATCAGCGCCTTCATGGGAACGGCGCCGAGATCGTCGGCGCGCACCGACGCGAGGGCGCCGCCGTAGCGCCCGAAGGGGGTGCGGATCGCGTCGCAGATGACGGCATGTCGCATGATGAAAACGTCCTCGTGACAACGTCAGGATTTACTCAGCAGCGAAAACCCGCAGAGCCGTTCCAGGGCCGCATGGTCGAGGCCCGGGACGAGGCCGTGGGCGACGACGCCCGCGGCCGTGATGTCGAAGGTCGCGTGGTCGGTGTAGACGCGCTTGACGCAGCCCACCCCGGTGAGCGGGCTCGCGCAGCGCTCGACCAGCTTGCACGTGCCCGTCTTGGTGAGCAGGTCCATCATCACGAACACCGACTTGGCGCCGATGGCGAGATCCATGGCGCCCCCGACCGCCGGAATCGCGTCCTTGGCACCCGTGTGCCAGTTGGCGAGGTCGCCCGTGACCGAGACCTGATAGGCGCCGAGCACGCAGTAGTCGAGGTGACCGCCGCGCATCATCGCGAAGGAATCGGCGTGGTGGAAATAGGCGGCACCGGGCAGGGCGGTGACGTACTGCTTGCCGGCATTGATCAGGTCGTCGTCCTCGTCGCCCTGCTGCGGCTTCGGCCCCATGCCGAGCAGGCCGTTCTCGGTGTGGAGAATGATGGCGACCCCCTCGGGCAGGCAGTCGGCGACCTCGGTCGGCGCGCCGATGCCGAGATTGACGTAGGACCCGTCCGGAATGTCGGCGGCGACGCGCTCCGCGACGGCGCGGCGGCTCAGGCGCTCGATGGTGCTCATCTGACGATCTCCGCTTCCGCTGCTCACGACCGCCGTCCGGCGGTCGGCACCGCGACGACGCGCTTCACGAAGATGCCGGGCGTCACCACGTGCTCGGGATCGAGATCGCCGACCGCGACCACCTCGGAGACCTGGGCGATCGTGCAGGCCGCGGCCGTCGCCATCACGGGCCCGAAATTGCGCGCCGTCTTGCGGTAGACGAGATTGCCGAGCGCGTCACCCTTGTGGGCCTTGATGAAGGCGTAGTCGGCCCGGATCGGATATTCGAGCACGTAGTGCCGGCCGTCGATCTCGCGCGTCTCCTTGCCGTCGGCGAGCAGCGTGCCGTAGGCGGTCGGCGTGAAGAACGCGCCGATGCCGGCGCCGGCGGCGCGGATGCGCTCGGCGAGATTGCCCTGCGGCACCAGGTCGAGGATCAGCTCGCCCTTGAGATAACGCTCGTCGAAGGCCTTCGAGTCGGCCTGGCGGGGAAACGAGCAGACGATCTTCTTCACCCGGTCGAGCTTGATCAGCTTGGCGATGCCCTCCTCGCCGGTGCCGGCATTGTTGGAGATGATCGTCAGGCCTTCGGCCCCCTGCTCGACCAGGGCATCGATCATCTCGAACGGCACGCCGGCGTCGCCGAAGCCGCCGATCATGATCGAGGCGCCATCCGGAATGTCCGCGAGCGCGTCCTGGAGCGACGGGCGGATCTTGTTCATGGGCCCTCCCTGCGCGGTGCTTTTGTGGATTTCGCACCTTTGTTCGATTAACGCGAAACGTTGCCTGTCCACCGCGGCACGGTCAAGTTCTATAATCGCACAGATGTGCGAAAGAGAGCTGGACTGTGGTCCGTGAAGACCGACGATCGGGGAGCCGGTGGACCGTGGACCAGGGGTTGCGCGATAATCGAACGCGGCGAATCACACCGACACAACGATGGGTCGGATCGGCAGGAGCGCGATGACCAAGACCCGCCCCGAAGGGGACAGCGAGCCCGGCATCGGCGCCGATCCGGACGGCGATCCGGACGTCGGCATGGACGACGACGCCAGGGCGACGCAGGCCGATCCGGCGGCGCCCGAGGGGCCGCTGCCCGGCGACCCCAACATCATGACGTCGCTGGTGCGCGGCCTCGCCGTCATCCAGGCGTTCTCGCGCGACACGCCGTCGCTGACGATCTCGCAGATCAGCCAGACGACCGCGATCCCGCGCGCCGCGGTGCGCCGCTGCCTCTACACGCTCAAGGCGCTCGGCTTCGCCGACACCCAGGATGGCCGCCGTTGGGTGCTGCGGCCGCGCATCCTGGCGCTCGGCCACGCCTATCTCAGCTCGATCCCGCTCACCCGCGTGGCCCAGCCGCTGCTGCGGCGAATCAGCGAGCGGCTCAACGAGTCGTGCTCGATGGCGATCCTCGACGGCGACGACATCGTCTACATCGCGCGCGCCTCGGTCTCGCGTATCATGACCATCGACCTGCATGTCGGCAGCCGGTTGCCGGCGGCGTTCACGTCGATGGGGCGCGTGCTGCTCGCCGCACGCCCGCAGGAGCTCGATGCCCGGCTCGCCCGCGTCACCTTCACGCCGTTCACGCCCAACACGGTGCGCGACGCCGCCGCCCTGAAGGCCGAGATCGCCAAGGTGCGGGCCGCCGGCTACTGCATCGTCGACCAGGAGCTGGAGCTCGGCCTGCGCTCCATTGCGGTGCCGATCGTCGCCTCGGACGGCACTGCCTACGCGGCGCTCAACATCGGCGCGCACGCCTCGCGCATCTCGGCGGCCGAGATGGTGGAGACCATCCTGCCGCTGCTGCGCGAGGCGGCGGCCGAGCTGTCGCTCTGCGTGGGGTAGGGGCGCGGAGAAGCGGGGAGCAATTCGCGCGGCCGGCTCTGGACCGCGGCGCCGCGACGCGGCACAGTCGCGGCCGTGAAGTCCATCCCGCGGCCGCCCGGCCGAACCATCCAAACAACATCCGGCGGTTGCACGAGCGAGGAGCGTTTCCCGTGAGCCTGACGTCTGCCATCAAGGGCGTGATCCCGATCTCGCCGACGCCGTTTTTTGCGGACGGCCGTGTCGACATGGATTCGATGGCGCGGCTCACCGACCACTTCGGCGCGTCGGGGGTCGACGGCATCACCATCCTGGGCCAGCTCGGCGAGGCGCCGAAGCTCGAGTTCCAGGAGGCGCGCGCGATCGTCGAGCTGGTGGCGAAGCGCTTCACGCAGCCGATCGTGGTCGGCGTCTCGGCGCCCGGCTTCGCCGCGATGCGGGCGCTCGCCCGCGAGGCGATGGAGCTCGGCGCCTCCGGCGTGATGATCGGCCCGCCCAACACGCTGCGCACCGACGACCAGATCGTCGGCTACTATCGCCAGGCCGCCGAGGCGATCGGCCCGGACGTGCCCTTCGTGCTGCAGGACTACCCGCTCACCTTCTCGGTCGTGATGACGCCGAACGTCATCAAGCGCATCGTCGGCGAGAACGAGAACTGCGTGGTGCTCAAGCACGAGGACTGGCCCGGCCTCGACAAGATCACGGCGCTGCGCGGCTTCGAGAAGGACGGCGCGATGCGCCACATCGCGATCCTCGTCGGCAATGGCGGCCTGTTCCTCGACTTCGAGATGGAGCGCGGCGCCGACGGGGCGAACACCGGCTACGCCTTCCCCGAGATGCTGGTCGACGTCGTCAAGCTCTCGGCGGCCGGCAAGCGCGACGCGGCGCACGACCTGTTCGACGCGCATCTGCCCTATCTGCGCTACGAGCAGCAGCAGGGGCCGCTCGGCCTCGCGGTGCGCAAGTGGGTGTACATGCGCCGCGGCCTGATCGCCTGCGACGCCCAGCGCAAGCCCGGCGCGTCCCTCAACGCCGCCGCGAAGGGCGAGGTCGAGTATCTGCTCTCCCGCATCGCGAGGACCGACAGCCGCGCCGTGCTGAAGGCGGCGTGATCACGATCGGCGGTCGGTCCGAGCCGGTAAGCGTCTCGTTCCGACCGCCGGATGCCTTTTCGATCTTCTCGACCCCGACACCTCGGCGTGCGGCCGCATGTTCTGGTTCTCGGAACACCGGGTGGTAACGTTTTTGCGATCTTTCGAATTTTCATCAATCTCTGATTGCGAATTGCAATCCTGAGATCGTAGGCTTTCGCGTCGACAATCTGACGTCGATGTTGTGCCGAAGGTCTCCCCAGATGACGAGCGACAATCATCTCCGCGCGGCTTGGCGTGACTACAAGTGCACGCCCGCGCGCCTCCAGACCGTGACGATCGCCGGGCGGAATCTGCAGGTCGCGCCTCCCACCATCGAAAGCTGGAGGGCGCTCTCGGCCGTTCTGACACACCACAAGTACGAGGTCCGGAAGAGCGACACTGGATCGTACAATTGCAAGAACATCCGGGACACCGACACGCCGAGCCTCCACTCCTACGGCATCGCGATCGACATCAACTGGAACACGAACCCGTACAAGCGGACCCCGGACCGGCGGGCAGTCCGGTATTCGGCTGCGTCTTCTCAGGCCGACCGTGCGGCGGAGGTCCGCGCGGGGCGGGCCGACACCGACATGACGCCCGAGATGATCGCCGATGTCCTGGCGATCAAGACGAAGTCCGGCTCGCCCGTGTTCGACTGGGGAGGCAGCTGGCAGACGATCAAGGACGCGATGCATTTCGAGCTCGACGTCGGCCCGGACGATCTCGCCGTCGGGATCGACTGGGGGACCGTCGCCGGCGGTTCGACCTCCGGCGCGCGCGAGGTCGGCGGCATCGATCCAGCCACGGCCGATACGCAACGGCCGGATGCTTTCAGGGTCGTGGCGCGTGACGGGCTGAGGCTGCGGGCCGGGAACGGCACCGAGTTCGAGATCGTCGCGCTCGTGCGGTTCGGGAGCATCGTCTACGAGGTCAAGCGCGACGACAAATGGTCGTTGGTCGATCTCAACGGCGACGGGGCGGCCGACGGCTCGGTCCACAACTCTTATCTCGTGCCGGCGGCCGGTAGTTCGCACGCCGGGGCAGCCGATGGCGCGGACATCGAGGCCCAGCAGGCGGGGCAGCCCGGTGGGGGAGAGGAGTCCGCGGCCGAGTTCCGCTTCCTGAACACGCATCACTCGGCGACCGATCTCGTCGAAGACCGCTCGCTTCCGGTCGTGCTCGACCTGCAGCACGATCCGTTTCGAGGCTGGCAGATCAGCAGGGACACCCGAGGCCGGTTCTTCGTCACCTGGGAGGGGCAGAGCACGCCGCTCACCATCGGCAAGTCGGTCTCGTATACCTACGACTCGCGGGGCATCACGACAGTGGGGCTCGGACGCCCGTCATACGACAGAACACCCGGTCACGTCCGGTTCGAGCCGGACGAATGGAACGATCAGTTCGACCATTGGCCGGAGCTGCTGTTCCCGACCGCGCACGCCGAAAGCGGCGCGGACTTCTCGGTGATCAACGCCTGGGATCTCGCCGGCCTGACGGTCGGCTTCATCCAGCTCGCGGCGCATACGAGCGACGACCTCATCCCGTTCTTCAAGAAACTGATCGCCGCATTGCCGGACGAGGCGGAGCGATACTTCCCCGAGCTGACGCTGGTGAACGGCGAGCTGTGCTATCGGCGGAGCGGGAAGTACCGGCGGCTCGAGGTGCGATGGCCGGCCGAGGACCCGGTGCCCAACGACCTGGTCGATCGCGGCCTGTTCGTCTCCTTCTTCAACAAGAACCGCCAAGCCCTCGGCGACGAGGAGCTCCATGCCGCCGCACGCTGGCTGGCCTGGACCCAGGAGTCGGACAAGATGCGACGCCTGCAGGTGGCGGCGTCGGTCGACAACATGCGGGACTCTCTCAATGTTCTGCATCGTGCGCTGCTGTCGACCGCACGCGCGCAGTATCCGCGCGGAGTCGACGGGATGCGATGTGATCACCTCGCGGCCGCACTGGCCGTCCCGCACCTCAATCCCAGCCGGGTCGACAAGGCCGTTTCGGCGCTGTGCCATCCCGATGTCCTCCATGCCTTCGAGAAGGAGATCGAGTATGGCCCGGGCGACCGCGAGAAGAACGTCGTGGATGGGGTTCGCAAGCGGGGGCGTCGGCTCGCCGATCTGACGTTCGATCTGGCCCAGGGCCGGCCCGTGTGACGACGCGGTGGGTGCTCGGCGCGGGCGGCGTGACGCGCCGCCCGTCCGGTCGCCCAGCCGGGGCGCGTCGGGCATCACCGAATTGACGCGAGAGTGGTCAGAGAGCCTCTCGCCTTCCCTTCCTTACTTCACCCCCGGCAGGGCCTTCACGAGCTTGCGGAAGGCGTCGCCGCGGACCTCGAAGTTCTTGAACTGGTCGTAGGACGCGCAGGCCGGCGACAGCAGCACCACGGCCTGCTGGAGGCCGGCGGCGGCCGCGTCCTCGGCGGCGCGCGCGACCGCCTGGTCGAGCGTGCCGGCGATCGTCCACGGCGCCTTGCCGTCGAGCGTCTGCGAAAACTCCTGCGCCGCCTCGCCGATCAGATAGGCTTTCCGCACGCGCGGGAAGAAGCCCTCCAGCGACGTGATGCCGCCGGATTTCGGCTTGCCGCCGGCGATCCAGTAGATGTCGGAGAAGCAGGCGAGCGCGCGCGCCGCCGCGTCCGCATTGGTCGCCTTGGAGTCGTTGACGAACAGGATCGAGCCGTAGCGGCCGACCTCCTCGATGCGATGCGGCAGCCCCGGATAGGTGCGCAGCCCCGCCTGGATCTGCGCCGGCGTCAGGCCGAGCGCGAGCGCCGCGGCGGACGCGCAGGCGGCGTTCTGGGCGTTGTGGGTGCCGCGCAGCGTGGCGATGCCGCCCAAGAGCGCGATCTCGCTCAGTGCGGCGCCCTCGGCCTTCAGGATGCGACCGCCCTCGACGAACACGCCGTCGGCGAGCGGCCGGCGCACCGAGACGCGCACCACGTCGCGCCCGGCGCGGGCCACGCGGTCGGCGGCGGCCTGCGAGAAGTCGTCGTCGACGCCGATCACGGCGGTGCCGCCCTCCTGCACGCCGGCGACCAGGCGCTCCTTCAGGCCCGCGTAGATCTCCATGGTGCCGTGGCGGTCGAGATGGTCCTCGCTGACGTTGAGCAGGATGCCGACCGACGGGTCGAGGCTCGGCGCGAGATCGATCTGGAACGACGAGATCTCGATCACGTGGACGAGGCCCGGCTGCGGCGGCTTCAACGACAGGATCGCGGTGCCGATATTGCCGCCTATCGCCACCTCGCGCCCCGCCGAGGCGAGCAGATGCGCGGTCAGCGCCGTCGTGGTCGACTTGCCGTTGGTGCCCGTGATCGCGACGAAGGCGGCGTTCGGCGCATGCGCGGCGCGCTCGCGGCAGAACAGCTCGATGTCGCCGATCACCTCGACTCCGGCGGCGCGGGCGAGCCCGACCGTCCAGTGCGGCGCCGGATGGGTGAGCGGCACGCCGGGCGCCAGCACCAGGGCCGAGAACCGCGACCAGTCGATGCTGCGCAGATCGGCGGTCGGGATGCCGGCGCTCGCCGCGTAGTCGATGCGCTCCTCGCTGTCGTCCCAGCCGACGACGTCGGCGCCGCCGGCGAACAGCGCGCTCGCGGTCGCGAGGCCGGACCCGCCGAGCCCGAAGATCGCGACCTTCTTGCCCTTCAGGGTGGTGACGGGGATCATCGGAAGGTCCTTTCGACGTTCGGTTTCGCCGTCGTCATGGCCGGGCTCGTCCCGGCCATCCACGATCTTCGTGGTCGAGCCGTCGTGAAGAGCGTGGATGCCCGCGACGAGCGCGGGCATGACGAAGCTGAGTTCGTGGCGATCGACATCGACGCGCTCTCCGCCGTTACCTCAGCTTCAGGGTGGAGAGGCCGGCCAGCGCCAGCACCACGGAGATGATCCAGAAACGGATCACGATCTGCGGCTCGGTCCAGCCGAGCTGCTCGAAATGATGATGCAGCGGGGCCATCTTGAACACCCGCTTGCCGGTCAGCTTGAAGGACACGACCTGGACGATCACCGACACGGCCTCGAGCACGAACAGGCCGCCGATGATGCCGAGCACCACCTCGTGCTTGGTGACCACCGCGATGGAGCCGAGCAGGCCGCCGAGCGCCAGCGAGCCGGTGTCGCCCATGAACACCGAGGCCGGCGGCGCGTTGAACCACAGGAAGCCGAGCCCGGCCCCCAAGATGGCGGCGCACAGCACCGCGAGCTCGCCGGCACCGGGCACGAAGTTGAGCTGCAGATAGTCGGCGAACACGGCGTTGCCGACCACCCAGGAGATGCCGCCGAAGCTCGCCGCCGCGATCATCACGGGCACGATCGCGAGCCCGTCGAGGCCGTCGGTGAGGTTCACGGCATTGCCGGCGCCGACGATGATGAACGCGCCGAAGGCGAGGAAGAACCAGCCGAGGTCGAACACCAGATCCTTGACGAACGGGAAGGCGACCGAGGTCGAGAACGGCGACCGCCCGAGCGAGGCGACCGCGAAGCACGCCATCACGGCGATCAGCGTCTCCAGCGCGAGCCGCGTCTTGCCGGAGAAGCCCGCATGGGTCTGCTTCGTCACCTTCAGATAGTCGTCGTAGAAGCCGATCATGCCGAAGCCGAGCGTCACGCCGAGCACCACCCAGACATAGGGGTTCGCCGGGTTCGCCCACAGCACGGTGGAGACCAGGAGGCCGGACAGGATCATCAGCCCGCCCATGGTCGGCGTGCCGACCTTGGTGAGCAGATGCGACTTCGGCCCGTCGGCGCGGATCGGCTGGCCCTTGCCCTGCTTCACCCGCAGGAGGCGGATGATGGTCGGGCCGAACAGGAACACGAACAGAGCCGCGGTGACGATCGCGCCCGCCGCCCGGAACGTGATGTAGCGGAAGACGTTGAAGGCGCTGAAGACGTCGGAGAGGTCGGCGAGCCAATACAGCATCCGGATTCAGCCTCGCACTGGAGTGTCGGTCGCCGCAGGGGCGGGATGACGGCGCGCCAGCGCCTTGACGATCGGGCCCATGCGGGAGCCGAGCGAGCCCTTCACCATCACGGCGTCGCCGGCGTTGATCGAGGCGAGCACCAGCGGCTCGAGCTCCTCGGAATTCCCCGCCCAGCCGCCGCGCCGATCGGGCGGCAGCGCGTCCCACAGGCTGCGCATCAGCGGACCGGCGCAGAAGACGACGTCGACCTCGTTCGCCACCACGGCCTCGGCGAGGTCGGCGTGCAGCGTGGTCGCCGCGGCGCCGAGCTCCAGCATGTCGCCGAGCACCGCGATGCGGCGGCCGCGCGCGCCGATCGGCGCCCCGCCGAGCACGGCGAGCGCCGCCCGCATCGAGGTCGGGTTGGCGTTGTAGCTCTCGTCGATCAGCAGCGCCCGGCCTTCCGGCATTCCGAGGTCGATGCGGGTGCCGCGGCCGGCGGCGGGCCGCTGCCCGGCGAGCGCCAGCGCGGCGAGCGCGAGGTCGGCCCCGACGAGGCTCGCGGCCGCCAGCACGGCGAGCGAGTTGAGCACGAAGTGGCGGCCCGGCGCGCCGATGCGGTAGTCGACGAGCGTGCCGAGGATCGACGCCTCGACGGTCGAGCCGTCCTCCTGCAGGGCGTACTTCATCAGTCGCGCGTCGGCCTTCGGGTGCTCGCCGAACGACACGATGTGCTGGACGCCGGCCTGGGCGGCGCGGCGCTCGAGCCGGGCGAAATGCGGGTTGTCGCGGTTGATCACCGCGGTGCCGCCCGGCACCAGGCCGGTGAAGATCTCGGCCTTGGCGTCGGCGATGCCCGTGATGTCCGGGAAGAACTCGAGATGCACGGGCTCGACCGTGGTGACGATCGCCACGTCCGGCCGCACCATGGCGACCAGCGGCGTGATCTCGCCGGCGTGGTTCATGCCGATCTCGAACACGGCGTACTGCGCCGTCTCGGGAAGGCGGGCGAGCGACAGCGGCACGCCCCAGTGATTGTTGAACGAGGCCGTCGAGGCGTGGGTCTCGCCGTCGGCGCGCAACGCGACGCGCAGCGCCTCCTTGGTCGAGGTCTTGCCGACCGAGCCGGTGACGGCGATCACCTTGGCGGGCGAGCGGGCCCGCGCCGCCCGCGCCAGCGCCCGCAAGGCCTCCAGCACGTCGGGCACGACGAGCAGCGGCGCGTCGGCCGGGAATTCGCTCCGTCGCGCCTGCGACACCACGGCGAGCGCGGCGCCGTTCGCCAGGGCCTTCGTCACGAAGTCGTGGCCGTCGAGCCGGTCGCCGACGATGGCGAAGAAGGCCTCGCCGGCCGACACGGTGCGGCTGTCGATCGACAGGCCGACCACGTGGTCGCGCAGAGGGCCGGACGCCTCCGCCGCCATGGCGGCGGCCATGTCGCCCGTGGTCCACAAGGGCGGTGTGGAAGCTGGCGGCGTCGAAGCCGGCGGCATGGTCATGCGCTCTTCTCCCGCAGGGCCGATGTCTTTTCCCGCAAGGCGGACGTCACCGCCTCGTGGTCGCTGAACGGCAGCGTCGTGCCCTTGATGGTCTGGCCGGTCTCGTGGCCCTTGCCGGCGACGACCAGCACGTCGCCTTCGGAAAGCTGTTCGATCGCCTGCGTGATCGCGGCCCGGCGGTCGCCGATCTCGATGGCGCCCGGTGCGGCGGCCAGGATCGCGGCGCGGATCGTGGCCGGGTCCTCGCTGCGCGGATTGTCGTCCGTGACGATCACCCGGTCGGCCTTCTCGGCCGCGATCTCCCCCATCAGCGGCCGCTTGCCGGTGTCGCGGTCGCCGCCGCAGCCGAACACGACGACGAGCTTGCCCTTCGCGTAGGGCCGCAGCGCGTCGAGGGTCTTCGCCAGCGCGTCCGGCTTGTGGGCGTAGTCGACGAAGATCGGCGCGCCGCAGCGATGGCCGACCAGCTCCAGCCGGCCCTTGGCGCCTTCGAGCCCTTCGAGCTGCTCGAACACGGCGACCGGATCGCCGTCCGTGGCGATCACCTGGCCGGCCGCGACCAGCGCGTTGTCGACCTGGAAGGCGCCGACCAGCGGCAGCCGCACCCGATGGCTGCGGCCCTCGAAGGTGATCGTGACGGTCTGCGAGAATCCGTCGATTTCTTCAGCCGCGGCGCGGATGTCTGCCGTCTCGCTGCGCCCGACCGTGAGGATCCTCACGCCGCGATTTTTCGCGGCGGCGACCACCGCGTCCGCATGCGGGTGGTCGATGTCGATCACGGCGGTGCCGTCCGACGACAGAAGCCGCTCGAACAGGCCGAGCTTCGCGGCGAGATAGGCCTCGAAGGTGAGGTGATAATCGAGATGGTCGCGGGTGATGTTGGTGAAGCCGGCGACTGCGATCCGCACGCCGTCGAGCCGGTGCTGCTCGATGCCGTGCGACGACGCCTCGAGCGCCAGATGCGTGACGCCGTCGCCGGCGATGCGGTCGAGCGTGACGTGCAGGGCGACCGGGTCCGGCGTGGTGAGCGAGCCGTATTCGCTCTCGGTCGGCGTCACGAGCCCGATGGTGCCCATCGCGGCGGCCGGATGGCCGAGCGCCGCCCAGAGCTGGCGCGTGTAGGAGGCGACCGAGGTCTTGCCGCTCGTCCCGGTGACGGCGGCGATCACGGCCGGCTGGCGCGGATAGAGACGCGCTGCGGCGCGGGCGAGCGCACGGCGGACATTGTCGACCAGCACGAGCGCGACGCCGGCGGGCAGGGGCTCGGCGGGCGCCCGTTCCGCCAGCACGGCGACGGCGCCGGCGACGACCGCGGCCGGCACGAAGGTCAGCCCGTCGGCCTTGGTGCCCGGCACCGCGGCGAACAGGGCGCCCGGCGTGACGGCGCGGCTGTCCGCCGTCACGGCCGTCACGGCCGTCTCGGCTGCGTCGCTGTCGTATCGAGCGCCCGGATCGAGAAGATCGCCAAGCCGCATGTCCGCCCCGCCATGCTCCGGCCGGCGTTCTTCGCACGGCCCGTCGGAGCAATCGCTCCGGCGGCTCCGGTTTAGCATGTTCGTTAACGGTGGGAAGCGACCGGGCGGACGGGATGTTGCGACGCAGCATCAGCAATCGTCGCCAAGTCCTTGAGCCTAAATAATGAGCGGTGCGCGGATTTGCCTAGTTAGCCATCAGGCTCGCCTTTTGGTAGAGTTCCTCCTGGGGATCGACGACCCCGCGCCCGGCCTCGCACGCCCGGCCCGTGACGGTCGGCGATCGATTCGATCAAATTGGGGGTGGCCATGGCTTCGCTCGCAGCCGCGACGTTCACGGGGCAGTCCGGTGAGGCTTACGAGTTCCTCGCCTACGACCGCGACACCGAGTTCAAGTCGGCCGGCGCCGTCTACGTGGTGGCGATCCGCTATCCGGTGCAGGACGGCTACACCTATCGCAACGTCTATGTGGGCGAGACCCGCGACCTCGCCGACAGCCCGCTGACCCACTGCCGCACGGCGTGCTTCGAGCGCATCGGCGCCAACAGCCTGTTCGTGCGGCTGGAGGGCAACCCGGCGCGCCGCCAGGCGATCGCCCAGGACCTGCTCGGCCGCTACGACCCGCCCTGCAACAGCGATCAGGACGGCATCTGCGAATACCCCAGCACGGACTGCCCGCTGGTCTGGCCGCTGGGGCTGTGAGGGCAGTGCTGTTGCCCGGGCTGAGCGAAGCGAAGGCCGGGTCAGCGGCGTCGCGGCTTTTGTCGACCCGGGGTTCGCCTGCGGCGAAACCCGGGCTACGCTCGCTGTTGGGGGCGGCCGGAGGTCGTAGGCCGGGGCGAGCTCGTAGCCCGGGCTGAGCGGAGCGAAGGCCAGGGTCTTCGACGGTGCCGCGCCCGCGGACCCGGGGTTCGCCTGCGGCGAAACCCGGGCTACGGTCCGTGTTCCGGAGTCGGCCTGGAGGACCTCGGATGCGCGCGCATCTCGTCACGCTGTCGATGGCCGTCGCCCTCTCGCTCGCGACCGCGGCCACCGGTCTCGGCGCGCCGGCCGACGACTGGGCCGAGGACCTCCGCCGCTGCCTCGTCACCAAGGACATCGACGGCGGCCGGGTGGTTCTCGCGATCGACGAGGGCGTGATCGAGATCGACGTCCAGCGCGGCACCGACTCCGACGCGGAGACCTACAAGGTCTCCTTCGACGGCGGCGCGCCGATCGACACCACGCCGCCGAAGGGCGCCACCGGTCTCTACGAGCACCGGCTCGGCGCGGTCGCGGCCGTGTCGCCCGTGTTCTCGAAAGCCAAGCGGATGGCGATCGTCATCACGGCGGCGGACAAGCCGACCGAGACGATCACGATCGCCGTCGGCAACGGCGCCAAGGCGATGGCCTTCCTGAAAAAGTGCGCCGCCTACTGGGACCGCCGCAACCGCAAGGGGCGGTGAGGGGCGTTGCTGCCGTAGCCCGGGCTGAGCGCAGCGAAGGCCGGGTCTTCGACGGTGCCGCGACCGCTGACCCCGGGGTTCGCCTGCGGCGAAACCCGGGCTACGGCGCTTTCGCTCTCACCGCGCCGTGGTCGGCACCGAGGCGGGTGGGCGGACGGCCGGGGGCTTCGCGGCCGTGCCGGCCGGCGCCGTCGTGCCGGCCCCGCCGGTGCCGGCGCGTGCCTCGCGCCTCGTCGTCGACGACGTCACGTCGGCGGCGCTGCGGCCGAGGCCGCGACCTAAAATGAGCTGGTCGGCGGGCGGCAGGTCGAAGCGCGGCTCCAGGCCGAGCAGGGGGGCGATGCGGGCGATCACCTTGCCGGCGGTCGGCGCGGCGTTCCAGCCGGCCGTGGCGAAGCCGTGCGTCTCCGGCGTCGGCTGCGGCTCGTCGAGCATGATCAGCACGACGTAGCGCGGCTTGTCGGCCGGCAGCACGGCGATGAAGTCGCACAGGAGCTTGGTCTTGGAGTAGCGGCCGCCGACCACCTTCTCGGCCGTGCCGGTCTTGCCGCCGACATAGTAGCCCTTGACCTCGGCGGTCTTGCCCGAGCCCTTCTCCGAGTTGAGCCGCATCAGGTAGCGCATGGCGACCGAGGTCTCGGGCTTGACCACGCGCTTGGCGACCGCGCGCGCCTCCTCCGGGCTGCGCTTCAGGAAGGTCGGCTGGATCAGATAGCCGCCGTTCATCAGCGCGGCGACGCCCATCAGCGCCTGCAGGGGCGCGACCGAGAGGCCGTGGCCGAACGAGATCGTGATGGTGTTCAGCTCGCCCCAGCGTTTCGGCACGATCGGCTCGGCGCTCTCCGGCAGCTCGGTGCGCAGCCGGTCGAGCTGGCCGATCTTGCGCAGATACTGCTTGTGTCCTTCGACGCCGACCGCGAGCGCCATCTTGGCGGCGCCGACATTCGACGAGTAGGTGAACACCTCGGGCACCGAGAGCACGCGGTTCTGCGCGTGATAGTCGCTGATCTTGAACTTGCCCCAGTGCAGCGCGCCGCGCGCGTCGACCGACGAGCTCAGCGACATCTTGCCGGAGTCGAGCGTCATCCCGACGGTCAGCGCCTTGAACACCGAGCCCATCTCGAACACGCCGGTGGTGAGGCGGTTGATCCGGTTCGGATCGAGCGCCTCCTTCGGGTTGTTCGGATCGTAGTCCGGATGCGAGACCATCGAGACGATCTCGCCCGTGTTCACGTCGAGCACGACGCCGGCCGCCGCCTTGGCCTTGAATCTCTCGCGCGCGCGGCCGAGCTCGTCGTGCATGGCGTGCTGGACGCGCAGGTCGACGGCGAGGTTGAGCGGCTCCTGCTGGCGGTCGGAGGCGAAGCCGGCGCGGTGCAGGTCGGCCAGCCCGCGGCTGTCGAGATACTTCTCGAGGCCCGCGATGCCCTGGTTGTCGATGTTGACGTGGCCGATGAGGTGCGACACCTCCCGGCCGTTCGGATAGATGCGCTTGTTCTCGTTGAGGAAGCCGACGCCCGGGATGCCCAGGCGATGGATCTCCTTCTGCTGCTTGGGCGAGATCTCGCGCTTCAGCCAGGCGAAGCCCTTCTTCGAGCCGAGCCGGTCGCGCAGCTCGCCGGTGTCGAGATCCGGCATCACGGCGGTGAGCAGCTCGACGGCCTCGTCGGCGTCGATCAGCCGCTTCGGCTCGGCGAACAGCGACGGCACCCGCACGTCGGTCGCCAGAATCTCGCCGTTGCGGTCGAGGATGTCGGGGCGCGCGGTCGCGATGGCGTCGGAGCCGGCGACGCGGCGGGTCTCGTGCGCCGGCACCACGGCGTAGAGCACCAGCCGTCCGGCGATGACGGCGTAGATGGAGCCGAACACCACGACGGCGAGGCCGATGCGGGCGCGCGTCTTGCGGGTGCGGTCGATCTTGCGGTCGTAGAGGAGGCTCTGGATCAGCCGGCGATGCCAGGGCACGTGTGGCGCCTCCGGCGCCACGGCCGGAAGGGAGGCGCCCGCGCCGGGGGCGGACGTGGCGGCGGTCGCGGGTCCGGACGCGGGGGCGGACGTCATCGCCGGGCTCCGGTCTGGGCCGGCCGGGGCAGGCTGCCGGT
>NZ_NHSK01000242.1 GCF_016653355.1 Rhodoplanes elegans | reverse complement strand
CGCGGAAACCATCTTGGCCAGCGGCCGCGAGTGGCCGCACCGACAGGCCGAACATATGGACGCAAGCGATCCGATCCGTTCTGAAAATCTCTTGCTGCACGGGGGCCGTCCACATATGGGTCCCGGGCCCGGCGCTGACGCGCCGCCCCGGGACGACCGGCGTTCTGCAAAGGTCCGCCCTACTGACTGACGATCCGGTGCGCCCTGATCACCTCGGCCCACACCGCGGTCTCACGGCGGATTCGCGCCGCGAAGACCTCGGGCCCCTCGATCGTCACGGCGAGGCCCTGCGCCGCGAGCTTGTCCTGCACGGCCGGCGTCTGCAGCACCTCGGCCGTCACCGCCGCGAGCGCATCGCGGGTCGCGGCCGGGACCGCCTTCGGCGCCAGCATGCCGTACCAGGACGTCACGTCGATCCCGGCGACGCCGGCCTCGGCGAGCGTCGGCACCTCGGGCACGAGCGGGCTGCGGCGCGCCGTGGTCATTGCCAGTGCGACGACGCTCCTCGCCTGGATGGCCGGCAGCGCCGCCGTCAGGTTGGTGGCGACGAGCCCGATGTGGTTGCCGATCACGTCGGTGAGCGCCTGCGACGAGCCACGATACGGCACATGGGCGAGCGCGACGCCCGCCGTGTCGTTGAACAGCTCCATGGCGAGATGGAGTTGGCTGCCGACACCGGGCGAGCCGTAGCTGATCCGCTCGGTCTTCGCCTTGGCGATCAGATCGGCGATCGTCGACACGCCGAGCCCCGGCGCCGCGACGATGATGTTCGGCGCGCTGGCGAGCAGCGTGACGGGAGAAAAGTCCTGCTCGACGCTGAACGGCAGGTTCGGCATCAGGGTCGGGTTGATGGTCAGGTTGCCGGCCGGGATCAGCAGCAGGGTCGCGCCGTCGGGCGCCGCCTTGCGCACCATGTCGATGCCGATATTACCGGCCCCGCCGGTGCGATTCTCGACCATGGCGGCGTGGCCCGAGCGCGCCTGGAACGCCTCGGCGAGCAGCCGGCCGAGCACGTCGACAGGGCCGCCGGGGCTGAACGGCACGACCAGGGTCATCGGCCGCTGCGGGAAGCCGGTCGGCACGGCCGACGCTCGCGCCAGCGCGCCGGTGAGGGGCAGCGCCGCGGCGCCGGCCAGGGTGGCGAGAAGACCGCGACGGGTCGGACGGAAGGAGCTCACGGGGGTCATTCGGGGGTCTCCGCTCGGCGCAGCCCTCCTCGGGGACTACGCAATCCTACGGAGATGATACGCAAGCCACATGCCACGCGCATCATGCCACGCGCATCATGTCACGGCGGCCCGGCGGTCGTCTGCAGGCATAAAAAAACCCCCGGTGAGAACCGGGGGCTACGGGACGCACCCGCAAGCCGGACGAAGCCGGCCGGGCCGCTTACGCGACCTTGAGGTTCTCCGCGGAGGTCTTGCCGCGGTTGGTGACGAGTTCGTACTCGATCACCTGACCTTCATTCAGGGTGCTGAGGCCGGCCCGCTCGACAGCCGAGATATGGACGAACACGTCCTTATCGCCGGTCGACGGCCGGATGAACCCATAGCCCTTCGTGGGGTTGAACCATTTGACGGTGCCTTTTTGCATCGTCGGTCTCCTGATCAAAGTCTGACGTCGCGATGGACGCGAATGCCGACGAGGGGTCGCCGGCCTTCACGTAACAACCTGGATTTTTGGGGGGATCCGAATCGTTGACGTCATTCGACGCTGCGGGCCGGAACGGCCAAAAACCGATTGCCACGACCAGATAACGACAGATCCGAGGCCGACGCAAGTTTAAAGCGACATAGCCCGGTGGGGATGTACTTCGTTATCGCATGTGTAGTCCGCTCTTTACGCAGATCCATACCTTGTTGCACCGCATCAAAGTGTCGGAGAGACCGCGCGCTCCGATCGAAACCCCAGCGTCAAGCGTACTTTACGGCGGGACCCGGGCTCTGCGGCAACACCGTAGAAATACCCCCCGATCGGCACGGCTACAGGATGTCGCAGGCGCGCGGTAGGATGATCTGCCCCCGAGGAACAATCCTCGTAAAATGAAAAGACTTCGCGCCATAGTCTTCGCGTCCTGCCGGGGCCATACTTTGCTTTCGTCGCCCCGCCGAGCAGCGGATGACCTCCGGAGACGCCGGGCCATGGCCGGGTCGCGGAGACTCCGATGGCTCCTGTGAAGACGGCACCGGGCTGGCGCGAGCCGGCCTTCGGGTTGCCGCGTTCGGCCCTGCCGCTCGCCGCGTTGTCGGCGGCCGTCACCGTGCCGCTCGCCTTGTTCGCCTGGGTCTTGCCGACCAGCATCGTGATGTCGGCCTTCGCGCTGCTCGCCGTCGTGATGGCCGCCGCGCTGGCGGTCGCCGATCGCATCTCCGGCCCGCCGCGGCGGACCGACCGGCCGACGCTGCGCGACATCGCCGGCGCCTTCGCGCTCGCCGCCGCGACCGCGACCGTGCTGGCCGACATCGACGGCACGGCCCGCTGGCTCGGGCTCTAGGCCCGCCGGCTCGGGCACAGACGCCCGAGCGTTCGGGCGAACGCGACGGCGCTCGCCCACCGTCCTTTCCGCACGGCCCAACGAGTACCGCCGTGACCGACCCGATCCTCACCGTCCCCGGCGTTCTCCGGTGCCCGGCCTCCGGCCGGTCGCCGCGTCCGGGCTTTCGAAAGCTGCTGCAATGAACAAGCCCTATCCGGCCCCCGTGGCGCCCCTCCCCGCGTCCGAACGGGGCGGATCACCCCCGTTCGGAC
>NZ_NHSK01000241.1 GCF_016653355.1 Rhodoplanes elegans | reverse complement strand
GGCTGTCCCGATCGCGTCCCCCCGAATCGAGCCCCTCGCGCCCGGGGATGACGCCGCGCACACTATCGGACGGCTGCGACACCCGGCCGCCGTGATCTCGGCCGACCTGCCGATCGATTTCGGGCTGCTATTGCGCCAGCGCACGCGCTTATTTGCACCGCAGCAAGCGTGTGCCACCCTCATGCCGACTTTTGAACATCTTCGGCCGGATCGCGAATACGCTTCGCCATCTTTCGACGGCCGATAATACCGACCACACGACTTTCAAGACCGCGCGCCGACACCTTTTGTTGATTGGCGAAGCCCGATGCTGCACCGCACATCAGCCGGCGACGGACAACGCACATCCTCCCCGGCGGCGACCTTATCCGTCTGCGCCGCCGATCGTTCGGAGAACAACAACCATGTCGACCATCGCCCGCACCCCCGCCCGCCTCGCCATCGCGGCCGCCGTGACCCTCGCGACCGTCTCGGGCGCGCTCGCCGCGCCGCGCCAGCAGACCCAGGCGCCGCGCGACGTCTATGCGGCCGGCCAGACCTGGGGCGCCGCCCCGGTCCTGCCGTCCGAAGCCTACGGCGCCTACGCGTCCGCCCCGCAGGGCTGGGGCTCCCAGGGCGGCTACACGAGCCTCTCGGCCCCGGATCGCCACGACCAGGCGAAGGGCAACATCGACTGACGCACCGCCAAGCGGTGACACCCAAAGGGCCGGCGCTGGACGCCGGCCCTTTTTTTTGCGCCCGCGCTTGCGCGCAACGAGCTTTTGCGCTTGCACGCATATGCGTCTGGCGTAATATACCGGCATGACCGATGCCGTCGCCCTCCTCACCGCGCTCGCCGAGCCGACCCGCCTCGCCGCCATGCGGCTCCTGTGGGACGGGCGCGAACACTGCGTGTGCGAGCTGATGCGCCTGGTCGGCGCCAGCCAGTCGCGGATGTCGCGCCACATGGCGGTGCTGAAGAGCGCCGGCCTCGTCACCGACCGGCGCGACGCCCAGTGGGTGCGCTACCGGCGCGCCGCGACGATCGCGCCCGAGGTCGCCGCGCTGGTCGACGCGGCGCTCGCCCTGCCGGTCCCTGCGACATCGGAACGGAACGCCGCATGAGCACCACCGCACCCGGCCGCTCCTCGTTTCCGCCGGCGACCGGCCTGCGGCTCCTCGTGCTCGCCGCCCTGCTGATTCTGTGGGCCGCGCTCTATGCGAGCCTGCTGCCGGCCGCCGAATGGATCGTCCGGCAGCTGCCGGTCGACGCCGAGGCGCCGCTCGGCCGGGCCCTCGCCTTCTTCCTCTACGACACGCCGAAGGTGCTGATGCTGCTGACGCTGGTGGTGTTCGCCATGGGCGTGGTGCGAAGCTTCTTCTCGCCCGAACGCACCCGCGCCCTGCTCGCCGGCCGGCGCGAGGGCCTCGGCAATGTCGCGGCCGCGTCGCTCGGCATCGTGACGCCGTTCTGCTCCTGCTCGGCCGTGCCGCTGTTCATCGGCTTCGTCTCGGCCGGCGTGCCGCTCGGCGTCACCTTCTCGTTCCTGATCGCCGCCCCGATGATCAACGAGGTGGCGCTGGGACTGCTCTTCGCGCTGCTCGGCTGGCAGGTGGCGCTCGCCTATCTGGGCTTCGGCCTGCTGATCGCGATCGTCGCCGGCGCCGTGATCGGGCGGCTGAAGCTGGAAGGCTGGCTGGAGCCGTGGGTGCGCGACCTGCGCGTCGCCCCGGCCGCGATCGCCTCCCCCACCCTGACGCTCGCCGACCGCATCGACGCCGGCCGCGAAGCGGTCCTCGACATCGTGGGCCGGGTGTGGCCGTGGGTGATCGCCGGCATCGCGGTCGGCGCCGGCATCCACGGCTGGGTGCCGGAGAACCTGCTCGCGTCGATCATGGGCCGCGAGGCCTGGTGGTCGGTGCCGGCCGCCGTCGCCATCGGCATCCCGATGTACTCCAACGCCGCCGGGGTCGTGCCGGTGGTCGAGGCGCTGCTCGGCAAGGGCGCCGCGCTCGGCACCACGCTCGCCTTCATGATGAGCGTGATCGCGCTGTCGGCGCCCGAGCTGGTGATCCTGAGAAAAGTCCTCACCTGGCGGCTGATCGCCGTGTTCGTCGGCGTCGTCGGGCTCGGCATTCTCGCCGTCGGCTATCTGTTCAACGCCCTGTTCGGGTGATCATCCGGAGTTGCGCTCATGAAGGACGTCAAGGTTCTGGGACCGGGCTGCAAGCGCTGCGTCGCCACGGCCGAGATGGTGCAGCAGGAGGCGGACCGCCTCGGCCTCGCCGTGACCGTCGAGAAGGTCACCGACATGGCGACGATCGCCGGCTTCGGCATCGCCGCGACGCCCGGCATCGTGATCGACGGCAAGGTCGTCCATGCCGGCGGGCTGCCGAAGCCCGAGGACGTCGCCCGCTGGCTCGCCGCGTAGGGCAGCCTCGGCAGACTGGTGCGACCCGGCTTGCGACGCGCTGACGTTTCCACTATTCTGGAATCATGGAAACGGAAGCGACCCTGATCGCCCTCGCCGCGCTGGCGCAATCGACCCGCCTCGACGTGTTCCGCCTCCTGGTGAAGCACGAGCCCGGCGGGATGCCGGCCGGCGACGTCGCCAAGGCGCTCGCCGTGCCGGCCAACACCATGTCGGCCCATCTCGCGGTGCTGACCCGTGCCGGCCTGGTCGCGGCGGAGCGGCGCGGCCGCTCGATCGTCTACCGGGCCGATCTCGTGCGCTTCCGCGCCGTGATGCTGTTTCTCCTGAAGGACTGCTGCGGCGGCCGCACCGAGGTGTGCGCCCCGCTGATCGCCGATCTCGCCCCCTGCTGTCCCGCGACGGAGCCCGCCGATGGCTGACCGCGTCTACAACGTGCTGTTCCTGTGCACCGGAAACACCGCCCGATCGATCCTGGCCGAGAGCATTCTGCGCAAGGACGGCCGCGGGCGCTTCGCCGCCTTCTCGGCCGGCAGCAGGCCCAAGGGGATCGTCAACCCGATCGCCCTGAAGGTGCTGGCCGACGGCGACTACCCGACCGAGAGCCTGCGCTCGAAGAGCTGGACCGAGTTCGCCGCGCCCGGCGCGCCGGTGATGGATTTCGTCTTCACGGTCTGTGACGACGCCGCCGGCGAGACCTGCCCGGTGTGGCCCGGCCAGCCGATGACGGCGCACTGGGGCATCGAGGATCCGGCCGCCGTCGAGGGCACGGCGATCGAGCGGGAGCGGGCCTTCGTCCAGGCTTTCAAGTACCTGAAGAACCGCATCGCGGTGTTCGCGGCACTACCGATCGCCGGCCTCGACCGGCTGGCGCTCGGATCGCGGCTGCACGACATCGGCCGCCTCGACGGCGCGACGCGGTCACGGCCCGAGGTGGCGTGATGGACGTGATCATCTACCACAACCCGCAATGCGGCACCTCGCGCAACACGCTGGCGATGATCCGCAACGCCGGCGTCGAGCCGCACGTGATCGAGTATCTCAAGTGCCCGCCGTCGCGCGCCTTGCTGATCGATCTGATCAGGCGCGCCGGCCTGACGCCACGTCAGGTGTTGCGCGAGAAGGGCACACCCTATCACGAGCTCGGGCTCGCCGATCCGGCGCTCTCCGACGACGCGCTCGTCGACGCCATGATGGCGCATCCGATCCTGATCAACCGCCCCCTGGTGGTGAGCCCGAAGGGCGTGCGGCTGTGCCGCCCCTCCGAGCGGGTGCTCGATCTGCTGCCGCCGCAGCAGGGCGAGTTCCGCAAGGAGGACGGCGAGCGGGTGGTCGACGCCGACGGGCGCCAAGTCTCGCCGCAGCCCGTCACGGCGCAGCCCGCCGCGACCTGATCAGAACGCGCGGCGGTCCTCGCGAAGCCCGCCCCGATCTCCGCTCATGCCCGCGAAGGCGGGCATCCAGAGTGTCGTGCCGTGTCGCCCCTGGATCCCCGCCTTCGCGGGGACGAGCGTAGTGTGGGCCGGCTCACACGCACCAAAGCGACCGCGAAACATGTCGACGAACACGTCGAAGGACCCGCCATGTCTCTGTTCGAACGTTATCTGACCGTCTGGGTCGCGCTGTGCATCGTCGTCGGCATCGCGCTCGGCCATTTTTTTCCGGGCGTCTTCCAGGCGATCGGCGGCGCCGAGATCGCCAAGGTCAACCTGCCCGTCGCCGTGCTGATCTGGCTGATGATCATCCCGATGCTGATGAAGATCGACTTCGCGGCGCTCGGGCGGGTGCGCGAGCACTGGCGCGGCATCGGCGTGACGCTGTTCGTCAACTGGGCCGTGAAGCCGTTCTCGATGGCGGCGCTCGGCTGGTTGTTCATCGGGTATCTGTTCCGTCCCTGGCTGCCGGCTGATCAGATCGACTCCTACATCGCAGGCCTGATCATCCTGGCCGCGGCGCCCTGCACCGCGATGGTGTTCGTGTGGTCGCATCTCACCAAGGGCGAGCCGCATTTCACCCTGTCGCAGGTGGCGCTGAACGACACCATCATGGTGTTCGCCTTCGCGCCCGTGGTCGGCCTGCTGCTCGGCCTCTCCGCCATCACGGTGCCGTGGGATACGCTGGTGCTGTCGGTGGTGCTCTACATCGTGGTGCCGGTGGCGATCGCCCAAGTCCTGCGTCGCCGCCTGCTCGCCGGCGGCGGCGAGCCGGCGCTCGGCGCCGTGCTGGCCCGGCTCGGGCCGCTGTCGCTGTTGGCGCTGCTGGCCACGCTGGTGCTGCTGTTCGGCTTCCAGGGCGAGCAGATCCTCGGCTCGCCGCTGATCATCGCGCTGCTCGCGGTGCCGATCCTGGTGCAGGTCTATCTCAATGCCGGCCTCGCCTACCTGCTCAACCGGCTCGCCGGCGAGCAGCACTGCGTCGCCGGGCCCTCGGCCCTGATCGGCGCCTCGAACTTCTTCGAGCTCGCCGTCGCCGCCGCCATCAGCCTGTTCGGCTTCCAATCGGGCGCCGCGCTCGCCACCGTGGTCGGCGTGCTGATCGAGGTGCCGGTGATGCTGACGGTCGTCTGGATCGTCAACCGCAGCAAGGACTGGTACGAGCGCGGCGAACGACGGGAGCATGTGACCACCGTGTGAGCGAGCATCGGTCGCCTCCGCGACCGTTCGCCTCGCTCCACGCGGGTCGTGTCAAGATATCGGAACAACCGCCGCGCTCGGCGTTTGCCCCCGTGAGACCGATCTCACAGGAGCTACCTAATGAAAGCCATCAATCTGATCACGCTGCTGCTCGTCATCGTCGGCGGCGTGAACTGGGGCCTCGTCGGCCTCGCTCAGTTCGATCTCGTCGCCACGCTGTTCGGCGGCCAGAGCGCGACGCTGTCGCGCATCGTCTACGCCCTGGTCGGCCTCTCGGCCCTGTGGCAGCTGGTGCCGTTCTCGAAGGCGATGTCGACCGACGAGCCCTATGCGGAGCGCGGCTACCCCACCACCACCCGATAGCGGGCGGGCCGGGTCCGGCCGCGCGGCCGCGCCTCTGCCGAGACGAAACGGGCTCCGCGATGCGGGGCCCGTTTTTTTCGTGTCCGCGCGGTCCCGGGCCCGTCCCGACGTCCAGGCCTTTCGCCGGCCCGGCCCGCCTCCGCCGGATCGCAACAGTCAAGCGGGATCGCACCGACACGGTCCGGACAATTTTTTCGGCGGTGATCTGTGGGGACGAGTCGGCTGCGCGCCGCTCCGGGGCTCGCGCCCGGGCGCCGCTTGCGCTATCTCCCCGCCTCCCGAGCTTGGTGCCGCGTATCCTGGCGAGCTTGCGTGCAACCGACGCCGCACGGCGTCACCGGGCCTGCGTCCGTTCCGGACCCGGCCCGCCGACAAGAACCGTGACCGCATAAAGTAGATCGCCGACGCCCATGGCCCTCGAGACCGTCGCCCGCAAGCTTCCCGCCACCACCGCCCCGGCCTTCCGCACGGCGCCGCACAATATCGAGGTCGAGCAGGCGCTCCTCGGCGCCATCCTGGTCAACAACGAGGCGTTCTACCGGGTCTCCGACTTCCTCGAGCCGCGGCATTTCTTCGAGCCGATCCACCAGAAGGTGTTCGAGCTGGCGACCAGCCTGATCCGGGCCGGCAAGACCGCGACGCCGGTGACGCTGAAGACCTTCCTGCCGGCCGATCTCGACGTCGCCGGGCTCACCGGCAGCCAGTACCTGGCGCGGCTCGCCGCCGAGGCGACGACCGTCATCAACGCCATGGACTACGGCCGCACCATCTACGACCTGGCGCTGCGCCGCGCCCTGATCGGCATCGGGGAGGACCTGGTCAACGAGGCCTACGACTCGCCGGTCGATTCGAGCCCGCGCGACCAGATCGAGTCGGCCGAGAAGAGCCTGTTCGAGCTCGCCGAATCCGGCCGCTACGACGGCGGTTTCCAGCGCTTCGCCCAGGCCCTGACCTCGGCCGTCGACATGGCGGCCCAGGCCTACCAGCGCGACGGCTCGCTGTCCGGCATCGCGACGGGCCTGAAAGACCTCGACCGCATGATGGGCGGGCTGCAGCACTCCGACCTGATCGTGCTGGCCGGCCGCCCCGGCATGGGCAAGACCTCGCTCGCCACCAACATCGCCTATAACGTCGCGCGGGCCTGGGAGGGCGGCGTGCGCCCGGACGGCCGCATCGAATCGGTGAACGGCGGCATCGTCGGCTTCTTCTCGCTCGAAATGTCGTGCGAGCAGCTCGCCACCCGTATCATCGCCGAGCAGACCGAGATCCCCTCCTACAAGATCCGCCGCGGCGAGATCGAGGCGCACGAGTTCGACCGGATCGCCGAAGCCGCCCGCGTCATGGAGGAGGTGCCGCTCTACATCGACGAGACCGGCGGCATCTCGATCGCCCAGCTCGCAGCGCGGGCCCGCCGGCTCAAGCGCCAGCGCGGCCTCGACCTCCTGGTCATCGACTACATCCAGCTGCTGTCGGGCTCCTCCAAGCGCGCCTCCGAGGGCCGCGTCCAGGAGATCACCGAGATCACCACCGGCCTCAAGGCGCTGGCGAAGGAGCTCGCGGTGCCGATCATCGCGCTGTCCCAGCTCTCCCGTCAGGTCGAGAGCCGCGACGACAAGCGCCCGCAGCTCTCGGACCTGCGTGAATCGGGCTCGATCGAGCAGGACGCCGACGTGGTGATCTTCGTGTTCCGTGAGGAATACTACCTCAAGAACAAGGAGCCGCGGCCGGGCACCGAAGAGCACTACAAGTGGCAGACCGAGATGGATGCCGTGCACGGCAAGGCCGAGGTGATCATCGGCAAGCAGCGCCACGGCCCCACCGGCACGGTGCAGCTGCAGTTCAAGGCCGAGGTCACCCGTTTCGCCGACCTCGCCGACGAGGACAAGCTCCCGGAGCGGATAGGGGATTGAGGCGGGGGGCTGGAGCTGGCGATTGAGGCGGGGGGATTGAGGCCTCGCGGCACCCCGCGAACTTGCGTGTCCCGGACAAGGCGGATCGGGCCGCAGGCCCGCTCCGCCGCAGAGCCGGGACCCAGGAGCGACACGCCGAGGACGATCGTGCATAACGCCTTGCCGTATCGCCCCTGGGTCCCGGCTCGCGATGCATCGCTGCGCGCTGCACCGCGTCCGGGACACGGATGCCGAGAGCTGCCGAAACGCCCCCTCATCCCGACCTTCTCCCCGCACGGGAGAAGGAGCGCGAGCGCCCTGCCCGTCCCCGCCCTTGTCCTCTCCGGCGAACGGGTCTAGTGGCGGTCCTCCGGCCGCCGTGGCCGGAACCGAACGGAGGGTGTCATGACGGTGCAGGAGAGGACGCGCGCGGACGAGATCCAGGCGGCCGCCGGCGCTGCCGCCCCCGGCACGGCCCCCGCCGCGCCGTCCGTGCCGGTCTCCGAGGCCGGCCCGCCCGTGATGGAGACGGGCGGCGTGCTCACCATCGACCTCGCCGCGCTCGTCGCCAACTGGCGCGATCTCGCGCGGCGCGTCATGCCGGCCGACTGCGCCGCCGTGGTGAAGGCCGACGCCTATGGCTGCGGCCTCGTCGAGGTCGGCGGCGCGCTGGCGCGGGCCGGCTGCAAGACCTTCTTCGTCGCCCATCTGACCGAGGCGCGCACGCTGCGCCGTGCCGTGCCGGACGCGGTGATCTACGTGCTCAACGGCATCCCGCCGGCCGGCGCCGCCGCCTTCGCCGACGCCCGCGTGCGCCCGGTGATCGGCAGCATGGCCGAGCTGGTCGAGTGGGACGCCTTCTGCCGCGTCAACGCCTGGACGGGCGGCGCGGCGCTGCATGTCGACACCGGCATGAACCGGCTCGGCCTGTCGCTGGAGGACGCAGCGGCGCTCGCCCCGCGGCTCGATGCGCCCGACCACGGCATCGCGCTCGTCATGAGCCACCTCGCCTGCGCCGACGAGCCGGCGCATCCGCTGAACGAGCGCCAGATCCAGGCGTTCCGCGAGGTCCGCATGCTGTTCCGCGGCGTCGACGCCTCGCTCGCCAACTCGTCCGGCCTGTTTCTCGGCCCGTCGACCCATTGCGAGATGGTGCGACCCGGCATCGCCCTTTACGGCGGCAACCCGATCCCCGGGTCGGAGAACCCGATGCGGCCGGTGGTGCGGCTCGAGGCGCGCGTCGTCCAGGTCCGAAAGGTCCGGCGCGGCGAGACGGTCGGCTACGGCGCCGCCTGGACGGCCCAGCGCGAGAGCCGCATCGCCATCGCGGCCGTCGGCTACGGCGACGGCTTCTTGCGCGCAGGCGCTGCGTTGGGGCAGAGCCAGCCGCAAGCCGTGGTGGTCGGGAAGCGCTGCCCGATCGTCGGCCGCATCTCGATGGACCTGCTCGCCATCGACGTCACGGCCCTCCCCGAGGTGTCGCCCCGCCGCGGCGACTGGGTGACGCTCCTGGGCGAGGAGTTCCCGGTCGACGCCGCCGCTCCGTTCGGCGGCCAGATCTCCTACGAGGTCCTCACCAGCCTCGGCCGCCGCTATCACCGTAGTTGGCGGAGCTGAAGGGGACGAAAGCTGTTGCCGTCACCCTGAGGCGCTCGGGCGAAGCCCGAGCCTCGAAGGGCGACGGCCCGCGACTCTCCGCCTGACTCCGGGGCCGCATCCTTCGAGGCCCGGCTCCGCCGGGCACCTCAGGATGACGGGTCGGGATGGACGCTGCAGTGCAGCGCGCCTTCACCGCCACCACCGCGCGGGCACAAAGGGCGCCGGGTCGACCAGCGTCGGCCCGCCCGTCATCATCTCGGCGAGCAGGCGCCCCGTCGCGGGGCCGAGCGTAAATCCCTGGTGGCCGTGGCCGAAGTGGAGCCAGAGGCCCTTGTGGCCGGGCGCCTCGCCGATCAGCGGCAGCATGTCGGGCAGGCACGGGCGGGTGCCGAGCCACGGCGCGTTCTCGACCGGCGCGCCGAGATCGACGAGATCGCGGGCGGCCGCCTCGGCGCGGTCGAGCTGCACCGGGCTCGCCGGCGCGTCGGCTCCGGCGAACTCGGCCCCGGTGGTGAGCCGCAGGCCGGCCGTCATGGGCGCCGCGACGTAGCCGAAGGCGGCGTCGCGCAGCGGCCGCGACAGCACGGTTCCGGTCCGGTAGTGCCGGTGATAGCCGCGCTTGCGGACCATCGGAATCCTCTGGCCGAAGCGGCGCAGCAGCGTGGCCGACCAGGGGCCGAGCGACACGACCACCTCGGCCGCCTCCAGCGGCCCGTCGGCGGTCTCCACCCGGAACCCGCCGGACGGCAGCGCCGCGAGCGTGTCGGCATCGCCGTGGGCAAACGTCCCACCGGAGCGCGTGAAGAGGTCGGCATAGGCGGCGACCAGCCCGCCGGGATCGCGCGAGGTCCACGAGTCGCGCCAGTGGATCGCCCCCACCCCGCCGGTCTTCAGGTCCGGCTCGGCGGCCAAAAGCTCGGCCGGAGTCAGGCGACGGAACGCGACGCCGTAGTCGCGCTGCAGCCGCTCCGCCCGCAGCGTCTCGCTGTCGAGCTTCTTCTCCGAGCGGTGCATGTCGAAGAAGCCGTCGCGGCGGACGAGGTCGTCCGGCACGCCGGCCGCCGTCATCAGCTCCTGGTGCTCGGCGGTCGCGTGGCGGATCAGGCCCGCCCAGGCGACCGCGATCGTCCGGTGGCGCGCCGGCGCCGAGTACCACCAGTAGCGCAGCAGCGGGGCGACATGGCCGGGCAGCGCGGCGAGGTCGTAGCGGACGTCGTTGCCGCGGCCGAACGCGACGCCGAACAGCGCCGCGAGATCGCGCGGCATCGGATACGGCTCGACCGCCTCGCCCTGGATGATGCCGGCATTGCCGTAGCTCGTCTCGCGGCCCGGCGCCTGCCGGTCGACCAGCGCGACGGAGCGACCGCGCCGCTGCAGATGAAGGGCGGCCGCCACCCCGGCGATCCCGGCCCCCAGAACGATCACGTCGGACATGTCTTTCAGCTTTCAGTCCCACGCGGCCATCCCTGGCCGCCCTCGGCATGCGCGCGCACGCTGCATGCCCCGTGCCGCCGGACGATACCGGCGGGCCCCCCCTAGATAGGCGCTCAGCCGAGCGGCACCCAGGCGTCACGGGAATAGTCGAAATACCGCGAGACCCGCCGCCCATCCCACTCGTATTGCAGGTGCCGCTCCTGCACCGGGATGCCGACCACGTCGGGCCAGAACGCCGCGACGCAGTCGCCCCCCGGCTGCCGGACGCTCGGATAGACGAGCCCGTCGCTGCCGGCCGCCCGGCGCGTGCGGCCGAAGGCCTGGCTCATGACGTAGGAGTCCGGGTCGAGCAGCCGGGCCTGGGTCGGCGGCGGCAGCGCCGCGACATCGTCCAGGCGGCGGCGGACCGCGCCGACCAGCACCCGCATGTCCTCGCGGCGGCGCGGATCGCCGGCGTCGGCGGCGAAGCGGCCGAAGTGATGGACGGTCTCGGCGATCGCCGTGTCGAGCGACGCGGCCGCGTAGTACACGCCGAAGCTTCCGTCGGAAAAGCGCGAGCCCTTCGGGTTGAGATGCGTGAAGGCCGCCATCACGAAGGAGGCGCCCGGCCCGCTCACCCGGCGCTCCGGCGGAACGAGCGCGATCTCGCCGACGGCGTCGCGCACCCGCGGGTTGGTCTTCTGCTCCAGGGCCGTGAGCACGTCCCAGACGGCCGGATCGGGGGTGAGGCGCTCGAACAGGTCGATCGGCGGGTAGCGCGACGCGATGATCCGCCACGCCTGCGGCCAGTCGACGAGCCGCACCGGGACGGCGGGCTCAGGACCAGGGGGCACGGGCGGCATCGAGATAGGCCCGCACGGCGGCGAGATCCGTGACATCGCCGGCCGCCATCCGGGCGAGCGGCGTCTGGCCGCCGAACGCCGCGTTCGGCCGGCTCGGCCACGAGTCGGCGAGGGCCGGATCCGAATAGACGATCTGCAGCGCCTTCCAGATGCCGGCCACGTAGCCGATCCGCCGCAGCGTATCGTCCGGCAGCCGGCCGACCCGGCCGCGCTTCCAGTCGTAGAAGGTCCGCTCCGCCGGATTTCCGAGGATTCTTCGCGACGCCCGGTTGTCGGCGCCCCAGCGGTCGACGATCGCGAAGAAGCCTTGCAAGGCCAGTCCGTGGCGGTCGTCGGCCAGAACATCCGGCTCCGGCTTTGGCTGCAGAACAGCAGTCACTGGCGCCCTCACTGCGGATTTGCAGTCCTCTTGATATAGCACGACCGCCGGGATTTGCGAGGGGCGCGGCCGAATCGTTGACTTCGCGCGGGCAGTCGCGCCCGTATCGGGCATGGCCAAGAAGACCCAAGAGTTCGTCTGCCAGAACTGCGGCGCCGCCTACAATCGCTGGCAGGGCAAGTGCGACGCCTGCGGCGAGTGGAACACCATCTCGGAGGAGAATGCCGCCGCCGAGCGCGTGTTCTCCGGCCCCGGCCGGCCGCCGCGCAAGGGCAAGCCGTTCCCGCTCGCGCCGCTCGCCGGCGAGCAGAAGGAGGCGCCCCGCATCGCCTCGAAGAACGGCGAGTTCGACCGGGTGGCCGGCGGCGGCCTCGTCCCCGGCTCGGTGCTGCTGGTCGGCGGCGATCCCGGGATCGGAAAATCGACGCTGCTGATCCAGATCGCCGCGGCGCTCGCATCGGCCGGCCACCGGGCCGTCTACATCACCGGCGAGGAGTCGGTCGCCCAGGTGCGGCTGCGCGCCGAGCGGCTGGGTCTCACCAAGATTCCGGTCGAGCTCGCGGCCGAGACATCGGTCGAGGACATCGTCGCAACCCTCTCGCAGGGCAAGGTTCCTCGGCTCGTCGTGATCGACTCGATCCAGACCATGTGGACCGACATGGTCGAGTCCTCGCCCGGCACCGTGACGCAGGTGCGCGCCTCCGCCCAGCTCCTCATCCGCTTCGCCAAGCGGGCCGGCGCTGCCGTGATTCTCGTCGGCCACGTCACCAAGGACGGCCAGATCGCCGGCCCGCGCGTCGTCGAGCACATGGTCGACGCGGTGCTCTCCTTCGAGGGCGAGGGCGGGCACCATTTCCGGATTCTGCGGGCCGTGAAGAACCGTTTCGGCCCGACCGATGAGATCGGCGTCTTCGAGATGACGGGCGGCGGCCTGTCCGAGGTGTCGAACCCGTCCGCCCTGTTCCTGTCCGAGCGCGATCTCGGGGCGCCGGGCACGGCCGTGTTCGCCGGCATGGAGGGGACGCGGCCGCTGCTGGTCGAGATCCAGGCCCTGGTCGCGCCGACCTCGCTCGGCACCCCGCGCCGCGCCGTGGTCGGCTGGGATCCGAGCCGGCTCGCCATGGTGCTGGCCGTGCTCGAGGCGCATTGCGGCGTGAAGCTCGGCGGCTACGACGTCTATCTCAACGTCGCCGGCGGCCTGCGCATCAACGAGCCGGCCGCCGATCTCGCCGCCGCCGCCGCGCTGGTCTCGTCGCTGGCGAAAACGCCGCTGCCGTCCGACGCCGTGCATTTCGGCGAGGTCTCGCTGTCCGGCGCGGTCCGCCCGGTGTCGCACGCCCCGGCCCGACTGAAGGAGGCCCAAAAACTCGGCTTCGCCCGCGCCGTCGTCCCCGACGCCACCCGCGGGGCCGAGCGCGACGGTCTCGCCCTCGCCCCGGTCGCCAGCCTCGCGGATCTCGTGGCCCGGATCGTCCCCAACCGCCCGGCCCAGCGGCGGGAGGCGAAAAGCTGAAGGCGCGCCGCAGCCGCGGCTTGCCGAACCAGGATATCACGCGCATGATCTGTATAATTCAGATCATGCAGATGATGCGCCCATGAAGGTGTCGACGGCGGAGTTCATTCGCAATTTCGGGACGTTGTCCGACAAGGCCCTGACCGAGCCGGTCACCATCACCAAGAACGGCCGTGACCGTCTGGTGGTGCTGTCGGCCGACGAGTATGCCCGCCTCAAGCAGCGCGACCGTCGCGTGGTCGAGCTGGACGCCTTCACCGAGGACGAGATCGCCCGCATCGCCGAGTCCGAGGTGCCGCCCGGCCACGAGCATCTCGACGAGGAGCTGAAAGACTGGCGCCCGTGAGCTGGCCGCTGCCCCGTCCCGGCCTGGTCGTTCGATACGCCTATCTGTGGGCGCGGAAAGCCCGCGAAGGGCGGGACGAAGGAGCCAAGGACCGGCCTTGCGCCATCGTGCTGGTCGTGATCCGAGACGACGATGCACCGCGCGTGCGGGTGCTCCCGATCACCCACTCGGCACCGTCCGATCCCTCCGACGGACTGGAAATCCCCCAAGTCACCAAGAAGCGACTCGGCCTCGACGCCGAGCGATCCTGGGTGGTGCTGACGGAGGCGAACGACTTCGTCTGGCCCGGTCCGGACCTGCGGCCCGTGGTTCCGGGCGATCTCGGCTCCGCGGCTTACGGCTTTCTGCCGCCCGGGTTCTTCCGGGTGCTGCGCGACCGCCTCCTCGCCCGATATCGATCGAAACGCCTGCGGGCGATCCCGCGGACCGAATAGCGCCGCACTGCCCGAGAGACGGCCCTCCCCCGTGCATGACCGTCCCGCCACAGGGGCCGGCGAACCGTGCGCGGGGCCGTGGATTTGTCGGACCGGCCGGTTCCCAGGGCGGCGGAAAATGCTCTATACACGGGCCGCACCGCCGGCCGGGTATCGCTCCGGCGGCATTGCGAACGCGCCCCTGTGTGACCGCGCCTCTTTGAACGCGCCCGCGAGCGAGCCCGCCTTAGATGTACCTGGACATCTTCCTGATCGTCGTGATGCTGGTCTCGGGGCTGCTCGCCATGGTGCGCGGCTTCATGCGCGAGGTGCTGTCGATCGCCTCGTGGGGATGCGCCGCCGTCGCGACGCTCTACTCGTTTCCCAAGCTGCTGCCCTGGGCCAAGCAGTATTTCAACAACGACTACGTGGCGATGGGCGCGGTGGCGGGCGGTGTCTTCCTGCTCACGCTCATCATCGTCTCGGCCCTGACGGTTCGTATCTCGGACCGCATCCTCGACAGCCGCATCGGCGCGCTCGACCGCACGCTGGGCTTCCTGTTCGGGCTCGGCCGCGGCCTCCTGATCGTCGTCGTCGCCTTCATCTTCTTCGACTGGCTGGTCCCGGCGAAGTCGCAGCCGGAGGCGGTGCGCAACGCCAGGTCGCGGGTCGTGCTGCAGGGCACCGGACAATGGCTGATGTCGCTGTTGCCGGAAGACCCCGAGAACACCATCTTGAAGCGGTTCAAGAAGCGGCCCGCCGACGAGGATGCCGAGCCACCGCCCGAGCAGCGCTCCGATCGTGTCCCGACGGAGCGCGAGCAGCGGGCGGAGCTCGCCGGCCCGAGCGGCCCGGCCGTGACCCTGCGGTAGTGACCGTGCTGTAGCCACCCGCGCGCCCTGAAGAGGCCGCGACCGATGCGTCGGCCGGTCCGTCCCCTGCGAAAGCAGGATCGACGGAGCGGTCGATCTTCTGTTTTTCATGGCCGGCGTCGCCGCCGGCCACCCTCGCGGGCCCGGCCGGCCCGCACCGAAGGCCCGAGGACCCGTCCATGACCGTTTCGACCGAGCGCGCCGCCCCCACCTGTTTCGATCCGGCGCTCGACGGTGACCGCCTGCGCGAGGAATGCGGCGTGTTCGGCATCTACGGGCATCGCGACGCCGCCGCCATCACGGCGCTCGGCCTGCACGCCCTGCAGCATCGCGGCGAGGAGGCGGCCGGCATCGTGTCGTTCGACGGCAGCCGCTTCCACTCGGAGCGTCGGCTCGGCTTGGTCGAGGACACGTTCTCCAAGCGCCACATCATCGAGCAGCTGCCCGGCCACATCGCGGTCGGGCATGTGCGCTACTCGACCACCGGTGGCACCATCCTGCGCAACGTCCAGCCGTTCTTCGCCGAGCTGGAATCGGGTGGCTTCGCGGTCGGCCACAACGGCAACCTCACCAACGGACTGACGCTCCGCCGCCGCCTGGTCGGCGAAGGCGCCATGATGCACTCGACCAGCGACACCGAGGTGATCCTGCATCTGGTCGCCCGCTCGCGCCGCAACCGCTTCGTCGACAAGTTCGTCGAGGCGCTGCGCGAGCTGGAGGGCTCCTACTCGCTGGTCGCCATGACCAACAAGAAGCTGATCGCCGCCCGCGACCCGCTCGGCATCCGGCCGCTGGTGCTGGGCGAGCTCGACGGCTGCCCGATCGTCACCTCGGAGACCTGCGCGCTCGACATCATCGGCGCCAAGTATGTCCGCGACATCGAGAACGGCGAGGTGTTCGTCTACGACGAGACCGGCGCCCACAGCTACAAGCCGTTCCCGGCGGTCGCGCCACGCCCCTGCATCTTCGAGTACATCTACTTCTCGCGGCCCGACTCGATGGTCGGCGGCCGCAGCGTCTACGAGGTCCGCAAGAACATGGGCGCCGAGCTGGCCCGCGAGGCGGCCGCCCCCGCCGACGTCGTCGTGCCGGTGCCCGACTCCGGCGTGCCGGCGGCGATCGGCTACGCCCAGGCGGCGGGTGTGCCCTACGAGCTCGGCATCATCCGCAACCACTATGTCGGCCGCACCTTCATCCAGCCGACCCAGTCGGTGCGCGAGCTCGGCGTCCGCCTGAAGCACAACGCGAACCGCGCCGTGGTGGCCGGCAAGCGCATCGTGCTGATCGACGACTCGCTGGTGCGCGGCACCACGTCGGTGAAGATCGTCCAGATGATGCGCGAGGCCGGCGCGACCGAGGTGCATTTCCGCATCGCCTCGCCGCCGATCACGCATCCCGACTACTACGGCATCGACACGCCGGAGCGCGAGAAGCTCCTCGCCGCCACCCACTCGATCGAGGAGATGCGCCAGTACATCGGCGCCGACAGCCTCGCCTTCCTGTCGGTCGACGGCATCTACCGCGCGGTCGGCGAGGAGCGCCGCGACCCGGCGCGGCCGCAGTTCACCGACCACTGCTTCACGGGCGAGTACCCGACCCCGCTGACCGACCTCGCCGCCGAGAAGAACGGCAAGTCGCAGCTCTCGCTGCTGGCGGAGGCGAGCTGAGGGGCTCCGGCATGCACACGGGGACCTGGCGCTGCGGGCGGCTGATCGACCATCTGCAACTCGTCGTCTCGGACATCGAGGCGAGCCGGCGGTTCTACGGGGCCGTGTTCGCGGCCCTCGGCATTCGGATCGGCGAGGAAGGGGCGAACTTCTTCTACGCCGACGAGCTGTATGTCAGCGGCGTCACGGCAGACTCGCCGCCGACCGGCCGGATCCATCTCGCCTTCCAGACGCCGGACCAGGCGACGGTCGACCGCTTTTACGCCGCGGCTCTCTCCGCCGGCGGCCGGGACAACGGACCCCCCGGACCGCGCGACTATCACCCCGGCTACTACGCGGCCTTCGTGCTCGACCCGGACGGCAACAATATCGAGGCCGTTTTCCACGGCGCGACCACCCGATCCGCCGACGCCGTGGTGATTACCGCGGTCGACTGAAGCCTGCCTACGCGCGGTGGGACGCGACCGCGGTTTTGCTTGTGCACGCGACCGCGCCGGTTAAAACGAACCGCAGATCGTTCATTCTTTTCCTCCCAGAGTTCTGTCGCATGACCAAACCGCTCGCCGACAAGATTGCGCTCGTCACCGGGGCCTCGCGGGGCATCGGCTTTTCCACCGCCGTCGCGCTCGCCAAGGCCGGCGCCCATGTGGTCGCGGTCGCCCGCACGGTGGGCGGCCTGGAGGAGCTCGACGACGCCATCCAGGCGGCCGGCGGCGAGGCCGCGACGCTGGTGCCGCTCGACCTCGCGGACACCGACGGCATCGCCCGCCTCGCGCTGGTGCTCAACGATCGCTACGGCCGCCTCGACATCCTGGTCGCCAATGCGGGCCGGCTCGGGCCGGTGACGCCGATGTCGCATGTCGACCCGAAGGAGTGGGACGAGCTGATGCAGGTGAACGTCACGGCGAACCTGCACCTGCTGCGCTGCTTCGACGCGCTGCTGCGCAAGGCGCCGGCGGCCCGCGTCGTCTTCGTCTCCTCGGGCGCGGCGCATTCCGGCAAGGCCTATCGCGGCCCCTACGCGATCTCCAAGGCGGCGCTCGAGATGATGGGGCGCACCTACGCGGCCGAGACGGCGACGACGCCCGTCAAGGTCAACGTCGTCAATCCCGGCCCGACCCGCACCCGCATGCGGGCGCAGCTGATGCCGGGCGAGGATCCGCAGACCGTGCAGCCGCCCGAGGAGGCGGCGGCCGCGATCCTGTCGCTGTGCCTGCCGAGCTTCCAAGAGACCGGCCGCCTGTTCGACCTGCGCGCCGGCCGCCTCCTCCACTACAATCCGCCGGACTGATCCGCCGCGGTCGGACGATCCGTTCGCCGTCATTCCGGGGCGCGGGCGAAGCCCGCGAACCCGGAATCCAGCGGTAATACCTGCGCTCTCGGCTGGATTCCGGGTTCGGCGCTGCGCGCCGCCCCGGAATGACACCCGTGTCGATCAGCTTGATACCTTGTCCCCGGCCGCGCCGGCCGGCGGGCTGCGGGTCGCCCGCACCGCCAGCGCGATCGCGACGAGCAGCAGCGCGACGGCGACGAAGAACGGTGCGCCCGGCCCTGGAAAGGCGCCGGGATGCGCCAGCGCGAAGGCGTAGACCTGCGAGAACAGGCCGGGCCCGATCAGCCCGGCGATCCCCATCATGCAGGCATTGGCGCCCTGCAGGCGGCCCTGCTCGGAGGGGCCGAGCCGGCGGCTCATCAGGCTGTTGGCGGCCGCGTGGGCGAAGCCCCACAGGCTGTTGAACGGGATCCCGAGCCAGAACATCCAGCCGTGCGGGGCGAGCCCCTGGATGGTCAGCCCGATCACGCCGGCCGTGGCGCCGAGCAGCAGCGCGCCACGCTCGCCGAGCAGCCGCACGCCGGGGCCGATCAGGCCGCCCTGCACGATCACGGCGCCGAGCCCGACGGCCGCCATGGTGAAGCCGATGGTGCGCGCGTCCCAGTCGTAACGGAAGGTGAGATAGAGCACGCCGAGGCTCGGCAGCACGAAATGGGCGAGCTGGCTGACGAACCATACGCCGGCGAGGCCGAGGAGCTGCGGCTGCGAGCGCAGCAGCGTCAGCGCGCCGAGCGGGTTGGCGCGGGCGAGCCGCAGCGGCGCCCGCTTCTCCGGCGGCAGCGATTCCGGCAGCACGAAGTAGCCGTAGGCCGCGTTGGCGAGGCTCAGGCCGGCGGCGATCCAGAACGGCAGCCGCGGATCGACGCTGCCGGCGAGCCCGCCGATCGCCGGGCCGAGCACGAAGCCGAGCCCGAAGGCGGCGCCCAGCATGCCGAAGCGCGCGGCCCGCTTCTCCGGCTCGGTCACGTCGGCGATGTAGGCGAAGGCGGTGGCGATCGAGGCGGAGGCGACGCCCGAGATCACCCGGCCGGCGAGCAGCCACCAGATGGTCGGCGCGAGCGCCATCACGACATAGTCGAGCCCGACCCCGAGATTGGAGAAGAGGATCACGGGACGCCGCCCGAAGCGGTCCGACAGCGCCCCCTGGACGGGCGAGAAGAAAAACTGCATCAGCGCGAAGGCGATGCCGAACAGGCCGTACATGGTGGCCGCGGCGGGCTCGTCGCCACCCATGAAGTCCGCGACCAGACGCGGCAGCACCGGCACGAAGATGCCGACCGACAGCATGTCGATCGCCACCGTGACGAAGACGAAGCCGAACGCCGCCCGCCGCCGACCGTGCGGCACCGGCGCCGGGTCGCCGCCCGGATCCGAGATGCCCTGCCCCGCCTCAGCGTCCTTTGGCGCGGGTGGCATAGGGATTGGCTTTTTCGCGCAGCGTCAGGCGGATCGGCGTGCCGGGCAGGTCGAAGCTCTCGCGCAGGCCGTTGATCAGGTAGCGCTTGTAGGACTCCGGCACGGCGTCGGCGCGCGAGCAGAACAGCACGAAGCTCGGCGGCCGCGCCTTCGGCTGGGTGATGTAGTTCAGCTTCAGGCGGCGGCCCGAGACGGCGGGCGGCGGATGGCCGTCGATGGCGCTGTCGAGCCAGCGGTTGAGCGCGTTGGTCGGGACGCGGCGGTTCCAGATCGCGTGGATGTCCAGCACGGCCTGCATCAGCCGGTCGAGCCCTGCCCCGGTCAGCCCCGAGACGGCGACGACCGGCATGCCGGCGAGCTGCGGCAGCCGGTGCTCCGCCTCCTGGCGCAGCCGCGTGAGCGCGCCGGTCTCACCCTCGGCGAGATCCCATTTGGACAGGCCGATCACCAGGGCCCGGCCCTCGCGCTCGACCAGGTCGGCGATGCGCAGATCCTGCTCCTCGAACGGCGCCGTGGCGTCGATCAGCAGCACCACCACCTCGGCGAAGCGGATCGCCTCGAGCGCGTCCGACACCGACATCTTCTCGAGCTTGTCGTCGATCTTCGACTTGCGCCGCATGCCGGCGGTGTCGTGCACCTGGAAGGCGCGGCCGTGCCAGTCGAGCTCGACCGCGATCGAGTCGCGCGTGATGCCGGCCTCCGGCCCGGTGAGCAGGCGCTCGTCGCCGAGCAGCCGGTTGATCAGGGTCGACTTGCCGGCGTTCGGGCGACCGACCACGGCGATGCGGACCGGGCGCGGCGCCGGGGCCGCCGCGGGCTCGGCCGTGTCCGTGGTGAAGCCGTCGCGCGCCGCGGCCTTGGCCTCGCGCTCGGCCAGCACCTCGGCCCGCGTCGCCGCGGCGGCCTCCTCGGTCAGATCGGGCAGCGCCTCGCGCAGCGCGTCGTAGAGGTCGGACAGGCCGAGCCCGTGCTCGGCCGAGACGCCGACCGGCTCGCCGAGCCCCAGTCCGAAGGCCTCGTAGACGCCGGCCTCGGAGGCGCGCCCCTCGCTCTTGTTGGCGACCAGCACGACGGGCCGGCCGGTCTTGCGCACCGCCGCCGCGAAGGCGCGGTCGGTCGGCGTGAGCCCGGCGCGGGCGTCGATGAGGAACAGGATGGCGTCGGCCTGCGCCATCGCGGTCTCGGTCTGGGCGCGCATGCGGCCGGCGAGCGATTCGATCGACGCTTCCTCGAATCCGGCCGTGTCGATCACGGTGAAGTCGATGTCGCCGAGCCGGCCGGTGCCCTCGCGTCGGTCGCGGGTCACGCCCGGCTGGTCGTCGACGAGCGCGACGCGCTTGCCGACCAGGCGGTTGAACAGGGTCGACTTGCCCACATTGGGGCGGCCCACAATGGCGATCGTGAAGGACATCGGGGCGCCGAACGGCCTCTCGCAATGGACGACGGACCGGTGCGGGGCACCGGGTCCGGACGGACAGGACAATGGGGTCGTCGACGACGCCCTGCGCTCTCGATAGCACAAGGCCGCCGGCGCGTATCGCCGACGATCGCGGATGCGACGCGGAGCTGGTCGCGAGGCTCGGTTGCCCGGGGCTCAGTTGCCCGGGGCGGTCGGCCAGGGCAGCGTCTGCTGCGGCACCGCGGCGGTGCCGCCGGTCGCGCCCGGGGCGGGCTCGGCCGGAGCCTGGCGAGGCCGCACCGGGACCGAGGCGACCGGCGTGGCCGGCGCCGGACGGGCC
>NZ_NHSK01000240.1 GCF_016653355.1 Rhodoplanes elegans | reverse complement strand
CCCGGCCCGCAGCCGCTCGGCCGCCGCTTCGTGGCCGGCTGCGCCGCCTTCGGCGCCGGCGCGACGAGCTCGGCCAGGCTCGCCGCCGCGGCAGCGCTGCGCCACCTTCTCGCCTTCGACCTGCGCGGCGCCGCTTGGCATGCCCGCCGGGCCGTCGTCTACACGTGCAGCCGCCGCGCCACCCGGGTGTGCCTGTTCGCCACCGGGGGGCCGGTCCTGCTCGTCGGCCTGGTCTGCGGCGGGCTGTGGTGGCGACTGACGATGGGGCCGATCCCGCTCGACATCGCCACCCCGTGGCTCACCGCGGCGATCGCCGAGAATCTCGGCAACAACTACTCGGTCGAGGTCGGCGGCACCGTCATCGAGCTCGACGAGGGCCGCCGCATGGCGGTCCGCATCCGCGACATCGTCGTCAAGGATCAGGACGGCGCCGTGGTCGCCACCGCGCCGAAGGCGGAGGCCGGCTTCACGGCCGGGACGTTGCTGTCCGGCCGTCCGCGCGCCGAGAGCATCAGCCTGGTCGGCGCCGAGATCGCGCTGCGGGTCGAGACCGACGGGAAGGTCACGGTGTTCGCCGGCGCTGACAAGCGCCCGATCGCCACCTCGCCGGTGCTCGCCGCCGCCGGCTCGACCCCGGTCGGGCTGAAGGCCGAGCCGCCGACCGGCGGCATCGCCGCCGACGCCAACGGATCGGCCGAGCCGCAGCGCGGCGCCGCCGAGAGCTTCGCGGCCGTGCTCGCCTGGATCGACAGCCTCGGCAAGCTCGGGTTGGACGGCGGCGCGCTCACCGAGGTCGGTCTGAAAAGCGGCAACCTGGTCGTCGACGACCAGCGCAGCGGCCGCCAGTCTCGCTTCGAGAACATCCACGTCAGCATGACCCGGCCGCAGCCAGGCGAGCTGTCGGTCACGGTCGGGTCGCAGGACCCGGATCGGCCCTGGGTCGTGGTCGGCGCCGTCAAGACGACGCCGCAGGGGACGCGGGCCGTGCGGGTCGAGGCCCGCAAGGTCTCGGTGCGCGACATCCTGATGGCGCTGCGGCTCGACGGCGGCGTCGAGTCCGACCTGCCCATCTCGGCGAGCCTCAAGGCGGAGATCGGCGCCGACGGCGTGCCGAGCTTCGCCAGCGGCCGCCTGCTCGCCGGCCCCGGCATGATCGGTGAGATCGGCGACGCGCTGAACCGCGTCACGGTCGATCGCATGGAGGCGAGCCTGGAGTGGGACGCTGCGCGCGGCATGATCGTGACGCCGTTCCAGCTGGTCTCCGGCTCCACCCGCATGACGCTGATCGGCCAGGCCGAGCCGCCGGCCGCAGCCGGCAAGCCGTGGCAGCTCGCGTTGCGCGGCGGCAGCGTCGTGCTCGGCTCGGCCGCCGACGGCGAGAACCCGCTGCTGGTCAACCGCGTGCTGGTCCGCGGCCGCTTCGATCCGGCGACCCGCCGGCTCGACATCCAGCACGGCGAAGCGGGCGGCGGCGACGTCAACGTCGCGATGTCGGGCTTCGTCGATCTCGCCGGCGGCGATCCGCGGCTCGTCGTCGGCATGGCGGCCCGCAACATGTCGGCCACCTCGTTCAAGCGCATCTGGCCGCCCTTCGTGAACCCGCCGGTGCGCGAATGGGTGATGGACAACATGGCGGGCGGCACGCTCGACCGCATCGAGATCGCCACCAACGCGCCGCTCTCGACGCTGCGGGCCGGCGGCCCGCCGGTGCCGGACGACGGTCTCTCGATCGAGATCGTCACCAACGGCACCCAGGTGAAGCTGATGGAGGCGCTGCCGCCGATCCGCGAGTCCGACCTCGTGATGCGGGTGCGCGGCCGCCAGATCGCCGTCGCGCTCGGCCGCGGCGTCGCCGAGCTGCCGTCGGGGCGCCGGATGACGGTCACCAACGGGCTCTTCGAGGTGCCGGACTCGCACGGGCCGAAGCCGCCCGCCAAGGTGCGGGCGCGGGTCGACGGCCCGGCGCCGGCGGCGGCCGAGTTCCTCGCCCTCGACCATATCCGCGAGAGCGCCGGCGTGCCGCTCGATCCCGCCACGGTGCGCGGCACCGTCAGCGCGCAGGTGACGGTCTCGACCCGCATCGAGTCCGACCCGCCGCCCGGCACGTTCAACTACACGGTGGCGGCCGACGTCACCAATTTCGGCGTCGACAAGTTCGCGCTGTCGCAGAAGCTCGAAGCGCAGACGCTGCGGGTCGCCGCCACCCAGCAGGGCTATCAGGTCAAGGGCGACGTCAAGGTCGGCGGCGTGCCGGCGGCGATCGAGTACAAGAAGGCGAAGGGCGAGGAGGACGCCGAGCTGCGCCTCACCGCCACGATCGACGACGCGGCGCGGACGAAGCTCGGCTTCGACGTCGGCAACGTCGTCGCCGGTGCGATCCCGATCAAGCTGTCCGGTCGGCTGGCGTCCAACCCGGACCAGGACAACCGGCTGCTGGTCGAATCCGATCTCGGCCCGGCCCGCATCGACAATCTGCTGCCGGGCTGGACCAAGCCGCCCGGCAAGCCGGCCAAGGCGGCGTTCACCTATGTGGGCCGCGGCAAGGCGGCGCGCTTCGAGGATCTGAGCATCGACGGCGCCGGCGTCGGCGTGAAAGGCGGTGTCGAGCTCGATCCGAACGGCGATTTTCTCGCCGCCTCGTTCCCGGTGTTCGGCCTCTCCGACGGCGACAAGGCGACCCTCAAGGCGGAGCGCGGCGCCGACGGCCTGATCAAGGTGACGATCCGGGGCGACGTGTTCGACGGGCGCGGCCTCGTCAAGTCGGTGATGGGCGGCTCGAGCCACGATCCCAAGCGCCAGAGCCCGACCATGGATCTCGACGTCGACGCCAAGATCGGCGCGCTCGCCGGCTTCAACGGCGAGGCGCTGCGCGCCGTCGACCTGAAGCTCGTGCGCCGCGGCGGCAAGATCGACGCTTTCAACCTCTCCGCCAAGATCGGCGCCGACGCGGCGCTGATCGGCGACCTCCGCGGCCGCGTCGGCGGCGGCGGTCAGGTCATGTATGTCGACAGCAAGGACGCCGGCGCGCTGTTCCGCTTCACCGACGTCTATCCGCGCATGTTCGGCGGCCAGATGTGGGTCGCCATGGACCCGCCGAGCCCGGATCAGCGGCCGAAGGAAGGCGTCCTCAACGTCCGCGATTTCTGGGTGCGCGGCGAGGCCTCGCTCGACCGTGTCGCCGCGTCGGGCGCGCCCGGAATGCAGAATCCGGGCGTCGAGTTCTCCCGCATGCGGGTCGAGTTCTCCAAGTCGCCGGGGCGGCTGACGCTGCGCGACGGCGTGGTGCGTGGCCCGATGGTCGGCGCCACGCTCGAAGGCGCGCTCGACTTCGCCGCCAACGAGGTGCGCATGCGTGGCACCTTCGTGCCGCTCTACGGGCTCAACAACGCCTTCGGCCAGATCCCGATCGTCGGCCTGTTCCTCGGCGGCGGCGACAAGGAAGGCCTGCTCGGCGTCACCTACGAGGTGGTCGGCACGCCCGGCGCGCCGGTGCTGCGGGTCAACCCGATCTCGGCCGTGGCGCCCGGCGTGCTGCGGAAGTTCTTCGAGTTCCCGAGCACGCTCTCGGGCAGCGATCGCGGCGGCACCGCGCCCGACGTGCGCTCGGCGATTCAGTGAGGCCGGTCGTGCCGTGAGGCCTCGTGTCCCGGGCGCGGCGCATCGCGCCGCGAACCGGGACCCAGGGGCGATCAGGCAAGGTGGTCGCCGTGCCGCCCGTCGTGCGGCCCCTGGGCCCCGGCTCTGCGGCGCATCAGGCCTGCGGCCCGATGCGCCTTGTCCGGGGCACGCGGCCGACGAGCGGGACGCTGCGTCGGCCCGCCAGCGACGCATGCGCCCACCCCCAGCTCACGCCTCCACGAACTCGCTCGCCCGATACCCTTGCGCATAGAGCAGCGCCGTGAGGTCGCCGTGATCGATGCGGGCGTCGGCGGCGGCCGCGACCGCGGGCTTCGCATGATAGGCGAAGCCGAGCCCGGCCTCGTCGATCATCGCGAGGTCGTTCGCCCCGTCGCCGACCACCATGGTGTCGTGCTGCGCGAGCCGCAGCTTTTCACGACGCTCGTGCAGGGCGGTGCGCTTCGCCTCGCGGCCGATCAGCGGCGGAAGCACGCGCCCGGTGAGGCGCTTGTCGGGGCCGATCTCCAGCACGTTGCCGACATGCTCGGCGAACCCGATCGTCGCGCCGACCCGCGCCGTGAACAGCGTGAAGCCGCCGGAGACGAGACACGTGTAGGCGCCGTTGGCGCGCATGGTGCGCACCAGCGCGCGGGCGCCGGGATTGATGGTGATGCGCGTCTCGATCACCTCGTCGATGAACGAGAGCGGCAGGCCGGCGAGCAGCGCGACGCGCTCGACCAGGGCCGGCTCGAAGGCGATCTCGCCGCGCATCGCCCGCTCGGTGATGGCCGCGATATGGGCCTTGCGGCCGATCATGTCGGCGATCTCGTCGATGCACTCCTGGCCGATCATGGTCGAGTCCATGTCGGCGAGCAGCAGCCGCTTGCGCCGGTCGGCGATCGGCTGGACGACGACGTCGATCAGCCGCGGCGCCAGCATTTCGCGCAGCCGCGTCGCCAGCGCCCGCTCGTCGAGCGCGCCGCGCGGCGTGAACGGCAGGTCGACCGCGATGCCGGGCGCGAGCCAGTCGGGCAGGCCGGGCGACGGCAGCGCGGTGCGCGCCAGCGCCGCCGTCGCGGCATCGAGATCCGGCACCGCGGGATCGACGATCAGGGTGGCGACGTGGGTCATGGGGAGGTCATCAGGGTGCCGGCATCGGGGACAAATGCGACCGCATCTCCGGGCTGTACGACGCCGCCGCGAGTCGATGCGGGAAGACAACGCTTGAATGCGCGGATTGCGTGCAGGCGGCGGTGACAACATACTCGGTCCGGTTCATGCCGTCTCGATACCGGTCCGCTTCATGGAAATCCAGTTTCCGATCGAGTTCATCGTGCCCGGCACGCCGGTGTCGTTGCAGGCGGCCCGTGCCGTCACCAAAGAAGACTGGAAACGCCAAGTCCGCGATGCCAGCCGCTCCGCGCTGCCGCAACCGCACTTCGCCTCGGAGGGGCGAATTGCGATGACGATCTACAATCTGCCAGCCGAGCCGATGCGCGGGGATCTGGACAACATCGTGAAGCTCATTGTCGACGCGCTGAGCCGACATATCTACGTGGACGATCGCCAAGTCGAGCGCATCGTCGTCCAGAAGTTCGACCCCGGAATGGGACTTGAATTCTCACCCGGGACCGAAATGTTCGCGAAGGCCTTGGAAGCAGAAAGGCCCTTGGTTTACGTCAGGATCAGCGACAACCCGTTCGAGGACTTCGAATGACCGTCGGTGCGTCGGAAAGAGAGGTTCTGACCGGGCTCCTTCCCCAGCTCGAAGCGGAGGGCTACGAGGTCTTCATCGCGCCCGGGCCGCCCCTTGCGCCGCATTTCCTGGATGGGATCACGCCGGACGTGATCGCCATTCGCGACGATAAGAAGCTAGTCGTCGAAATCGTCGGCCGTAACGGAAATTCGGGCCGGCTCGAGCGCCTTCAGCGGCTCGTGAAGGACCAGCCGGGATGGGAGCTGAGGGTCATCGTGGTGTCGCCGGCGACGGCGCCGGTGTCGCTTGCCGTACAGCCCGCCGAAGCGATCGCCAGGCAGATCGACCAAGTGGATCGTCTGGTCGAGGCTGGCGTTTTCTCGGCCGCGCTGCTGCTCGGTTGGGCGGCCTTCGAAGCCGCGGGTCGCGCCTTGATGACCGATGCCTTCCGGTACCCGCAAACGGCGTCTCGCCTGGTCGAGTATCTCGCAGGTGAAGGCTTCCTTCGGCCGAGCGAGGCGGCTCGGCTGCGCGGAATTGCCAAGACCCGCAATGCTCTCACGCATGGCGAGCTGGATGCGGCCGTGACGCCGGACGATGTCCGGGCGTTGGTCGACGTCCTGCGGATGCTCGTCGGGCTAGTCGAGGAGCGGCAGGCGAATACGTCACCCGCCGCCGAGGCCTGACGTTCGGTCCGCCTCAATCCAGCACGTGGCTGACCATGCCGTCGGCGAGCTTGGGCTCGAACCAGGTCGACTTCGGCGGCATGATCTCGCCGGCGTCGGCGACCGCCATCAGGTCGACCATCTGGGTCGGGTAGAGCGAGAACGCCGCCGCCGCGTCGCCGGCCTGCACGCGCCGGGCCAGCTCCTCGACGCCGCGGCCGCCGCCGACGAAGTCGATGCGCTTGTCGCGGCGCTGGTCGGTGATGCCGAACAGCGGCTCGATCGCGTTCTTCGTCAGGAGCGTGATCGGCAGGCGGCCGACCGGGTCGTCGGCCGGCACCAGCTCGGGATGCAGGGCGAGCGCGTACCAGGCGCCATCGACGAACAGGCCGAATTCGTGGCTCGCGGCCGGGCGCAGCGGGCCGTCGGCGAGCGTCACCTCGAAATTCGCGCCGAGTGCCGCCAGCAGCTCCGCCGGCGTGCGGCCATTGAGGTCCTTCATCAACCGGTTGTAGTCGAGGATCGTCATCTGGTGGTCGGGGAACATCACGGCCAGGAACTGGCCGTGCGAGCCCGGCCCGCCGCGCGCCGCCGCGACTCGCGAGGCCGCCGCCGAGCGGTGGTGGCCGTCGGCGATGTAGAGGTTCGGCAGCACGTCGATGGTGCGGGTGAGCTGGGCGACGGTCTCGGGGCCGTCGACCACCCACATCTCGTGGCGGACGCCGTCGTCGGCCGTCACGTCGACGGCCCGCTCGGTCTGCGTGACCTGGGTGAGCAGCGCGTCGAGACTCGCGCAATCCCGGTAGGCGAGCATCACGGGGCCGGTTTGGGCGCCGACGGCCTCGATCTGGCGGACGCGGTCGTCCTCCTTGGCCGGCGTGGTCAGCTCGTGCTTGCGGATGCGGTTGGTGTCGTAGTCGGCGACCGAGGCCGTGACGGCGAGGCCGGTCTGCACGCGGTCGCGCCAGGTCAGGCGGTAGACGTAATAGCCGGGCACGTCGTCGCGGATCAGCACGCCCTCTTCGATCATCCGGTCGAGGTTTTCGCGGGCCTTGGCGTAGACGGCGGGGGCGTAGGGGTCGATGCCGGGATCGAGGTCGATCTCGGGCTTGGAGATGTGCAGGAAGCTCCACGGCTTGCCGGCGGCGCGGGTGCGGGCCTCGTCGCTCGACAGCACGTCGTAGGGCGGCGCCAGAACCTCGGCGGCACGACCCGGCGCGGGGCGAAGGGCACGGAAGGGCTGGACCAGGGGCACGGGAACTCTCCGACGGGGGTCGATTTTTCGGCCCCGGTTTAGCACCTCGGGCGGCCCGCGGAAGGGATTCTTCGCGCCGCCGCGGCGATCCGGGCGGGCGGACTGCCGCTCAGTAGAGCAGGTACGGCCGCCGCTCCTCGACCCAGGCGTCCTCGTCGGGCCGGGTCAGTGCGTCGAGGTCGGCCGGCGTGGCGGCCGGGTCGTCGACCCAGGCGCGCAGGTCCGGACCGCCGTTGATGACGTCGATCGCCAGGCGCTCCAGTTCGTACTCGTAGGGAAAATCGCGCCACAGCGGATAGTCGCGGTAGAGCGCTCGGATCGCCTTGAAGGCGAGCGCCTGCAGCCGCCACGGCCGGAACGCGGCGTGGTCGTAGAGCGGCGCCTCGGCGTGGACGTGGACGCCGTGGCAGAGTTGCCCGACGTGCTTGTGGAAGGTCGGCTCGAACCAGATCTCGCGCAGCGCGCAGCCGGTGAGCCACTGCGGCGCGAGCCGCGCCATCTCGGCCAGCACGGCGCGCGCGTCGATGTCGGGGGCGCCGAACAGCTCCAGCGGCCGCGTGGTGCCGCGGCCCTCCGACAGCGTCGTGCCTTCGAGCATCACGGTGCCGGCATAGGCGCGCGCCATGGCGAGGTTCGGCGCGTTGGGGCTGGGATTGACCCACACGCGCTCGCCGAGCGGCCAGCCGAAGCCGGGCGCGGCCTCGGGGGCCCAGCCATCCATGATGACGACGCGGTACTCGACGTCGAGCCGGGTCGTCGCGACGAACCAGGCGCCCATCTCGCCCAGTGTCAGGCCGTGCCGCATCGGCATCGGGCCGGCGCCGACGAAGCTCTCCTCACCCGGGCGCAGCGTCAGGCCCTCGATCGGCCGGCCGACCGGGTTGGGGCGGTCCAGCACCCACACGGCCTTGCGCCGGCGCGCGGCGGCCTCCAGCACGTAGAGCAGCGTGGTCACGAAGGTGTAGATGCGGCAGCCGAGATCCTGCAGGTCGACGAGGAGCACGTCGAACCCGTCCATCATCGCGTCGGTCGGCCGCCGGACCTCGCCGTAGAGGCTGAACACCGGGATGCCGTGCACCGGATCGGTGAAGTTGTCCGACTCCACCATGTTGTCCTGCTTGTCGCCGCGCAGCCCGTGCTGCGGCCCGAAGGCCGCCGTCAACCGCACGTCGCCGCAGGCGGCGAGCGCGTCGAGCGAATGCGTCAGGTCGCGCGTCACCGACGCCGGGTGGGCGAGCAGCGCCACGCGGCGCCCGGCGAGCGGCGCCCGTAGCGACGGATCGGCGAGCAGCCGGTCGATTCCGAATCTCATCAGATCAAACCTTTGGCGGCTCATGCTGTACAGGGCGGCAGCGCAGCCGCAAAGCCGTCGGCGTGATGGAAATCGGGCTGTCCGGGCGGGTGCGCCAGCGCCCAGAAGGAGCGGCGGCCGTCCGTGTCCTCGATGACGGCCGAGAGGCCGAGCCGCAGGGGCGCATCGGCCGACGCCATCGCCAAGTCTCCGAGCGTCAGCGTCGCCCGCAGCGTGACGCGGCCTGCGTCGCGAAGAATCTCGATCGCTGGCGCCGCGATGTCGTCGGCCGGACGCATGCCGGTCCGATAGGCGTCGAACCGGTACGCGGCCCATGCGGTCGACGGCGACAGGTTCAGCTCCAGATAGCCGTCACCACGCCCGTCGCGCAAAAACGCCTCGCAGCAGGTGTGCCGCCACAGGCCGTCGGTTCGGGCGGGTGCCGCCGGCGCCGGCCAGCGGATCGCGTCGACGCGGCCGACGATCCCATAGCTCAGCATCAGGCGGCCGGGCGCGGGGCGGAGGATTTCGACCATTATGGCGTCGACGGTCGGGCAGGGCGTCTCGGGGTGGGGGTGCAAGGGCAGGCGCATTCGGAGATCCTATACCGCATCGGCAGTCTCGGACCCGTCATGCCCGCGCTCGTCGCGGGCATCCACGTCTTTCGGATGGGCCGGACAGCGAAGGCGTGGATGGCCGGGACGAGCCCCATAGGCGCTAAGATAAGGGGATTCCCGTCGGACCCGGGATGTGATTCAAGCTGGAGATGGCAAGGAACCATCTTGATTCGACCGAGTGGGATCGGCTCGTCGAGGGGCTCGGTGGTGAAGCGGCACTGACCGCGTCGGCTCGGGAGCTGAAGGCGTTCGTGCGCGCCCGCGGGATTCGC
>NZ_NHSK01000239.1 GCF_016653355.1 Rhodoplanes elegans | reverse complement strand
GGCAGCACCTGACAGGAGCAGCACGATGAACGACGGGACCATGAACGACACGGTGCAGTACCGGATCACGACGCCGCGGCCGATCGACGGGCGCATGCGCAAGGTCGGCGAGGTCGTCGCGCTCACGCCGCGCGAGGCCGAGGCCGAGCTGCCCTGGGGCGGGCTCTCGCCGGTTACGGCCGAGGCGGTCACGGCGGAGGCGAAGCCGTCCACCGGCCGCAAGGGCGGAGGCGCCTGATCATGACCGCGAGGACCACCCGCACCGGCATCGACCCGGAGACCGGCCGCCTGCTGCGCGGCCGGGCTCACGCGGAGTCGTGCGTGCGGCGCATCCTCGCGACCCGGATCGGCACCCGCGTGATGCGGCTCGACCTCGGCGCCGACCTGGCGCCGCTGCGGGGCGAGAACCTCACGGCCGCGAACGTGCTGCGCGCCTATGCCGAGATGGTGACGGCCGTGCATTCGCAGGAGCCGGCGATCCGGTTCCGCAAGATCGAGCCGGCCCTGAAGGACGGCCGCAACGGCGCGATCGCGTTCGTCTTCAGCTACGTCTTCTATCCGTTCGGCCATCTCGGCGACTACACGGTCGCCGAGGACGCCGACGTCCGGGTGCCGATCACGGCGCTGGCGCGCGGCACGGCCGCCGTCTCCGGGGGCTGGTCATGACCGCCTATACGGCCGACACGCTCGACCTGTCGCGCATCGGCGCGCCGACCCTGACCGCGATCGACTTCGAGGCGACGCTCCGCGCACGCCTCCTCGACTTCAAGGCTCGCTGGGACGCGGCCAGGGTGAAGAACCCCGAGCTGCCGGCCTTCGACGTGATCGACGATGCCGGCAATCCGGTGACGCAGTTCGACGCCGGCGTCGTGCTGGCCCAAGAGTTCGCGTTCGGCGAGATCAACGTCCTGCAGGCGATCAACGACCATGCCAACGCGCTGCGGCTCGCGACGTCGGTCGGCGCCGATCTCGACCACGTCGCCATCACGTACAAGGCGACCGAGCGCCTGGTGATCTCGGGCACGCCCGGCAGCGCCGATGCCGTGCTCGAATCCGACGACGAGTATCGGGCGCGCGCCCAGCTCTCCGACGAGGCGCGGCCGCTGTTCGGGCTGACGCCCGGCGGCTACGAGTGGCGGGTCCGCAAGCTCTACGGCGACCGGGTGAAGCATGTGCGCACCCGCAAGCGCCCGGCCGGCTGGCTCGACCTGATCGTGCTGGCGCGCGCCGGCGACGGCACGCCGCCCGAGACGCTGATCGGCGATCTTCAAGCGGCCTTCGACGGCGAGGCCGCGAGCCAGTCCACCGACATCGTCACGGTCTGTCCGGCCCGCATCGTGCCGACGCCGGTCAGCGTGAAGCTGTGGGTGCCGCGCGGGCCGGACCCCGCGGCCGCCGTCGCGGCCGCGGCGACCGCGATCGCGGCGCTCGGCGCCGAGCGCCACAGGATCGGCGAGACGCTGCACCGGCAGGCGATCGGGGCGGTCGCGAAGTCGGGTGCGGTCCGCCACGTCGACGTGATCACGCCGGCCGCCGACGTGGTCGGCGGAATCGACGGCGCGCCCTGGATCTCCGGCATCACGGTCGGCTGGGGGATCGACGCATGAGCGCCGCGTTCCCCTCGCTCCTGCCGATCGCCGGCACGGCCGAGCGCTGTCACAGCCTGGTCAATGCCGACCAGTGGCCCGAGCTGTTCGAGAAGGCCGCGCTCCTGCGCACGCTGTGGGATCCGTGGACCTGTCCCGAGGCGCAGCTGCCGCTGCTCGCCTGGGCGTGGTCGGTCGACGTCTGGAACCCCGGCTGGCCGCTGCATCGCAAGCGCCAGGTGGTCGCCGAGAGCCGCGCGTTCCACGAGGCGAAGACCACCGTGCTCGGCTATCGGATGGCCTGCGGCTATGTGGACGCCGAGTTCGTCCGGGCGCGGCTGCCGCGGCACGCGATCTTCGCCGGCGGCGCGCCGACGCCGGCCTCGCACCAGGCGTGGCTCGACGGGCTCCCGGAGATCCGCATCTACACGGCCGACTATCCGATGCGGCATCGGCCGGTGCGGTTCCTGCTGGCGGACGCAACCATCGTTCAACGCACCTTGAAGGGTCGCTTCGTCGGCCGGCGCACGACAGTCCGCTCGGCCGCCGCGATCGTGCTCGGCCGGTGGCGCCCGGAGCTGCATCGCGGCGGCACCGTGCAACGCCTCGTCTTCGCCGACGTCCGGCGCGACGCCTCCGGCCGGCTGCTGGCGATGGCCGAGCGCCTGATCGTTCCGGGACCGCGGCGCGCGACCACCCAGGTCGGCAAGACGCTGCGCGGCCGGTTCGTCGCCGACGGGGCGCTCGCCGGCCGGCGGGTGATCTCGCTCTCCTTCACGTCCGGCGGCGACGTGTTCATTCCGAACGCCGTCTCGCCGGGCCTGACCGCGATCGACGCGGAACCGCGCCGGATGTGGGAGGCGCGCGAGGGCGGCCGCGGCATCTTCGCCGGCCGCTCGCGGCGGGGCCGCGGCCTGCGGGCGAACCGCGCCGACGAGCAGGCCTATCTGTCGGTCCGGCTCGCGGACGGCTCGTCGGAGACGCTCGGCCGGATGCGCAACCGCGTCGGCCGCTCGCGCATCCGGCCGAGCGTCTNGCCCGGAGGCACGCATCGCCGAGGTCGCCGACGCGCTCGCGATGACGCGGGCCGCCCGCGACACGCTCACCCTCGATCACAACTCGGTCCGGCCGCTCGTCTGGGGCGACCTGGCCAAGGTCTCGGACGACGCGACCTACGGCGTCGTGCTGCGCCGCTAGAGGAGCTACCCCGCATGTACAAGCGCCCGGTGTTCGCCGTCGATCAGGAGGTCACGGAGGAGGACTACGGCCGTCTCGGCCAATGGCCGCAGGAGGGCATCTCCCGGCTCACCGACGACCTCCTGGTGAGCGGCCGTCTCTACAAGGGCTTCACGACCGTCGCGACCAGCCAGAGCGCCGTCGAGGTGGCGGCCGGGCGCCTCTACGACGCCGGCGCCATGTATGCGCTCGAAGCGCCGCTCCCGCTGTCGGTCGCCGAGTGGGTGCCGATCACGCTGGGCCAGAAGGTGTGGGTGGTGCTGATCGGCCAGGGCCGCGAGGACGACGGCTATGTCGAGGCGCGCAACTACGAGCGCGAGGTGGCGGTCTCGGGCGGCGGCACGGCGATCCAGCAGGTGCCGGCGACGGGCGCGCGCGCCCGGGTGCGCAGCGCGATCGTGACGCCTTATCCGGGCTCGCCCTCGGCCATCCCGGTCAAGCCGTCGATCCCGGTCGGGACGCTCGCGATCGCCGACATCCTGATCGGCACCGGCGGCATCGAGAACGTCACGATGCGCACCGCCAACGAGGCGCCGGAGCTCGACCAGCTCGCCGCCGCCTACACAGCCCTGCAGGCGAAGTTCGCGCTGATCGACCAGGAGATCGCCGGCCTGCGCGGCGACCTCGCGGCGCTGGCCCGCCAGCTCAAGCAGGGCGTGTCGCGCGTCGCCTTCCAGGCCGTGCAGGGCGACATCGCCTATCTGAAGGACCGGATGGACGTGCCGGACACCGGCTCGCCCTATGGCGGCGACAACTATCTCGACGAGGGCGAGAGCGACGTCGACAATGTCGACTACAAGGCCCGCATCCTGGAGGGCCTGCGCTTCCCGGCCGCCAACCAGGCCAAGTCGCCGCTCGCCGTCTACAACGCCAACGACGGCAACCTGATGCACGCCGCGCAGGGGCTCGTCTGCGCCAAGTACACCGTGGTGAAGGGGATCGAGCTGGCCGAGCAGGCCGGCACGCTGTCGCTGGGCGGCACCGTCTACCAGACCATGGAGCTGACCCAGATGATGATGAGCCGTCAGGAGACGGCCTACGGCGACTATTTCGAGACCTGCAACAACTCGGCCTGGTGGAACAGCGGCCAGTACGATCCCGCCAAAGGCATCCTGCGCATCGGCGACGAGACCTACGAGGTCGCCAACTATCAGAACGCCACCTTCGGCTGGGGGCTCGGCCACGCCATCATCCGGGTGCGCAAGTTCTGGGAGACCACGACGAAGGCGCCCTACGACGTCTACGCGCCGGTGCCGCACACCATCCAGGGCGTGATCAAGGCGCAGTCCTGGCTGCAGTCGCAG
>NZ_NHSK01000238.1 GCF_016653355.1 Rhodoplanes elegans | reverse complement strand
CCGTGGCCGGCTCCCTCCCCCCTTGTGGGGGGGGGCTGGGGAGGGGGGTAGACCGCACGCTCCGCGGTCGTGAGAAGCCGAAACTGTCGGGGCCGCGCTACCCCACATCCGTCCAGGTCGAAAACACCGCTGCGGTCCCGCGCAGCGTACCGGTGTCGTCGCGGAGCTGCCAGACGAGGCCGTCCTCGATCCAGAACGTCGCGCCCGACTTCTTAACCCGCAGGCCGCGATAGCCGGCGACGTAGCCTTGCGCCGCCACGGTGTCGAGAAACTGCTGGCGCTCGGCGCGCTCCGGCGCCTGCGCCGACAGCCGCGACGGCAGGCCGACGAACTCGTCCCAGCCGTATCCGAAGCGCGTCTGCGCGGCCCGGTTGGCGTAGACGAAGCGCGGATCGGCCTGGGTGTCGTGGGCGACGCAGACGAACGGCGCGTCCACATAGAGCCACGTCGCGTCGGCCTCCGCCGGCACCAGCGGCCGGCCGACGAGGCGCGAAAAGCTGCTGGTCAGCAGCGCGAAGTAATGCGGATCGGTGCGCAGATCGACGGCGGGTTCGGACATCGGGACGCTCGCTGACAAGTGGGCCGGACCGCGGCGTCCATAGCGGATTCGGCGCGGCTCTCCCAGATCGTCCCGCAGCCGTCCGTCAATCACATGCTCGCAGCCAACGCCTCCGACCCGTAGACGCGCGAAAACGCCGCGTCGTCGAAGTCGCGGGCCGGCGCGTCGAGCACCAGCCGCCCGCCCCGCAGGGCGACGATGCGATCGGCATAGTCGCGCGCGAAATCGACCTGATGGAGCGCGCACAAAACGCCGATGCGATGCTCGCGGGCGATGTCGCGCAGCACGCCGATGACATTGGCGGCGGAGCTGGGATCGAGGCTCGATACCGGCTCGTCGGCCAGCACGACACGCGACTGCTGGGCGAGCACGCGGGCGATGGCGACGCGCTGCTGCTGACCGCCCGACAGGGAGTCGGCGCGCTGATAGGCCTTGTCGAGCAGGCCGACGCGATCGAGCGCGGCGAGTGCGATCTGGCGGTCCGCCGGCGGGAAGAGCCGGGTCGCGACCCGCCACGTCGCGACATGGCCGAGCCGCCCGGCGAGCACGTTGTCGAGCGCCGACAGCCTTCCGATCAGGTTGAACTGCTGGAAGATGAGCCCGATCTTCCGGCGCACGTCGCGCAGCGCACGGCCGTGCAGTGCATCGATCGGCGTGCCCAGCACGTCGACATGGCCGGCATCCGCCGTGACGAGCCGGGTGAGGCAGCGGAACACCGTCGACTTGCCGGCGCCCGATGGACCGACCAGCGCGACGAGCTCGCCGGGCCGCACCGTGAACGACACGTCGTCGAGCGCCGTCGTGTCGCGATAGCGCTTCGTCACGTGGCGTAACGCGAAGGCGGCGGGCTCGACCGGTGCGACCAGATCCGGCCGGGCCGTCGTCGGGGCGGGCGGTGCGGCCGCGTCGAGTGGCAGGGCGGCGAGCGGCAGATGCAGATGGGCGGTCATGGGCGTCCTCACACCAGCCGGCGGCGCAGCCAGGCCGAGAGCTGGTCGATCACCGTCACCATGATCAGCACGATGACCGACAGGGTGAGCAGCTTCTGGAAGTCGAGCAGGTCGATCGCCGCCTTGATCTCGATGCCGATGCCGCCGGCCCCGACGATGCCGAGGATCGTCGAGGTGCGCACGTTCGCCTCCCAAACGTAGAGCGACACCGAGGCGAGGCTCGGCAGCACCGAAGGCAGCATCGCGTAGCTGACGATCTTGGTGCGGTTGGCGCCCGACATGGCGGCCGCCTCGAGCGGCGCGTTCGGGATCGTCTCGATCGCCTCGGCATAGAGCTTGGTGATCACGCCGACCGAGTGGACGATCATTCCGAGCACGCCGGCGAACGGCCCGAGCCCGACCGCGGTGACGAACAGCAGCGCGAACACCACCGTGTCGATCGCCCGGAACGTGTTGACGATCCAGCGCACCGGAAACGACAAGAGCGGCGAGGGCGTGACGTTGCGGGCGACGAAGACGGAGAGCGGGAAGGCGATCAGGGTCGCGGCGGCGGTGCCGACGGTCGCGATCGCCACGGTCTCGACGGCCCGCCAGGCGAACACGTCGAGATCGTCGAGATAGGGCGGCCAGCCCTTCGACGCCCATTCGAGCAGCCGCGGAAAGCCGCGGGCGAGCGCGGCGGGGTTCACCTCGGCGAGCTTCAGGCAGAAGGCGAAGGCGACGGCGAGCGCGAGCAACACCAGCGCCCGCATCACGGCGGTGCGGGACAGCGGGTCGAGTCGCGGCTCCAGATAACGGCCGTCGGCGGCGCGGACGGGATGGTCGGTCACGTCAGGAACTCCTGCATTGGTCATTCCGGGTCGGCGCAAGGCGCCGGACCCGGAATCCAGTTCCGTTGACGGTGTCTGCAGCTCGTATCCGGGCTCGTGAGCCTTCGGCTCGCGTTTCGGAACGACTGGTCTGATTTGCTACGCCTTCAGCACGCCGAGCTCGCGGCCCATCTTCTCCAGCACCTCGTAGGGTTCGTGCGTGCCCGGCACGAAGCCCGTGTAGGGCCACGGCAGCAGCTTCTTCTGCTCGTCGGTGAGGCCGACCAGCGCGTCGCGCAGCGCAACGCGCATCTCCTCGGAGAAGCTGCGGCGCACCGCGACGACCTCGTTCGGCAGCGGATCGGACTGCCAGACGACGGTGTTGGAATCGGCCTTGATCGTGCCGTTGCGGATCATCGTGTTGCGGTGGATGTCCCAGCCGGTGGCGAGGTCGACCTGGCCGTTGGCGGCGGCGACCTGGGCGGCGGCCGCCGAGGCGCCCTCGGCGTAGCGGCCGAAGAACGTCTTGGGCTCGAGCCCGCGCTGGCGGAACCAGTGGGTCGGCACCATCCAGCCGGTGGTGGAGCCGACGTCGAGCATCTGCATCGAGAGGCCGCGCGCGTCGTCGGGCCACTTCTCGATCTTCAGCCCGGGGCGGGCGACGATGACGGCCCGATAGGTCGGCTCGCCGTTGACCAGCATGGTGCAGGCGATGCGCGCTTCGCCTTTGGCGCGCGCCAGCACGTAGCCCCACGGACCCATCTGGGTGGCGTCGATCTGCTCGCTCGCCAGCGCCACCGAGATGCCGGCCCAGTCGTTGGCGACGGTCAGCTCGAGCCCGACGCCCATGCGATCGGCGACGATCTTGTAGATCGGCTCCCACACCTTGCGGGTCTCGGCCTGGGTCGCCTGCTGGGGCGCGAGGCCGATCTTGATGGTCTGGCGCGACTGCGCCCGCACGGCCGGGGCGGCCAGCGTGGCACCGACGGCGGCCGTGGTGGCGAGGAAGCGGCGGCGGTTTAACATGGGCTTGGTCTCTCCGGATCGGCGAGCCCGGAGGAGGACGGCACCGGGCCCGCGGGCCCCGTGGCACATCGACGGCCGGGCAACTTGTCTAGGTTATTTGGACAAGCTGACGGGGATGTGACACCCGCGCGTCGCCGCAGCGCCTCACGGGCTGTCGACGCGGAACCGCAGCCGCCCGGCCGGCACCACGGCCGATCCGAACAGGATCGGCGCGCCGTCGCGCCCGGCGTCGACGTAGCTCATCACCATGACGGGCGTGTCGGAGGCGACGGCCAGCGCCCGTGCCTCGTCGGCACGCGGCAACCGGCCGTCGATCCAGGTCCTGGTGCGGAAGAACTCGGGATGGCCGAGCTCGGCGAGCGCCGGCGTGTAGCTGCGCAGGCGCCGGAACGCCTCGTCGATGCCGGCGAAGCGGGCGTGCTCGAACACGTGGTAGCAGTAGGCCGACACGCCCGGACCGGCGCGCCGCAGCGACTCGAGCACCAGGAGTTCGCTCCCCGGCGCGATCGCGAGCAGGGCGGCGAGCTCCGCAGTGGCGGTGCGCCGCGACGACCGCAGCAGCTTGCCGTCGGGTCGTGCGGCGAGGCGCTGCTCGAACTCGCTCCACTTCGACTCGCGCGTCACCGCGTACTCGACCGGCCGCCGCGCCACGAACACGCCCTTGCCCTGCCGGGCGACGACGAGGCCCTCGTCGGCGAGCCGGGCGAGCGCGACCCGCACGGTGTGCCGGTGCACGCCGTAGGCTTTCGCCAGCTCCGATTCGGAGGGCAGCCGGTCTCCCGGACCGAAGAAGCCCGTGCGGATCTCGAAGGTCAGGTCGATCTCGATCTGCCGCCACACCGGGATCGGCTCGCCCCGGCGAACGCGGCGGCGCGGCGCTGCCGCCATGCCATCCTCCTGCTGCGCGCGCCTTGTGGCACGGAACCGCGCGGGAGGAAAAGGGGTGGCCGCGGAGTCACGGCTCGCATGGCCGTTTCGCTTCGGCCTCTGCGAAGGCTGCGGATCAAGGGCGTCCTCTCGACGGTCGCCGGCTCACGGCCCGGCCCTGTCGCCCGTCATCTTGCGCAGGAGATGGACGAGCGCGACGCGCTCGACCGGCTCGAGGTCGCCCATCGTCAGTTCGGTGATGTGATGCGCGCTCGGCACCATGCGGTCGATCATGGCCGAGCCGCGGGCCGTGAGATGGACGATCACCTTGCGGCGATCGTCGCCGTCGGTCGCGATCGCCACCAGACGGCGCGCCGTCAGCCGCTCGATGATGCCCCGGATGGTGCCCTGGTCGACCGCGGTCGCGCGCACCAGCTCGCTCTGCGAGCTCGGCCCCCGCTCGCGCAGCGTGCACAGCGTGACGAACTGGACGGCGGTGAGCTGTGGATCGGCGGCGTTCTGCTGGAAGATGGAGACGTGACGCTGATAGGCGCGGCGCAGGAGATGGCCGATCTGCTCGCGGAAGTCGTAGGGTCGCGGGGGCATCGCGCCCGCCACGGGCGGCGCGGGCCGCACCGCGGCCTCGTCGGGCCGTGCGGCGCGGCCGCGCCCGCGTGCCGCGGATCGCAACGCGGCGGCGGCGCCGGCGACGTCCGATCGAGCCTTTCGATCCTTGTATGTCATGTGTCGCCGTGGCCATTTTCCGCGGAGTCCGCTGGACGGAGAGTAGTGTACACTCTTCTCCTGGCACAAGCCGCGCGGGCGCTTCCGGATTGAACGAATTCGCGCCGGTTTGCCCGGCCCGACATCATGCGATGCACAAATTATGAAAGAGGACGCACCGACATTCCGGTTGTCGCCGCCTGTCGCCCGGTTATAGTGAGTACACTGTTCCACAGGTGTCGCACCGGACCTGCTGCGCCAGACGACGACTTGCTCTTCGAGACGACGGAGGCGCGGACCGCGAAGCGCCGCGCTGCAACCCCCACCGTGAGAGACCGGCGATGTCGTTCAACAAAACACTTCGGGCTTTCGTGATCTGTGCCGGGCTGTCCGGCGCGGCGCTCGCCGCCGTCGTCCCGGCCGCTCCGGCGCTCGCCGACGAGATCTCGGTGACGCAGTGGGGCACCAGCATGTACGGCGCGCCCTATGCGGTGGCCATGTCCGAAGGTCTCTTCAAGAAGGCCGGCGTCGACATCACTTCGATCATCGGCTCGGGCGGTGGCGGCACCACGGTGCGCAACCTGCTCGCCAGCGAGACGCCCTACGGCGACGTGGCGATCGCCGCCGCGCTCGCGGCGCAGCGCCAGGGACTCGACGTGATCATCGTCAACACCGGCACGCGCTCGACCGCCGAGGCGTCGCTGGTGACGATGCCGGATTCCCCGATCAAGTCGCTCAAGGATCTGGAAGGCAAGAAGGTCGCCATCACGTCGCCCAAGGGCGTCTCCGAGATGCTGCTGCTGATGGCGCTCAAGCAGGAGGGGGTCGACGCCTCCAAGGTCGAGCGCGTCGCCTCCGGCGGCTACGTCAACGGCCTCACCATGCTGGAGCAGGGTGCCGTCGCCGCCGCCGCGCTGATCGAGCCACTGTCGATCATCCGGGCCGCGAAGTATCGCACCGTCGTCAACTACGGCAAGTTGCTGCCGCCGATGACCACCTCGGTCGGCATCACGACCCGCGCCTTCGCCAAGAAGAACCCGGAGAAGCTCAAGGCGATCATCGCCGGCCGCGCCGCCGGCGTCGAAGCGCTCTACGCCGATCCGGCCAAGGCCGCCGAGATCGTCGGCAAGGCGTTCAAGCTGGAGCCGGCCATCGCCAAGGTCGCGGTCGACAACATGCTGGGCCCGCGCATGTGGAGCGTCGGTGAGTTCAACCAGGCCGAGCTCGATCGCACCATCGACGGGCTGCGGCTGATCGGCGAGGTTACCGGGCCGGTGGACTGGTCCAAGCTGCTCGATCCGGCGTTCTTGCCCGCGTCCATCCAGGGCAAGAAATGACCCTCGCGGCACTCGCCGAGATCGCCCCCGTGTCGGACGCCGACGATCATCACGCCCGCCTGACCGGCGTCACGCGGGTGTTCGGCAAGCCCGGCACGGCGAAGTGCGTGCACGCGCTCGGCCCCATCGATCTCGACCTGCGCCGCGGCGAGTTCTTCTCCGTCGTCGGGCCGTCGGGCTGCGGCAAGTCGACCTTGCTCGACGTGCTGGCCGGCCTGTCGAAGCCGACGGAAGGCACGGCCGAGTTCGAAGGGCGACCCATCGACGGCGTGCCGGCCGGCGTCGGCGTCGTGTTCCAGGAGGATGCGTCGTTCCCCTGGCTCAGCGTGACGGACAACGTCGCGTTCGGGCTTCGTCGGGCCGGCGTCGACGCGGCCGAGATCGCCCGGCGCGTCGACTACGCGGTCGGCTTCATGGGCCTCAAGCAGTTCGCCGGCGCCTATCCGGCGCAGCTCTCCGGCGGCATGCGCCAGCGCGTCTGCATCGCCCGCACGCTGGTGATGCAGCCGCGCCTGATCCTGCTCGACGAGCCGTTCGGCGCGCTCGACCAGCAGACCCGGCTCTTGATGGGGGACGAGCTGCTGCGCCTGTGGCGCGAGACCTCGGCGACCGTGCTCCTGATCACGCACGCGCTCGACGAGGCGGCGATGCTGTCCGACCGCGTCGGCGTCATGTCGGCGCGCCCCGGCGTGTTCATCGACATTCTCGAGACCGGCTGGGAGGTCGACCGCGACAGCCGCATCGTCTCGCATCCGCGCTTCGGCGATCTCACCGGTCATCTGTGGGAGAAGCTGCGCACCGAGTCCCTCAAGCATCTGCGCGACGGTTGAGGCGATGACCCGCGAAGGCAGGATCAGGCTTCTCGTCGTCGCGGCCGCCGTCGGTGCGCTGGAGCTCGCCTGCCGGATTGACTGGATTCCGGCGTCCGTGATGATCCCGCCGTCCGCCATGGCGACGAGCCTGTGGGACATTCTGGTCTCCGGCACGCACTGGAAGGACATCCTGGTCAGCCTGCGCAGCGTCGCGACCGCAGCGGTGCTGGCCGTCGTTCTCGGCTTCCTGGTCGGCGCCGTGATCCACGCGCTGCCGCTGGTGCGCAGCGCGGTCGAGCCGCTGCTCGCCAGCTACTACGCGGTGCCGACCTTCATGTTCTACCCGGTCTTCATCATCCTGTTCGGCGTCGGACCGTCGGCGATCATCGCCATCGCGGTGCTGCTCGCCGTCGTCGCGATGATCTCGGCGACCCTGACCGGCCTCGACCGCATCCCGCGGGTGCTCGGCAAGACGGCGCTGATCATGCGCCTGGGGCCGATCGAGCGCGCCTTCAAGATCAGCCTCCCGGCCGCGATGCCGTATCTGTTCACCGGCGTGAAGCTCGCGGTCGCTTATGCCTTCATCGGGGTCATCGCGTCGGAGTTCATCCTGTCCGGCGCCGGCATGGGCTACGCCATCGCCTACGCCTACAACAACTTCAACAACCGCGAGATGTACGGCCTGATGCTGCTGATCGTGCTGCTCGTCACGGTCGTCAACACGGCGCTCGACGCGGTCGACCGGCGCCTGCAGGCGCGGTTGCGGCGATGACGGCGGGGGCGTCGACATGAAGAACGTGCTCGGCCCCGCCGCCGTGCTCGGCGTCCTGCTGCTCGCCTGGGAGGCGCTGCATCTCGCCGTCGCCAACACGGGCCTGCCGTCCCCGGTGACGACGCTGGTGCGGCTCGTCGGCTTGCTCGGCGAGGCGGAGTTCTGGGATCAGGCGGCCGAGACGGCGCGCGCCTTCGCGGTCGCCGTGGTGCTCTCGACGATCGGCGGCATCGCGCTCGGCATCCTGCTCGGCATGAACCGCACCGCCGGCGTCGTCTCGGAGCCGATCCTGGTCAATCTCTACTCGCTGCCCAAGGTGACGCTCTATCCCGTCGTGCTGCTGATCTTCGGGCTCGGCATCTCGGCCCGCATCGCCTTCGGCATCATGCACGGCATGATCCCGCTGACGCTGTTCACCATGAACGCGATCCTCCAGATGAAGCCGGTCTATCGCCGCAGCGCCGCCGTGATGGGGCTGACGCCCTGGCAGACCTCGCTCACCGTGGTGCTGCCGGCGATCCTGCCCGAGGTGATCACCGGGGCGCGGCTCGGCGTCTCGCTCTGCCTGCTCGGCGTCCTGATCGGAGAGATGTTCGCCTCGCGCAACGGGCTCGGCTACATGGTCATGCATGCGATGGAGCGCGGCGACATGCCGACCGTGCTCGCGGTCGCGCTGCTGCTCGCCGTCGTCGCGCTCGTCGTCAATGCGATGCTGCTGATGCTCGATCGGGCATGGCGCCACTAGATCACGATATCGTCCGCCGGACCGCTCCTCGGCGCGCTCCGCGCCGCGTCCGGACGAGCCGTTCACACCGCTGACATCGACTCGTTCGAAAGGTACGACCATGTACGACAGCTTCGCCGTCGCGCGCCTGATCGATCTCTGGCTGACCGAGGACATCGGCTACTGCGATCTCACGGCCCAGACGATGATCGAGCCGGACGAGGAGGGGCACTTCGCCATGAACGCCCGCCAGCCGATGACGGTCGCCGGCATCGAGATCGCCGCCGCCGTGTTCCGTCGCTACGAGCCGCGGCTCGCGATCGACGTGACGGTGAAGGACGGCGACGTGGTCGGGAAGGGCGCGATCCTGATGACGGTGAAGGGGCCGGCGCGCGGCATCCTCACCGGCGAGCGCACCGCGCTCAACATCGTCCAGCACATGTCGGCGATCGCCACCGAGACGGCCCGCTACGTCGCGATGATCTCGCACACCAAGGCGCGCCTGATCGACACCCGCAAGACGACGCCGGGCCTGCGCATGATCGAGAAGCACGCGGTGACCTGCGGCGGTGGGCTCAACCACCGGCTCGGCCTCGACAACGGCGTGATGATCAAGGACAACCACATCGCCGTCTGCGGCGGCATCGCCCCGGCCGTGGCGCGCGCGAAGAAGAAGCTCCCGACGCTGACCAAGATCGAGGTCGAGTGCGACCGGCTGGAGCAGGTGTCCGAGGCGCTCGCCGCCGGCGCCGACGTGATCATGCTCGACAACATGTCGTGCGAGGACATGACCAAGGCGGTGGCGATGGTCGCCGGCCGCGTGCCGCTGGAGGCGTCGGGCGGCATCCGGCTCGACACCATTAAGGCGATCGCCGAGACCGGCGTCGACTACATCTCCACCAGCAAGATCACCCAGGCCGCCCCGGCCGTCGACATCGGCCTCGACGAGGCGTGAGGGAGGTTCGGACGATGCGCGATCTCTATGCGGTCGTCACAGAGGCACGACGCTCGCGCTCCCTCTCCCCGCATGCGGGGAGAGGGGCGGGGTGAGGGGGCCTCTCATGGATACCGAGGCGCCCCCTCACCCGGCATCCGCGCTGGACGCGCGGACGTCGACCTCTCCCCGCGCCGCGGGGAGAGGTGAAGAACCCGCCGCCGTCGATCCACGCGCGCAGAGCGACAGACCATGACCTCCGGCCTCTTGTTCTTCGTCGTCGGGCCGAGCGGATCCGGCAAGGACACGCTGCTCGACGGCGCGCGCACCGTGCTCGCCGACACGGGTCGCTTCGTCTTCGCCCGGCGTGTGATCACGCGCCCGGCCGATGCCGGCGGCGAGGCGCACGAGGCCGTCGACGACGCGACCTTCGCGGCGATGAAAGGTGCGGGCGCGTTCTTGATCGACTGGGACGCGCACGGGCTGCGGTATGGCGTTCCGGCGCGCTGTCTCGACGATCTCGCCCGCGGCGTCCACGTCGTCGCCAACGGCTCGCGCGCCGTGGTGGCGGAGCTGCTCGCTCGCCTGCCGGATCTCGTCGTCGTCGAGATCACGACGCCGCCCGATATTCTCGCCCAGCGTCTCGCCGCGCGCGGACGCGAGAGCGCCGACGTGATCAGGGCGCGGCTCGACCGCACGACGCCGCCGTTTCCGGAGGCCGCGACCGTGGTGCGGGTCGCCAACGACTCGACCCCCGCGGTCGGCATCGAGTGCTTCGTCGCGGCTCTCGAGGCCCAGACGGTGCGGCTGCGGCTCGGCCGCTTGCCGATCGCGGCCGGCCAGCGGGCACTCGCCGTGCTGCCGCGCGACTGCGCGACGGTGCGCGCCGACGATTATCTCGGTCCCGGCCGCATCGACCTCGCCGCGCGCGGTCGCAGCGTGCGCGCCGAGGTGGCGATCGCCGAGCCCGGCACGTTGCCGGCCGACAGCGTCGGCCTGACCCGCGAGGTGTTCGACAGGCTCGGTCTGCCCGAGGGCACGCCCGTCGTCCTCACCCGCACGCCGACGCCCGCCAGTCGCACGGCGTTGCGCAAGAAGATCCGCGGCGGAACGCTCGACGAAGCCGAGTATGCGCGCGTCGTCGGCGACATCGTCGAAGGGCGCTATCCTGACAGCGAGGTCGCGGGCTTCCTGGTCGCCGCCGATCGCGGGCTCGACGACGACGAGGTTCTGGCGCTCGCCAAGGTGCGGGCGCGCTTCGCCTCGCGGATCGCGTGGGGCGAGCCGATCGTCGCCGACAAGCATTCGATGGGCGGCATTCCGGGCTCGCGCGTCACCATGGTGCTGGTGCCGATCGTCGCGGCGCACGGGCTCGCGATCCCGAAGACGTCGTCGCGCGCCATCACGTCGGCGGCCGGCACGGCCGACGCGATGGAGACGCTGGCGCGCGTCGACCTCGACGCCGACGACGTGCGCCGCGTGGTGGAACAGGCGCGCGGCTGCGTCGCCTGGAACGGGCGGCTCAATCATTCGACCCTCGACGACGTGATGAACGCGATCACGCGCCCGCTCGGCCTCGAGTCGACGCGCTGGTCGGTGGCGTCGATCCTGTCGAAGAAGCTCGCCGCCGGCGCGACCCATGTGGTGGTGGATCTGCCCTACGGGCCACGCGCGAGAATCAAGAGCCTGGTCGAGGCGACCACGCTGGCGCGGCTGTTCGAGCGTGTCGGCGCGGGCCTCGGCCTTGCGGTCGAGGCGGTGCCGACCGACGGCACGGCGCCGATCGGCCGCGGTATCGGCCCGGCGCTCGAGGCCCGCGACGTGATCTGGGTCTTGGAGAACAACCCCGAGGCGCCGGCCGATCTGCGCGACAAGGTGCTGCACTTCGCCAGCCGCATTCTCGCCTGGGACCCGGCGCTGGGCGACCGCGATGCGGCGCGCCGCCGCGCCGAGGACCTGCTCGGCTCCGGCGCCGCCCGCGCGGCATTGGACCGCATCATCCAGGCGCAGGGGGCGCGCGAGCCGGTGCGGCCCGGCCGGTTGACCCACACCGTGGTCGCGTCGCGGGCCGGCGTCGTCGCCGACATCGACGGCTTCGCGGTCGCCGGCATCGCCCGGGTCGCGGGGGCGCCGCTCGACAAGAGCGCCGGCATCGATCTGCGGGCCGGGGTCGGCGACGCGGTCGGACGGGGCGACCCGCTGTTCGTGATTCACGCGAGCGCCGCCTCGGATCTCGAAGCGGCCGCGCGCCTCGCCGCCGACTTCTCCGGCTTCACCATCGGCGAGACGACGGCGCTCTCGGCCGGATGAGAGCGAGCGCGACCGCCAGGGTCGTCGCTCCAGGCACCAGGACCCAGGTCCACGAGCCGAGCGTGTAGAGCGTCGCCGCGGCGACGAGCGCCCACGCGATCGGCACGATCGCCAGGACGAAGCGCGGTGCGCCGCGCAGCGCCGCCAGGATCGCGAGGGTGCCGAGCGCGGTGGGGTCGGGCAGGAGACCGAAGCTCTCGGCGGTGGCGAACCCCCGGCTGTCGAGCGGCGCCAGCAGCGGCCACCCGAGCACGATCGCGACGAGAAGGGCCGCGGCGGCGACCGATGCCGCATCGCGCGGCTCCCGCAGCTCGACCATCCGGGCGAGGCCCGCCACGATCAGCAGGATGCCCTGCAGGGCGAACGCCGGCGCGGCATAGAGGATGCCCCAGTTGATGGTGGCGTAGCGCTCCCACAGGAACGTCCAGGCCACGACGACCCACAGGCCGCCGAGCACCGGAAGGACGGTCCGCGCGCCGCCGCGCCACGGCGCGACGATCAGGACCGCCGCCACGAGGCCGAGCACCGTCGTGCCGATCTGGGCCGGCCACAACGCCGCGTTGGTGGCCGCGATCAGGCGGTCGTAGACGCGGGGCGAGAACATCAGGAAATCGGAGAGGCCGTAGGTCCACCACTCGGACATCACTGGCGTCCGATGTAATCGGCGATGCGCCGGCGCATCGCCTCGTCCGGCAATGGATCCGCGGCGGCTGCGAGGTTCTCGCGGACATGGTCGACCCGGGTGGTCGCCGGGATCGCGCAGGTCACGGCGGGGTGGGAGACGATGAATTTCAGGATGACCTGCGCCCAGCTCGCCGCCCCGATTTCGGAGGCCCAGGTGGGCAGTGGGAGTCGCGCCAGTCGGCGCGTCAGCTCGCCTTCGCGAAACGGGCGGTTGACGATGACGGCGATGCCGCGTTCGCGGGCGAGCGGCAGGATCCGACGTTCCACCTCGCGATCGACCGGATTGTAGGTGATCTGCACGGCGTCGAGCGGCCGGTCGGCCATCACGGCCTCGACGTCGCGATGACGGCGGCCCTCCGACGTCGTGATGCCGACATATCGGATCTGCTTCTGCGCCTTCATGTCGAGCAGCATGTCGAGATGCGCCTCCCACGCGAGCAGATTGTGCACCTGCACGAGATCGAAGCGTGGCACGCCCCAGTGGCCGAGCGATTGCGCGATCTGCGGCCGACCGTTGCGGGCCGAGGTCCAGACCTTCTCGGCCGAGAAGAGGGCCGCGGGATGATGGAGCTTGGCGAGGGCGTAGCCGATGGTCGCCTGCGACGACCCGTACATCGGCGACGAATCGATCATCCGGCCCCCGGCGGCGAAGAAGGCGGCGACGACGGCGGCGCACTCGTCGCGCAGCACGGCGTCGTTGCCGACATTGAACGTGATCCAGGTGCCGAGACCGACCGCCGGAACGGCTTCGCCGGTCGACGGGATCGGTCTGGTGGCCGGCTCCGTTGCAGGGCTCCGGGCCACGGACGGCACCGGTTGTGCCCGCAGAGGCGCCGCGAGGGCGACTGCGCCGGCGAGCCCGCCCAGGACCGAACGTCGTGTCCGCATGATCGCCACCCCTTGGTCTCGATCGACAACGCGCCGGATCCCATCGGCGATCCGATCCATCTTCCCCACTCGCGCCGGGCGAGGGAAGTGCCTCTTCCCTGAGCGTCTCTTGCCAATTCGCACTGCAAACCAGCCGTTCGCTGCCGCGCGGAAGTGCAGTCGCGCCGCATCGTGGCGAGTCGTGGAGGACCGCATTGCAACACCAACAAACTGTCGCGGGCGAAGTTCTTTTTCGTTAGTATACGAATGAAGAACGACGCGGCGCCGGCCACCAGCCCGAGAGAGCCCGCCGGAGCAGAGACGACCGAGATATCCGACCCGAGACGCCCTGACCCGAGACATCCGCCCCGAGACATGATGACGCGTCGCGACCCGCTGATCACCCTGAACGTCAACGGTACCGTGCATGCCTTGTCGCTGCCCGGGACGACGCCGCTGCTTTCGGTTCTGCGCAACGATCTCGGCCTCAACGGGCCGAAGTTCGGCTGCGGCCTCGGCGAATGCGGGAGCTGCACCGTGCTGGTCGACGGCGTCGCGGCGCGCGCCTGCGTGCTGCACATCGGCGATGTCGCGGGCCGCAGCATCACGACCCTGGAGGGCCTCGGCGGGCCGGACGCACTGCATCCGGTTCAGCAGGCCTTCGTCGAGATGGCCGGCGCCCAATGCGGCTACTGCCTCAACGGCATGATCATGACGACGGCGGCGCTCGTCGACGCCAATCCCGAGCCGACCGACGAACAGATCCGCGAGGCGCTTCGTTACAATCTCTGCCGCTGCGGCACCCACGTGGAGATCCTCGCCGCAGTGCGGCGCGCCGTGGAGCACGTCGGTGCGCAGCGGCGAGCCGTCGAGGGGAGCGGGCGCTGATGCTGCAGCGACAGGGCCTCACCCGGACCGACTATCTGACGCGACGCGGCAGCCTCGCCGTCGTCGAGCCGCCGGCGGGTGTGGTCGATCCCGCGACAGTCGATCCGGAGACCCTCGTTCCATTCGTGATCGTCGAGGCCTCGGGCGCCGTCACGGCGTTCAACGGACATGTCGATCTCGGCACCGGCATCCGCACGGCGCTGGCCCAGATCGTGGCGGAAGAGCTCGACGTCGGCTTCGCCCGCGTCGCGATGGTGCTCGGCGACACCGCGCTGACGCCCGACCAGGGTCCGACCATCGCGAGCGAGACGATCCAGATCACGGCGCCGCCGTTACGCCGCGCAGCGGCCCAGGCGCGCCACGCGCTGGTGGCGCGCGCTGCGGACAAGCTCGGCGTGCCGGCAGCCGATCTGGTGGTCGACGACGGCGTGGTGCGGCGCCGCTCCGCCGTGGCCGGCGACGAGCAAACGACGAGCGGGGCGAATGACGCGACGCCCGCGCGCGACAACCGCTTCGTCACCTATGGCGAGCTGATCGGCGACGATCGCATCGTGCTGGCGCTGGCCGACGACGTGCCGGTGAAGCCCGTCGCCGAGCACCGCATCGTCGGCCGCTCGCAGCCGCGCGTCGACATCCCGGCGAAGGCGACGGGCGGCCTCGTCTTCGTCCACGACATGCGCGTGCCCGGCATGCTGCACGGCCGCGTGATGCGGCCGCCTTATGCCGGCGTCGACGCCGGCGACTTCGTCGGCACCAGCCTGATCAGCGTCGACGAGGGCTCGATCGCCCACATCCCCGGCATCGTCGCCGTGGTGGTGATCGCGGATTTCGTCGGCATCGTCGCCGAGCGGGAGGAGAACGCCGAGGCCGCGATGCGGGCCTTGCGGGTCACGTGGAAGCCGACCCCGAAGCTCCCCGACATGGGCGATCTCGCGAAAACCATCACGGCGAACCCGTCGACGCCGCGCCTGCTGCTCGACCAGGGCGACGTCGACGCGGCGATCGCCGGCGCGGCCGAGCGGCTGCAGCGCACCTACGTCTGGCCGTATCACATGCACGCCTCGATCGGCCCGTCCTGCGCGGTCGCCGAGGTCTTGGACGGACGCCTGCGCGTCTGGTCCGGCACGCAGAACCCGGTGCCGCTGCGGCGCGATCTCGCCACTCTACTCGACCTGCCGGAGAGCGCCGTCGAGGTGATCAGGATGGAGGCGGCCGGCTGCTATGGCCGCAACTGCGCCGACGACGTGACGGCCGACGCGGCGCTGCTCGCGCGTGCGGTCGGCCGGCCGGTCCGGGTGCAGCTCACGCGCGATCAGGAGCACGCCTGGGAGCCGAAGGGCGCCGGCCAGATCATGACGGTCGACGGCGGCCTGCATGCCGACGGCTCGGTCGCGGCCTACGACTTCCAGACCCGCTATCCCTCCAACGTCTGCCACACGCTGCCGCTCCTGCTCACCGGCAAGGTCGCGCCGACGCCGATGGTGGCGCAGATGGGCGACCGCACCGCCATCGGGCCCTACGACTTCGCCAACAAGCGCGTCGTCTGTCACGACATGGCGCCGATCGTCCGCGCCTCCTGGCTGCGCGGCGTCTCGGCGCTGCCCAACACCTTCGCGCATGAATGCTACATCGACGAGCTGGCCGAGAAGGCCGGCGTCGATCCGATCGAGTACCGGCTGCGTTATCTGAGGGACGAGCGCGCGCGAGATCTGGTGGAGCAACTCGCGGCGCGCGCAAAATGGGAGCCGCATGTCGGTGCCCGGCTGCGGGAGGACGAGAGCGGCATCCGGCGCGGCCGCGGCTTCGCCTATGCGCTCTACGTGCATTCGAAGTTCCCCGGCTACGGCGCGGCCTGGGCGGCCTGGGTGGCCGACGTCGCGGTCGATACGACGACGGGCGAGGTCGCGGTCAGCAAGGTCACGGTCGGGCAGGACTCCGGCCTGATGATCAATCCGGACGGGGTCCGCCATCAGATCCACGGCAACGTCATCCAGTCGACCAGCCGGGTGTTGAAGGAGGAGGTAACGTTCTCGGACGTCGCGGTGGCCAGCCGCGAGTGGGGGACGTATCCGCTCCTGACCTTCCCAGAGCTGCCGCCGATCGACGTGATGATGGTGGAGCGGCCTCACGACGACCCGCTCGGCGTCGGCGAGTCGGCGTCGGTGCCGAGCGCCGCCGCCATCGTCAACGCCGTCTATGACGCGACCGGGGTCCGCTTCCGCGAGCTGCCGCTCACGCCCGAGCGCGTGCTCGCGGGCCTGCGCGCCGCCGGCGTCGCCCCGCCGGCGCCGGCGGCCGCAGCACCGGCACTGCCGCCGGCAGCGCCTGCGGCCAAGCCGTCGCGGTTGCGGACGATCGTCTGGCCGCTGGTCGCCGCAGCCGTGGGCGCGATCGGATCGATCGGCGCGATGACGTCGCCGTGGCGCGGCGCCATCGCGCCCATTCCGCGCCCCGACCCGTCGGTGTTCTCGGCGGCGACCATCGAGCGCGGCCGGGTGCTCGCCCATCTCGGCGCCTGCTTCGTCTGCCACACCGAGGAGGGCGGCGCGCCGCTCGCCGGCGGCCTGCGGCTCGACACGCCGTTCGGCGTGATCACGACGACCAACATCACGCCGGACGTCGAGACCGGCATCGGCGCGTGGTCCTATCCGGCCTTCGAGCGGGCGATGCGCGAGGGCCTGCACCGCGACGGCCGACATCTTTATCCAGCCTTCCCCTACACCTCGTATGCGAAGACGACCGATGCGGATCTGCAGGCGCTCTATGCCTATCTGATGTCCGTGCCGGCGGTGCGTAACGCGACCCCGGCGCCGGAGTTCACGTTCCCGTTCGATCAGCGCTGGCTGATGGCGTTCTGGAACACGCTGTTCCACAAGGCGACGCCGTTCACGCCCGATCCGTCAAAGTCCGACCTGTGGAACCGCGGCTTCTATCTGGTCGAGGGCCTCGGCCACTGCTCGGCCTGCCACACGCCGCGCAATCTTCTGGGCGCCGAGGAAACTGGTGCGCGGCGTTTCTCCGGTGGCGTCGCGGAGGGCTGGGAAGCTCCCGCCTTGAATCGCGAAAACCGGGCGCCGGTGCCGTGGGACGAGACGGCCTATTACGATTATCTGCGCACCGGCTGGTCGCGCCATCACGGTGCCGCGGCCGGCCCGATGGCGCCGATCGTCGCCGAGTTGAAGGTTCTGCCCGACGCGGACATTCGCGCCATGGCACACTACCTCGCCTCGCTCGGCGACGCGCCGAGGAGCGCGGCCGAGATCGATGCGCTCGCCGCGGCCCGCGAGGCGGCCACGGCGCCGCGGGCGAGGGCGCCGGTCTCGGTGCCGGGCGGACGCATGTTCGAGGGCGCGTGTGCGGTCTGTCACGAGCCCGGCAAGGGCTCGGCGCTCTACGGCACCAAGCCGTCGCTGGCGCTGGTGACGGCGGTGCAGTCCGACACGCCCGACACGGTGGTGCGGGTGATGCTCGAGGGCATTCACCCGAAGGGCCTCGGCACGCTCGGCGCCATGCCGTCCTTCGCCGATCACATGTCCGACTGGCAGATCGCCGAGATCGTCCACTACGTCCGCGGCCGCTTCGCGCCGGAGCGGCCGGCCTGGAGCGACGTCGAGGCGACGGTGGCGCGGTTGCGCGCGCATGCGGGAGCGCGGTGATGAAGGGACGTTTTCGCGTGGCGCCTCTTGTCACCTCTCCCCGCGTGCGGGGAGAGGTCGAAGTCTGCGCGCACGCGCGCGGACTTCGGGTGAGGGGGCGTCTCCGTATCCACGAAGCGCCCCCTCACCCGTCTCGCCGCGGCGTGGCGAGCCACTCTCTCCCCGCATGCGGGGAGAGGGGAGGCCGCGACCTTGACAAGGATCGTGCGATGCCAGATCATTTGTACACTAATGAAAAGCCGGCCCGGCGGCCGGCCGCACCGCGCTCTCGCCCCCACGCGCATTCAAGGCGGCCCTGGCACGCTTCGATCGGCCGGACCCCGAACGAGACGAGGCCGTGATGAAGGATCCTCAGCCGTCCGCCGAGACGTCGGCCGATCTCAAGGTGCGTTGCGACGCGTGTCCGGTCGCCTGCTGGATTCGCCCCGGCCTGTCGGGCGCGTGCGATCGCTACGCCAACCGCGACGGCGAGCTGATCCGGGTCGATCCGCACGTGATCCTCGAGCGCACGCTCGACCACGGCGGCCGCGTCGTCGCCTTCAACCAGCGCAAGAGCGAGTGGGCCGGCGAGATCGTTCCCGAGGAGGAGCTGTTCGTCACCGCCATCGGGGCCGGCACCACCTATCCGGACTACAAGCCGGCGCCGTTCATCGTCTCGTCCCAGGTCGACGGCGTCGACATGGTAACGGTGGTGACCGAAGGCATCTTCAGCTACTGCGGCGTGAAGGTGAAGGTCGATACCGACCGCTTCCTCGGCCCCGAGCAGGCGACCGTACGGGCGCAGGGCGAGGCCGTGGGCCATGTCACGACCGGCGAGTACGGCTCGCAGATGCTGTCGCTCGGCGGCGTGCATCATCTCACCGGCGGCTCCAAGAAGGAGGGTCGCGTCACCTGCGAGGCGCTGCTCGATCTCTCCAACGGCAAGCCGGTGGAGCTGACGATCGACGACGGCTCGACCATCATCGTGGAAGCCGGCAAGGCACCGATCATCAACGGCGTTCCGGAAGAGCGCATGCGGGTCGGCTGCGGCTCGGCGACCATCGGCATCTTCGCCAAGCAGTGGTTCGGGAAGGTCGACGACGTGGTCGTCGTCGACGATCACATCACCGGCGTCCTGTCGGAGCATGCGTCGGGCAAGGTGCTGGGCATCCAGCCGACCGGGATAAAAATGCGGGGTCGACGCTCGACGCCGGGGCGCTACTTCCAGGTCGCCGATCCCGGCACCGGCTGGGGCGGCACCAGCATCACGGACCCGCTGTCGATCCTCGATCCGTTCGACAAGACCGTGGCGAAGCCCGGCATGACGCTGTTCATGGTCTCGACGACGGGCGAGCACGCCGCCTATTTCGTGCTCGACGAGAACCTCAAGCCGGTCGAGACCGAGATGCCGGAGGTGCTGCGCGCCTCCACCGAGCGCATCAAGGAGAACTGCGAGCCGGCGCTCTGCACGGTGCTGTTCATCGCCGGCGCCGGCGGCTCGCTGCGGGCCGGCGTCACCGAGAATCCGGTGCGTCTCACCCGCTCGGTGAAGGACACGCTCACCCGCGTCACCTGCGGCGGCGCGCCCGTCTATGTCTGGCCGGGCGGCGGCATCACCTTCATGGTCGACGTCACGCGGCTGCCCGCCAATGCCTTCGGCTACGTGCCGACGCCGGCGCTCGTCGCGCCGATCGAGTTTACGTTGAAGCTCGACGACTACGCGGCGCTCGGCGGCCACATGGATCACGTGCGCCGCCTCGGCACGCTCGGCGATCACGACAGCAACCTGGTGCCGCCGGTCGAAGGAAACGTCTGGCCGTACGCGGCCGAGGGGCCGAGCTGGGGCCGTGGACGATCATGACGGCCGGTCCGGCCGCCTCGGCGAGCAACGCGCGGCGCCCCGACGCCCGCATGCTGCCGGACGGCCGCCGCCTTCATCTGCAGGACGGGCCCATCGACCTGATCATCGAGGCCTTCGGGCCGCGCGAGATCGTCGAGGCCGCGTATCGCGCCGCCCTGCGACGGCTGACCGGGCTGCTCGACGAGTTGTGCGAGGAGCTGCCGGCGCTGCGACGGCCGTTGCCGGAACGCAATCACGACCACCGGGAGTCATTCCCCCCACCCCCGA
>NZ_NHSK01000237.1 GCF_016653355.1 Rhodoplanes elegans | reverse complement strand
GTCGGTCGACCGCAGCCGCCCGCGCGATCGCCGTCCCGGCCGGGCCGGCGATCGCGCGGGTCGCCGCCGCCCTCGCCGGCGCGGACCGAGGGCACCGAGCCGCGACCTTGCCCGGGCTGAGGCTGGCCGCCGCCGAACACGGCGCTACGCAGATTGTCGAGAAAGCCGCCCTGCGGCTGCGGCGGGGGCGGAGCGAGGGCCGCCTCCAGCTCGTCGATGCGGGCCTGCGCCTGGCGCAGCGCCTCGTCCTGGAGGAGCGTCGTCTGCACGAGCGCATAGAGCGCGTTCGGGGCGCGGGCGAGGCCCTCGCGAATGGCGCGCTCGGCGTCGGGGTCGCGCGGCTCCTTCTCGAGGGTGGCGAGGCGCTCGAACAGGTCGGCGACGAGCTTCTGTTCCTGCGGAGTCATCGTGGTCTCCTGATGGGCCGTCCCGGCCGGGCCGGCGATCGCGCGGGCGGCTGCGGTCGACCGACCGCGCGGCGCGCGCCCCCTATATGGGGCGTCGTCTCGGCGGCGGAATGGTGGTGGGGGAGGGGCCGTGGCAGCCTGCCGCACCCCCTCTGCCCGGTCATTCCGGGCGCGGTCGCGCCAGCGACTGCGACCCGAAATCCAGCCACATCCGCCGCCCTCGGGGTTGGATTCCGGGTTCGCGGCTTTGCCGCGCCCCGGAATGACAGCAGTTCAGGACAGGGTGAAACCGGCCGCCGCCAGCACCTTCGGAAAAGCGTCGCCGCCCAGATAGGCGTACTCGGCCTCGCGCAGTCCGGTGAGCGGGTCGAGTCGCTTCAGCTCGCCGTCGACCTTGCCCGGATGGCACATCACCACGCTGCCGTCCGGCAGGTCCTTCAGGAAGGCCGGGAACAGGGCGGCGTAGTCGACCTCCGGCTTGAACGTGTAGGTGCCGGCGAAGGCCGGGTTGGTCGTCACGCCGCGCGCGACGGCGAGGCGGCGGAAGGCGCCGCTCATCCGGTCGAGCAGCAGGCTCTTGGGATCGCCGAGCCGTTTCAGCGTCGCCGTCACCTGGCCGCACTGGCGCACCCAGGCGCCCGGGGCGGTCTGCGGCACGACGTCGAGCAGCGCCTCGCGCACGCCCGGCAGCAGATGGACGTGCTGGTGCCCGTCGACATAGTCGGGCGGTCGGCCGAAGGCGCGCACGAAGGCCTCGAGCTGCGCCGTGATCTCGCGGGTCACGGCGTCGCGATCGAACGGCGTGACGAACGAGGCGGCGAGCAGCTTGCCGACCGGCAGGAAGCTGCCGTCGCGCGCCAGCGGCGCGTAGCCGAAGCCGAGCGGCTTGAACGGCGCCGTCAGTGTCAGATGAAGCCCGATCTGGGCGCGGCCCTCCGCCACGTCCGCGAGCCGCTTCGCCTCGGCCGCGGAGAAGGTCGGCGGCAGCACCATCACGCTCGTCGCGTTGAGGCGGCCGCGGCTGATCAGGTCGAGGATCGCGTCGTCGACGCCGGGGGCGAGGCCGAAGTCGTCGGCGCACAGGATCAGGCGGCGCAGCGGGGCGGCGGTCACGCGGGCCTCTCCTGATCGGCGGCCGTCGGGGCGACGGCCGGCGTCGCCGCCGGTGCGGTCTCGTCGGCCCGCTTCACGCTGTGCTCGGCAATGAAATACACGGGGCGCCGTTTGGTCTCGGACAGGATCTTGGCGATGTACTCGCCCATCACCCCGATCATCACGAGCTGGGCGCCGCCGATCACCATCAGGCCGACGACCAGCGACGGATAGCCGGGCACGTCGCTGCCGAACACCAGCACCTCGACCAGGATCTTCACGCCGAACAGCAGCGCGGTCGCGGCGAGCAGAAGCCCGAGCAGGCTGGCGATGCGCAGCGGCGCCACCGAGAAGGCCGTGAGGCCCTCGATCGACAGGCCGAGCAGCGCGCCGAAGTTCCAGCTTGAGGTGCCGTGCTCGCGCGCCGCCGGCTCGTAATCGATGCGCAGCTGGCGGAAGCCGATCCAGCTCGCCAGTCCCTTGAAGAAGCGGTTGCGCTCGGGGAGCTGGCGCAACGCCGCGGCGGCACGCGGCGACAACAGGCGGAAGTCGCCGGCGTCCTCGGGAATCTTGTGGCGCGAGCCCCAGTTGATCAGCGTGTAGAAGGCGCGGCCGAACGAACGGCGCAGGAAGGACTCCGATTTCCGGTGGGCCTTGGCCGTGAAGATCACGTCGAAGCCGTCGTCGATCCAGTGTCCGGCGAGCCGCTCGACCATGGTGGGCGGATGCTGGCCGTCCGAATCCATGAACAGCACGGCGCCGCGCCGCGCGTGCTCGAGCCCGGCGAGCAGCGCCGCCTCCTTGCCGAAGTTGCGCGAGAGCGCGATCACCTGCACGTCGATGCCGTCGGCCGGCAAAGTCGAGGCGATCGCGAGCGACCGGTCCCGGCTGCCGTCGTCGACATAGACCACCTCGCAGGCAAGGCCCCAGCGCGTCTTCAGGGCACGGGCGACGTCGACGAGGCGCGTGTGCAAGGCGGCGAGCCCATCCGCCTCGTTGTAGACCGGCATGACGATCGACAGGCCGGCGGCGGCGCGCTCCGCCGCGCCGGTCGCACGGATCGTTTCCGTCGCGCCGGCGAGCGTCCCGGCGCTGCCACGGCCCGCGTCCTGCCGTAATACCGGCTCACCCGGAGTCATCGGCCCGTCATTGTGCATGGAATGGTGTCGGTGCTGGGTTCGGAGTGTAGTTTCGGGTTGCGTCGGCGCGCCTTATAGACGATGCGACCTGTGTTGTCGTGCCATCGTCGCCTGTCAGCCTGCCGGCCCGGTGAGGCGAAGGCGTGGCATCGGTGGACTGCGCAGAGGACGGACGGTGAGAAGATGGACACTAGCCGGATCGAAGGCCTGTTCCCGCGGGCGGTACCCGTGGTGCAGCGGCGCGCCGGCATGATCCGCAAGGCTGCGAGCTTCGCCGTCATCGGTGTCGTCAACACCGTGGTCGATGCGAGCGTGTTCTTCGTTGCGCTCATGGGGCTGCAGTCGGCCGGCGCGAGCGTGCGGGCCTTCGAGACGGCCGCCGGCCTGTGCGGCTGCGGCGACGCCGACGACCTGATGCTGATCGCCGCGAACCTGATGGGCTGGGTGGTCGGCGTCACCGGATCCTATGTGCTCAATTCCACCTTCACGTTCGCCGAGGAGTCCGGACGCACGTTGCGGCTGCGCGACTACGGCGCCTTCGCGGCCTCGGGCGTGCTCGGCGCCATCGCCAACACGGCGACCCTGGTGCTGGTCGCGCAGGTCATGCCCGTGTGGTTCGCCAAGGCCTGCGCCATCCTGGTGAGCTTCGTCGTGAACTTCACGATGTCGCATTTCGTGGTGTTCCGGAAGCGCCGCGGCTGCACCCCCGGCGAGGCCGGATCGGGGACGGCGTGAGCCGGTTGAGAATGATTGCTGCATAAAGTCGGCAAGCCCCGACCGAGTACCGGCGGCCCGCACGCATGTGCTTTGGCCGCATGGTGAGGAGCGGCCGCAGCCGACCGTCAACACCCGGCTTCAATACCCGGCTTCCCTGCCGTGGCGCACGGCCAGAATGACGGCTTGCCCGCCGTCATAGCGGTACAGCAACACATACCCGCTGTTGCCGAACTGGACGAACCGTTCGCGGAACTCTGGCGGCATGAAGTCGACGGGTCGACCGATTTCGGGGTGAGCCCGGAGGGCTCTCACGCTCTCGCGAATCGCGCGTACCGCATGTCGCGCAGCCTCGCGGTTCTTCCGCGCCAGGAATGCGTGAAGACGCTCGACGTCTCGCAGTGCCGCCGGTGTCCAGACGAGCGGGATCATCGGTCAGGCGTGAGGGAGCGGAGGCTCCGTGTCTTCTCCGGCTTCCAATCGCGCGAGCCACAGGTCGGCTTCGTCTGCGGTGACGTGTTGCCCGGTCGCGCGATACTCGGTCCAGGCGGCGAGGGCATCGAGCCGCAGCCGGTGACGGCGTTCCTCTCGGTCCACATACTGCTCGATCGCTTCACGCACGAGGGTATCGGTCGACTGTCGCCGCGCTTCCGCGAGGTGCAGCAAGCGGGTCTCGGTCTCCTTGTCCAAGCTCAGGCTGGCGGCCGGCGGGTTCGGCATCGGCTTCTCTCGGTCTCCCGCTCGAAGATAGCACGCGCCAGCCGGCAGTCCCAGGCTCGACAGCCCGGGGACCCGAAACACCTCGCAGTCGAAGGCCGGATTGTCGCGCCGCGCCGCCCTACAGGGCCGCCTCGAGGCGGTCGAACAGCGGGTTCTCGCAGGCGAAGACGTAGTCGAGCGGGCCGACCACGACGCTCGCCGCGCCGTGCGCACGCAGGAAGGTGGCGAGGGCGTGGACCTGATCGGGCGGGCAGTGCAGCGTCAGCATGCCGGACGAGGTCGGGCCACCGAACGGCGTCTCGACGCCGTATTTCTCACGCGCTTCGGTCAGCAGCGTCTTGTCGCAGCCGGGGAAGCGGGTGCGCATCTCGCGGAAGCTCGCGGCGCGGTCCGTCGCGGCGATGCGATCGAGCATCACGCGGGCGATCTCGCGCGCCGCCGGCGTCCAGTCGGCGCGCCGCGCCGCGACCAGGTTCGCCTGCGAGCGCAGCATGATGCCGTCCTCGACGATCTTCAGCGCATTGGCCTGGAGCGTCGTGCCGGTCGTCGTGATGTCGACGATCAGCTCGGCCGTGCCCGCCGCGGGCGCGCCCTCGGTCGCGCCGGCGCTCTCGACGATGCGATAGTCGATGATGCCGTGCTGGGCGAAGAAGGCGCGGGTCAGGTTCACGTACTTGGTCGCGACCCGCATGCGGCGGTCGTTCTCCAGCCGGAACGCGGTGGCGACATCGTCGAGATCGGCCATACTGCGCACGTCGATCCAGGCCTGCGGCACGGCGACCACCACGGTCGCGTAGCCGAAGCCGAGCCCGTGCAGCAGCACCACCTTGTCGTCGGCGTGCGGGATCGACTCGCGGATCAGATCCTCGCCCGTGATGCCGAAATGCACGGCGCCCTGGCTGAGCTGCTGGGCGATCTCCGAGGCGGACAGGAACGCCACCTCGATCTCGGGGAGGCCGGCGACCGTGCCGCGATACTCGCGGGCGCCGCGCGGCTTGACCAGCTTCAGCCCGGCGCGGGCGAAATAGCTCTCGGCGTTCTCCTGCAGCCGGCCCTTGGCCGGCACGGCGATGACGAAGGCGCTCATCGCGCGGCTCCTGCATTCCCTGAAGCGGCCGCCGCGCCGAGCGCGACCAGCCGCTCGATCCACACCGAGAAGCCGACCGCCGGGATCGGGTCGGCCTGTCCGGATGCGTCGGCGCCGCCGCCGAGCCGGGCGAAAAGCCCGTCGTATCGGCCGCCGGCGACGAGCTGGCCGTCGACCCGGCCGTGCGGGTCGTGCAGCTCGAAGACGACGCCCGTGTAATAGTCGAGGCCGCGCCCGAACGAGGTCGCGAAGCGGATGCGGCCGGTGTCGATGCCCTTCGTCGCGAGCAGCGCGTTGCGCGCCTCGAAGGTGTCGAGCACGGCGGCGAAGTCGAGGCCGGCATCGGCCGCGAAGCGGCGCAGCGCCGCGGCCGCCGTCGCCGGGGCGCCCGCGACCGCGAAGAACCTTTCGATGATCTGCCCGGTCTCGGCCGGCAACGCCGCGCCGGCGCCGAGCTCGGCCTGCTCCAGGAAGCGCGCCGCGATCTCGGCGACCGAGCGGCCGCCCACCGTGGTGATGCCGGCGATCGACAGGAGGTCGGCGACGAGGGCGCGGGCCGCCTTCGGGTCGGCGTTGGACAGCGCCGCGAGCACACCCTGGTACTCGGGCGTCCCGTTGTGGCCCGTGACGGCGAGGCGATGCAGGTCCTCGGCCAGCACGGTCTTGCGGTTGAAGTCCTTGGCGAGGCGGCGGCGCCACACCGGCGCGAGGTCGAGCGCCTCGATCAGCGCCGCGAACAGGCCGACGTCGCCCATGCGGATGTCGGGCGCCGCGACGCCGTAGAGGTCGGTCGCCTCGAGCGCCAGCGCCATCGCCTCGGCGTCGGCCGCGGTCTTGTCGGCGCCGCCGAAGGATTCGATGCCGGCCTGCCAGAATTCGCCGGACGCGCCGGGGCGCTGGCGGAACACCGGCCCGAGATAGCTGAAGCGGGCGGGTCGACCGGCTTGGGGCGACGCCAGATAGTCGAGCGCCACCGGGATCGTCAGGTCGGGGCGCAGGCACAGGTCGTCGCCGCCGGCGTCCGGGATCAGGTACATGCGGCGACGGATGTCCTCGCCCGACAGGGCCAGGAACGGCTCGGCCGGCTGCAGGACGGCCGGCTCGACGCGGGCGTAGCCGGCGCGTTCGTAGGACGAGACGAGCGCGTCGGCGCGGGCATCCTTGCCGACGGCGGTAACGGAAACGGCGGACATGAGCTCCCCGGCACCTCTGAACGCGCCGCCTGTAGCACGTCTCTGCCGCCCTTTCGACGACTTCGGCCGCCGGCGGGCCGGCGCCTGCAGGGCGGATGTCGCCGGCACGGGCGGCGCCCGGGCTCCGATCATCTTTTTCACGTTTTGGTTGCAGATCGAGAGCCGGGCGGCGAAACGCGACATAGGTATGGTTACCAAGTATTCGCCGGCCGGATACGCGACGCCTGCTGAATTGCCGACCCGGTTATGCGCTGCAGCATCTTTTTTGTGCTTTGCGGTTCCTCGTGGAACCCTCACGATCACACGATCTTAAGCGAATCGTGATTGCTTGAAATGGTCTGGTGCGTTACCCCTGCTGCGATGCAGCACGTTCGGGCTAGCTCCTCCCTCTTCGCCCCTTCGCGCGGCTGCAGAACCCCCGCGACGCGCTTCGACACGGCGCCCGAGCACCCCCGGCTCGGTCCAAAAAGGATGTGAACCATGACCTACGAGACCCTGATCGTCGAAACCGTGGGGCGCGTGGGCGTCATCCGGCTGAACCGGCCGAAGGCGCTGAATGCGCTGAACTCGACCCTGGCGGAAGAGCTGCGGACGGCGTTCGCGGCGTTCGAGAAGGACGAGGAGATCGGCTGCGTCGTCATCACCGGCACCGAGCGCGCCTTCGCGGCGGGTGCCGACATCAAGGAGATGGCGCCGCGCTCGTTCATCGACAATTTCAGCTCGAATTACATGGCGAACTGGGACAGCCCGGCGCGCTCACGCAAGCCGACCATCGCGGCGGTCGCCGGCTTCGCGCTGGGCGGCGGGTGCGAGCTGGCCATGCAGTGCGACCTGGTCATCGCGGCCGACAACGCGAAGTTCGGCCAGCCCGAGATCACGCTCGGCATCGTGCCCGGCCTCGGCGGCACCCAGCGCCTGACGCGCGCCGTCGGCAAGGCCAAGGCGATGGATCTGGTGCTGACCGGCCGCATGATGGACGCCGAGGAGGCCGAGCGCTGCGGGCTGGTCTCGCGGGTGGTGCCGCTGGCCGACCTGATGACGGTCGCCATGCAGGCGGCCGAGACGATCGCCGCGATGTCGCTGCCGACCGCGATGACGGCCAAGGAGCTGGTCCAGCGCGCCCACGAGCTGCCGCTCGCCGAAGGCCTGCGCTTCGAGCGCCGCGCCTTCCACGCCCTGTTCGGGACGGACGGCCAGCGCGAGGGCATGCAGGCGTTCCTGGAGAAGCGCAAGCCGCACTTCAACCAGCCGCACCACAAGCCGCCGCGCGACAACATCACCGAGGCGGCCGAGTAGGGTCTCCGTCCTCGTCCTGAGGAGCCCGCGGAGCGGGCGTCTCGAAGGACGTGGCGGCCCGTGCTTCGCGGCGTCGGGGCCACATGGTTCGAGACGCGCCCTGCGGGCGCTCCTCACCATGAGGAGCGGGTGTGGGAGAGCAGCAGCTCAGCCTGTTCAATCCCGCACGCAGATCACCCGCAGCACGGCGGTCTTCGGGTCGGCGGCCGATGACGTCGCCGGCGTGATGCCGTTCGCCTCCAGGAGCCGCCGGACCGCGTCGGCCGGGATCAGCCCGGTGCCGGCGGCGCCCGGACCGGCCACCTGGGTCGGCGCGGCCCTCACCACACCCGTCAGACGGCCGCCCGCATCGATCGCGGCGGCTCCCGAAAAGCCCGTCGGAGGGGGGACCGAGAGCGTGCCGCCCGGACCGCTGCGGGCCGCCAGCGTCGTCACCGCGGCGCCACCGTCCTGGCGGTCCGGGTCGGCGATGCCGACCAGCGTGACGCTGTCTCCGGGCGGCCCCGCCAGACCGGGCGAGCCGGTTCCCAGCGGCAGCGCCGCGAGGCCGTGGGCACCGTAGAGGCGCAGCAGGGCGAGGCCGTCGCCGGTCGTGCGGATCTCGGCGTAGCCGCGGCCCGCGACCTGGACGCTGCGGCACTGCTCCAGCGCCCGCGCCTCGGTGACGAGGTCGCCGGACGGGCCGACCACGACGGCGCTGGCATACTCGACCCGCCGGCGCGGCGCCGGCATGCCGGCCGTGCTCTCCGGGAACGGCACGAAGGCGCTCGACATCGCCACCGCCACCGGATCGAGCGTACCCTCCAGGCTCTGGTCGTAGAACAGCGCCATGCCGCGCACCTCGGTGCCGCGCCCGTGCGCCCGCACGTAGAACTTCTTCAGCCCCTGAAAGCCCGAGACGACGAAGAAGTCGCCCTTCATCACGGCGTAGTCGGCTTTGCGGGTCTTCGGCTCCTTCTTCTGCTGCTCGAAGGCGCGCGAGAGCGACACGTCCGGCCCGCTGATCCGGAACGTGTCGACCTGCACCTCGCCCTTGCCGGACTGCCAATGGGTGCCGTTGCCGCCCGCCGCCGGGCTCGCCTTGGGCGCGAGGCCGGCCGGCAGGCCGAGCCGCACGCCGCTCGCGCGGTCGTCGCGCATCGTCCAGCCGACATGCGCCTGCGCGGCCTGCGCGGCCGCGGCGAGGCGGCTGCGCTCGGCCGGCTCCAGCATGCCGGTCTCCTTGTAGCCGTAGCGCTTCTGGAAGGCCTTCACGGCGGTGAAGGCGCGCTCGCCGAACTCCGGCCCGATCACGCCGTTGTAGTCGCCGGTCCAGATCAGGTCCGACTGCACGGCGATGCGCTCGGCCTCGGCGACGCCGGCCCAGGCCGGCACCGTCACGGG
>NZ_NHSK01000236.1 GCF_016653355.1 Rhodoplanes elegans | reverse complement strand
GGCTGGGCGATCGGCTGCGGCGGCGCGGGCGGCGGCGGCGCCGCGAGCGTCGTCGCCGTCACGGGCGCCACCGGATGGGCGGCGAGCGGGGTCGCGACGGCGCCGCCCGTCGCCTTCGCCTGCACGACCGGGGCGGTCGGCGCCTTGGCCGGCGCGGAGCCCCCGGACAGGAGCCCGGCGATCGGATCGGGTCGCGGCGTCGGCGCTGCCGCCGGCTTCTGCTTGGCGGGCGAGCGGGTGATCGACTTGAGGATCGCGTCGGTCGGCTCGCCGGTCGGCGACAGCCCCTGCGCCTGCTCGAAGTCACGGATCGCCGCCTCGGTGCGGCTGCCGGCGATGCCGTCGATGGCCCCGTCGTAATAGCCGCGCCGCATCAGCTCGCGCTGGATGTCGCCGACGAGCTCGGGACGGGCGCGGACAGCCGGCTTCGCGGCCATGGCCGGGGTCGGGTCGGATTTAGCGGGCGGCTGCGCGTCGGCGGGGCGCGGCCGCGGCAGCACGGCGAGCGTGCCGGTGGAGTCGCGCGCCGGCGCCGAGGACCCCCCTTGCGTGGCGGTGCGCGGCCGTTCGGTCTTCAGGGCGAAGATCGGGGCCGGATGCGGCCCCGGTTGCATGTACAACGCATTGATCACGACGGTGGCGCAAGCCGCGATCCCGGCCGCGGCGGCCAGCGTGTCGCGCGGCCGGCCGAAGAGCCGCAGCGCGATCGCACCCGCGCGACCGGCCCGCGCCGCGCGCGCGCCGCCGTCTCGCCCATCCTCGTCGTCGACCGGATCACGCACGCTTCTTGACCGCAAACGCCGCCTCGTCACTCGTCTCGTCGGATGGGATGGGCTCGGGCGGAGGATCGCCCGGCAGGTTCAGTCGCCGCACCGTCGACGTCGCGGCGGCTCGCGCCGCCACCCGGCCGGTGCGGGCGGGATCGCAATCGAGCGGAATTCGGACGGTGACGCAAGTGCCCGCCCCGAGCCGGCTCGTCATGCCGATCTCGCCGCCGTGCAGGCCGACCAGGCCCTTGACGATCGACAGGCCGAGGCCGGTGCCGTGATGCGGCCGATCGTAGGAATCGCGTGACTGGAAGAACGGATCGCCGCAGCGCACGAGATCGGCCTCGCGGATGCCGATGCCGTTGTCCTCGACCGTGATGGCGAGGCGAGCCCCCTCGCGCCGCGCCGCCACCGTGACGCAGCCGCCGCGGTCCGTGAACTTCACCGCGTTGGACAGGAGATTGATCAGGATCTGCTTGATCGCCCGCTTGTCGGCGACGAGTTCGGGCAGCGTCGGATCGACCGCGGTCTCCAGCCGGATGTCCTGCTCGCGCGCCTTCAGCTCGAGAAGATCGCAGCAGGAGCGCACGACCGGCGCCAGCGCGAACGGCTCGGCACGAATCTCGAACTCGCCGGTCTCCAGCTTCGACATGTCGAGGATGTCGTTGACGACCGAGAGCAGATGGCTGCCCGACTCGTTGATCAGCCGGGCGTACTCGGCCCGCCGCTCGGGCGTGATCTTGAGCGACTTCTCGTTGATCAGCATGTCGGAGAAGCCGATCACGGCGTTGAGCGGCGTGCGCAGCTCGTGACTCATGGTGGCGAGGAAGCGGCTCTTGGCCGAGTTGGCGCGCTCGGCCTCGGCGCGGGACTCCTCGACGGCGCGCTCCTGCTCCTTGCGCCCCGTCACGTCGCGCATCACCGCGACCACCTCGCGCGCCGCACCGTCCGGGCCGGCGACGGCACGATCGAGCGGGCGGCAACGCATCTCGATCCAGATGAAACGCACCGGCTCGCCGACAACGTCGGGATCGCGCCGCACCCGGAACTCCACCGAGCCCGAGAGCCCGTGCGCGGCGGCGTCGGCAAGCGCGTTCAGATAGGCCGGCCGGTCGGCGATGTGGACGCGATCGAACAGTCCGTGGCCGCGCAGCTCGGCGGCGCGCGCGCCGAACAGCGGCTCGGCCGCCGGCGACACGAATAGCACGGCGCCGTTGTGGCCGTGGCGCGTGATCACGTCGGTCATGTTGCGGGCGAGGAGACGATAACGATCCTCCTCGGCGTAGAGGAGCCAGAAGCTCTTGCGGGCGAGCGACTCGGCGCCGAGCGCGAGGCCCGTCGCGTAGAGCGAGGCCGAGACGATGCCGAGCGCGGCGAGCGCGCCCGCGTCGTGGCCGAAGCCGATCTGTGCCGGCAGATGGCCGGACGCGGTGAGGCCGACCAGCAGGCCGGCGGCGCCGAGCGCCATGGTCGAGGCGAGCGCGACGACGCGGCGCGACGCCGACAGCGCCGCCTCGAGCGGCACCACGACGAGCCAGATCGCCGCGAAGGAGCCGATGCCGCCGGTCTTCGCCGCGACCACCGTGACGACGCCGGTGAGCGCCAGCGCCGAGAGCAGATGCGCGTTCTCGTAGCGCCCGGTGCGCGACAGATAATAGGAGACGAGGATCGGCGCGGCGAGCCAGCAGAACACCAGCACCTCGAGCGCGCTCGGCGCGCCGCGCCAGGCGAGCCACGCCGGGAACGCGACCAGCGCCGTCAGGCTGCCGATCAGCCGCGGTGCGATGAACGCCCGGTGGCGGGCCCGCGCGAGCGGGTCGGCCTGCACCGAGGGGTGCACCAGCGCGTCCACGTAATGTCCGAGTGATCCGATAACGCTCACGTCGCCCACTGCACGTCCCGACATGGACGCCCCTTCGCGTCGATGGGATCGTGTCAGACCCCCCTTAAACGAACACTAAGGTCGCCGCCCCGCAGGGAAGCGGTTTCGTCTCCACACGACAAAGCCCCGTCCCGACGCGATCCATTCTGCGCGGATGGTGAACGCGGTGTTGAATGGTGAACGCGACGTCAATTGGTGAACGGTCCGTCAAGAGACGCGGACGAACGGCGTTAGCGCCGATGAAATCGACGTTTTCTCCCTCGCCCCCGCCGAATCGCCCAACCCCTTGAAGCGGCGACGCACGGGATGCCCGAAAGGTCCTGATCGATGGTGAATGCGATCGTTCGAATTGTCCTAAAACTCGTCTCGAATGCGACCGTCGCGCCGAACCGCACGTCAAATCGCGACTGCTAGCGTCGTCTTCGGGGAACAATGAACAGGGACACGGGACGAGGGAGACGGGGCACACAGGGACAGGGACAATGGGTTTCTTGTTGCGCACGGCCTTCTGGCTCGGCGTCGTGGCGGTTCTGCTTCCGACCGTCACGCGCGGGCCCTCCGAAGGCGACGGCGCGGCGGCGGTGAGCGCGGCGGATGCCGCTGCCGCGGCCGCGTCGACGGTCGCGGATCTGCGCCAGTTCTGCACCCGTCAGCCCGACGTGTGTGCCATCGGCACCCAGGTCGCGGTGGCGGTCGGGCAGAAGGCCCAGGCCGGGGCGAAGATCATGATGGAGATGGTGAGCGAGACGCTCTCCTCGTCCGAACGCTCGCCGGTCACGACCGGCGCCACCGCCCTCAAGGGCGACCTCGCGCGGCCGCAGGCCTCGCAGAACACGCTGACCTCGGCCGACCTCGCACCGGATTGGCGCGGGCCGACCGGCCGCCGGGACGCCGGCCGCCCGCCGGGCTGAGCCGGACACCACGGAACGACCGAGCGGCGGCCCCCGGGCCGCCGTTCGCGTTTTCAGTGCCAACGGTCCTGACGGCCGACTCGCCCCGTCACCCTGAGGTGCTCGACCGCAGGTCGAGCCTCGAAGGGCGACGGCATCGATCTCGGGCTCGCCCGAGATCGACACGGTCGATGCAAGTCGGCGACGCCGACTTGATTGGCCGCATCCTTCGAGGCCCGGCTGCGCCGGGCGCCTCAGGATGACGGATCGAAGGTCGAGGTCTCGGAATCAGGCGCGCCTGCGCTCTTCGCCGGACGGCGAATTCCCTTCCGGCGCGTTCCCCCTTATGTATGCGGGGAACGGCCGCGCCGGCGGCTCGACCGAAGCCTGCCACGACGGCGAGACACGCGACATGACCCTGGACGAAATCCTCGACAACTTCTCGCTGCTCGACGACTGGGACGACCGCTACCGCTACATCATCGAGCTCGGCCGCACGCTCACGCCGCTGCCCGACGCCGACCATGTCGAGGCCAACAAGGTGCAGGGCTGCGCCAGCCAGGTGTGGCTGACGACGCAGGTGCGTCCCGACGGTGCCGACGGACCGGTGCTGAGCTTCGTCGGCGACAGCGACGCCCACATCGTGCGCGGCCTGATCGCGATCCTGTTCTCGCTCTACTCGGACAAGACCGCCGACGAGATCCTGGCGACCGACCCGGCCACCATCTTCGAGAAGCTCGGCCTCAAGGAGCATCTCACGCCGCAGCGCTCCAACGGCCTGAAGTCGATGGTCGCCCGCATCCGCCGCGACGCCGAGGCGGCGCTGGCGGCACGCGGCTAACGGGCGATCGCAGGGCTGGGGGGCGCGCGGTACTCCGAGCTCCCCCTCATGGTGAGGAGGCCGCGTAGCGGCCGTCTCGAACCATGCGGCCACGGACAGCCGTGATCCGATCCAGCACGGGCTCGACCTCGGTGCCCGCCCGCGCCCTTCGAGGCTCGGCCTGCGGCCGAGCACCTCAGGACGAGGGCGGAGAGAGGCGCGGGCCCGCGTGAACTCTCACGACCGTCCCTGCCAGGGCGGCATCGGCAGCACCGGGGCCGCGACGGCGAACTCGGCCGGCAGCACCACGGTGGGGGTGCGGCCGCGGTTCTGCACCACGGCGGCCTGGATGTTGTTGTTCTGGCCCTTCTCGTCGAAGCGGATCGGGCCGCCTGTCATCACGTGATCGGCGATGTCGGTCGTCTTCACGGCCTTCATCAGCGTCGGGCCGTCGCTCGTGCCGGCGCGCTTGAAGGCGTCGGCGGCGATCATGATCGCCTCGAACGTGAAGCCGGCGTTGAAGCAGTCGACCTCGAAGCGGTTCGACGGATGCGCGCTCTTGAACGCCGCGGCGAGCGCCTGCGTCACAGGCGACTTGGCGTTCGCCCACGGCAGGTTGGTGATGTGGAAGTCGGCCAGCGGCCCGAGCGCCTGATAGAACTCCTCGTCGTAGAGGCCGGGTGAGCCGGGCGAGATGATCGCCTTCGGCTCGAAGCGCTGGCGCACCATGTCGCGGATCAGCTTGATGGCGTCGGAGGAGCGCGTCGTCGACATCACGAGCTCGGGCCCGAGCGCGCGGATCTTCGTCACCTCGACGGCGAGATCCTGCGCCTTGGGATCGTAGGCGATCGATTCGAGGATCGGGAACGGCAGGCCGGCGGCCGGGAACAGGCGGTCCATGGCGGCGCGCTGCGCCGTGCCGAAGGTATCGTTGGCGTGGACGAACACGGCGTTCTTGAACTGGATGCCGGTCGCGTCGATCAGATCCTTGATCAGCTTGAGGCCGCTGGAGACGACCATCACGTTGGTGTGGAAGTTGCGCACCAGATACGTGTAGCCCTGCTCGGTGAGCTGCGGCACCGAGCCGATGTTGACGATCAGCGGCACCTTGCGCTGCTCGCAGATCTGGGCGATCGCCAGCGTCGCGCCCGACTCGAAGGCGCCGACCACGCAGTGCGCGCCCTCCGAGATCGCCCGCTCGGCCTGGGTGCGTGCGATGTCGACATTCGACTCCGAATCCACATTCACCAGCTCGACGGCAACGCCGAGATCGGCCAGCACCTTGGGGGCGACGACGGCGCCGCGGTGGCAGGCTTGGCCGGCGGCGGCGAACAGCCCGGAGCGCGGCAGCACCACGGCGACCTTGAGGGCCTTCGCCTGGGCGCGCACGACCGCCGGGGCGGCCAGCACGGCCCCGGCTGCGGCAACCCCGGCCAGCACGTGTCGCCGGCTCGGCCGGGCGGCGGCGGAAACGGTCTCGTGCTCGGAAACGGCTCCGGCGGACGGAAACTCGGGCTCGACTGACATGGCAATGGTCCTGGCAATGATCCTGCTGACGGGACGACCGGTGCGCGTCCGCCCGCAATAATCCGGGGCGGAGCGGGAAGGAAGGCCCCGATCGTAGCAATTTCGCGACCCGTCGGCATGCCGTCATCTTGGGCAGGCCCGCCTCCCACAGACCCGGCCGGCCGGGGGAGTTCCGGTATCGCCCCACTGTCCTGTAGGATCGCGGCGCCGCCTCGGGGGCGGCCACCGGCCGCGCGCGCGGCCGCGCGAGGGAGGACGTGCAGTGCGCCTGACGCCCATTCGGATGGTCATCGCCCGGACGTCGATCGGCAGACGCCTGATGGTCGGCCTGCTGCTCGCCGCCGCCCTGACAGCGGCGCGACCGGCCGCGGCGGCGGAGATCCAGCTCTGGCACGGCATGCCGGGCGAGCTCGCCTATCCGCTGGAGGACCTCGTCGCCGGCTTCAACGAGCAGCAGTCCGAGCACCGGATCGTCCCGGTGTTCAAGGGCCTCTACACCCAGACCATGATGGCGGCGATGTTCGCCACCCGGATCGGCGAGCAGCCGGCGATCGTGCAGATCGCCGAGGTCGGCACCGCCACGATGATGACCCGGCGTGACGCGATCGTCGCCGTCTACGAGCTGATGCGCCAGGAGAAGGCGCCGTTCGATCCGTCGGCCTACATTCCGGCCGTCGCCGCCTACTACACCGACGGCAGCGGCCAGATGCTCTCCTTCCCGTTCAACTCGTCGGTGCCGATCCTCTTCTACAACAAGGACAAGTTCCAGGCGGCCGGGCTCGATCCGGAGAAGCCGCCGACGACCTGGCCGGAGGTCGAGGTGGCGGGGAAAAAGCTGCGCGCCGCCGGGCAGGCCTGCGGCTTCACCACCGACTGGCCGTCCTGGATCAACGTCGAGAACTTCTCGGCCGTGCACGGCCTGCCGCTCGCCACCCGCGGCAACGGCTTCGAGGGGCTCGACGCGACGCTCGCGATCGACAACCCCACGATGCTGCGCCACCTCGAGGCGCTGGTCGCCTGGCAGAAGGCGGGGATCTACGTCTATGGCGGGCGTGCCACGCGGGCCGAGGAGAAGTTCCTCGGGCGCGAGTGCGCGATCTTCCTCGGCTCGTCGGCGTCGCGCGCCGAGATGCTCAACAACGCGACCTTCAAGGTCGGCTTCGGCCCCCTGCCCTATTGGCCGGACGTGCGTGGCGCGCCGCATCCGCCGCTCCTCGGCGGCGGCAGCCTGTGGGTGCTGCGCGGCAAGACCGACGCCGAGTATGCGGGCGTGGCGAAGTTCTTCGCCTATCTGTCGCAACCCGCCGTGCAGGCGCGCTGGCACCAGACGACCGGTTACCTGCCGATCACCCGTGCCGCGTACGAGGCGAGCCGCAAGAGCGGCTTCTACGAGAAGAACCCGGGCGCCGACATCCCCATCAAGCAGCTCGGCCTCGCCCCGCCGGCCGCCGGCCGCAAGGGCCTGCGGCTCGGCTCCTACGTGGTGATCCGCGACATCATCGAGGAGGAGGTCGAGCAGGCGCTCGCCGGCACCAAGACGCCGACCGCCGCCCTCAAGGCCGCCACGGCCCGCGGCAACGCCGTGCTGCGCGACTTCGCCGCCCAGAACACGACGGCCTCCGGGACGAAGTGAGGACAAGGACGGGGCGGGGTTAGGACACCGCAAGGCGGGAGCTGCTGCGTTGCCCCGAAGAAGGTCTCGTGTCCCGGGCGCGGCGCGACGCGCCGCGAACCGGGACCCAGGGGCCACCCGACGAAGCGCCTGCCCCGGCGCCCCTGGGCCCCGGCTCTGCGGCGCGTCAGGCCTTGGCCTGCCGCGCCTTGTCCGGGGCACGCGGCCTCGTACCCGGGGGGAGCCGCATCATGTCCCGGAGGCGCCCTGCCCGGCGCGCGGCGCTCACTCCAGCCGCGCCACCGTGATCTCGCCGTCGGCCTTGTAGTGGTTGACGCGCCGGGCCGGCACCGTCTCGCCGGCGCGCACGAAGGTCGGGTCGGCGATCATCCGCCGCTCGGCGAGCTCGGCGACGATCAGGTCGCGCTCCGCGTTGGTGTCGTCGTCGGTCGCGTGGGTGACCTGGAAGGTCAGCCGGGTGAAGGACAGGCCGGTGTCGCGGGTCGCGGCGCCGACCCACAGCACCGTCTCGCCCTCCGGCGGCGGCGGCGTGCCGAGCCAGAACTCCGGCGTCGTCGGCGACAGCTCGGCGCGGTCCATCCCGAGCGCCCAGAAGCGGACGTGATGGCGCTGCCTTGGGCTGTCGCCGATCGGCTTCTGGAAGCCGATGTCCTGGCCACGCCCGAACAGATGCAGCGTGCTGAACGGCGCCGTCGGATAGGGCCGGTTGAGCACGAAGGCCCGCACCATCCGCCACGATGAGGCGAGCGACAGCGGATCGGCCTCGGCCCAGCCGGCGGCCGCGAACGCGGCACGCAGCTGCGCCTTCGTGCCGACCAGGACGAGGTTGACCGGATCGCCGGGAAGCCCGTCGACCGTCATGGTGAAGCTCGGGATGCTGGTGCGGCGGAGGATGCGCAAGCCGCCGCGCACCGCGCGCGGCAGGATCACGTAGGCGGCGAGCCCGTAGGTGACGGCGACGGCGACGATCCAGGGCAGCCGCTGGTCGGCCGTGTCGAACACCACGAAGACGATCAGCCACACGGTGACGACGCCGATCAGCGCGACCAGCAGGCGCTGCACCAGACGAACCAGCAGTCTCATCTGCGCCCTCCCCGCCGACCAGACCGTCGCACGCGACGCCCGGCCGCCGAACGTCCCATCGCGGCGCTCAGCCCCCGAAGGTCCAGTCGCGGCGTCAGCCGCCAAATGTCCACGTGCGCGGGGCCGCCGTGCCGCCGCTCTTCAGCATCGTGTCGAGCAGCAGGAGCGCGTCGGCCGTCATGTCGGCGTCGAGCAGCGCGCCGTGGCGGTCGTCGCGGGCGCTGGCGTCGAGGGCGAGGCGGTCGCACACCGCGGTGAGCGACGTCGACGCGCCCGGAAACAGCTGGGCATAGAGCCGCTGGGTGCAGACGTAGCGCGACTGCGGGTAGGCGCTCTCGCCCCAGGCGATCGCCTTGGCGCGGGCGAACTCGTAGTCGAGGAAGCTGCGCTCGTTCTCGGCCGCGTGGGCGACGATCGGCGCCGTGCCGATGATGTCGCGCACCTTGTCGAGGATGGTCGGGAAGCGCGGCGCCGTCTTCAGGTCGCTCGGCTTGATGCCGTGCACCTTGATGGCGGCGGGCTCGATCGGTGCGTCGGGATTGACCAGCGTGCGGAAGCTCTCGCCCTTGCGCCAGCCGTCGCCCTCGCGGACGAGCTCGACGAAGCCGAGCTCGATGACGAGACCGGGCGCCCGCCAGCCGGACGGCTGCTTGCGGATGAAGCCGACGTCCGGGGTGCGCTTCCCGGTGGTCTCCGCATCGAAAGCGACCAGCCGGTCGAAGCCGTCCAAGAATCCGGGCGCGTGCATGGGCTGTCTCCTCAAGGCCGCCGCTCGATCACGGCCCATTATGGCGCAGGGTCACGGTGGCATGCCACCGGTTCGAAAAGCCCCGTGCGCCTCCCGGAAAAACCGGATGGCGACGCCGGCCACGACGCCTAGCATCGTGATCGTCCTCGGGTCGCCCCGGCGTGCCCTGGTCGATCCCGGAGGTTGGAAGACTGGAGGTTCGGCATGGACGCGGATCGTGGGCCCGGACTCGTCAGCGGCCTGATCGTGTTCGTCGGCAGCATCGGAGCGCTGTTCCTGATCGCGCGCTTCACCCATTTCGTCTTCATGGTGATCAAGGATCCCGACCGGTTCTCGGCCGCGACGATCGCGCAAGGCGCCCTGATCGCCGCCGGCGTCCTGCTGGTCGGCGGAATCGTCGCGGCGGCCCGGCTGCTGCTCGGCCGGCACGACGGGGATCGGCACGGTCGGCCCCATCACGGCCCGGTCGGGCACTTCTCCGGCCGCGCCGCTTGAGCGCGGCGCATCGGCCCCGTCAATCGATGCGGCCGGCCAGCGCGGCGCCGGTCGGCGTGTCCGGTGTCGCGGCCGCATAGCGTCGGTGCAGCAGAAGCGCCTGGGCGACCAGCGCCGGCAGCGCGGCGAGCAGCAGTAGGCGGGCCGAGACGCCGCCCGCGAGCGCCGCCGCGGTGACGAGGCAGGCCGCGATGCCGCCGACGTCCCAGCCGGCTTCCGCCCGGTAGTGGAAGCGCACCGCGCAGGGCGAGGTCTTGGCGGCGTTGTAGACGGCGGTCATCAGGGTCGGAGTGTAGAGGCCGAACAGCGCCGTCGAGGCGAGCGCGGCGACGACGACGCCGGTCGGCGTGCCGGCGAGGCCGACGCGCAGCAGCACCACGGCCGTCATGGCGGCGAGGTTGAGCCACACGGCCCGCGCCGCATGGCCGGCGTCGATCAGCCGGCCGAGCACCAGGCCGCCGACCGCCCCGGCGAGCGCCGCAGCGCCCAAAAGGCCGCCGAAGGCGTCGAAGCGGCGGTCGAAGGCCTCGAACATGATCAGGCCCCAGGTGACGACGAAGCCGCACATCAGGAAGCCGTCGGTGGCGAACAGCCGAACGCCGTCGCGGAACGGCGCCGGGCCGTGATCCTCGCCGATCACGACGTCGGGCACGCTCACGCCGCCGAACGGCACGATGGCGATCAGCGCGACGACGGTCGCGGCCGCGAAGGCGGCCCAGCCGTGCCAGGTGAGCAGCAGGCCGCCGACGACGGGCGCCACCGTGTCGGCCAGGACCATCACGACGGTGCGCACCCCGACCTGGGCGCCGCGCTCGCCGACGTCACCGGCGGCCGCGAACACGGCGTGGTAGCAGGTCCAGTAGACGACGTCGGCGACCGCCACGGCGAGCACATAGGCCGCGATGGTCCACGGCCGGCCGGCATCGACCAGCGCCAGCACCGGGAACTGACAGGCGAACAGGACGCAGCCGACCAGCATGGCGTTGCGCAGGCCCGCGCCGCGGATCAGCGCGAAGGCGGCCGGTCGGGTGACGAGCCGCAGCCCCAGCATGGCGCCGAGCGCCAGGAACGCCCCGGCCGGCGACAGCCCCGCGCGCAGCAGCACGGCGAAGAAGAAGATGCCGGCGAGCCCCCAGGCGAACTGGCGCAGCCCGGCATGCACGGCGAGCCGGTTGATGTCGGGATTGCGGAACAACGGGAGTCTCCGGGGGCGCTGCGACGCCGCTGCGATAGCACACCGGCGGCCGCTCCGGGCGACGAAGCCGGCGGAATCCGCCCAAGTCGTTACGGCTTCACTGCTCCGCGCGAACCGTCCGGGGCCTCGTGTCCCGGGCGCGGCGCACCGCGCCGCGAACCGGGACCCAGGGGTCACGAGGAAGGCGGATGCCGTGGCGCCCCTGGGCCCCGGCTCTGCGGCGCATCCGGCCTTCGGCCCGATGCGCCTTGTCCGGGGCACACGGCCGGAGGCGCAATAGAATCACTCCGGCGTGAGGACTTCCTCGCCGCGGCCGGCTTCCCACAGGCCGGTGAGGCGGCCGTCGCTGCCGAGCGCGTAGACGACCGGGGTCGCGGCGCCCCAGTCGACGGTGAGGATGTTGCCGTCGAGCCGGCCGGTGCCCTGATAGCTCGACCCGACCTTCCAGTTCAGCCGGTAGAGGTCGCCGTCGCGCCGGAGCGTGAGCGTGCCCGAGTAGCGGCTGCCGTCGGCGTTGCGGCCGGCGACCCGGTAGCGGCCCTCCTGCGGGGTGGCGCGGGCGGGGGCCGCGAGCGCGAAGGGAACGAGCCGCTCGGTCGCGGTGCCGTCGGCCCATTCGCCGTCGAGGACGGCGCCTGCGCCCGCCCCGAAGCTGTAGACGACCGGGTGCGTCTGGCCCCAGTTCACCACCAGCATACGACCGGCGAACTCGCCGGTCCCGCGGAAGATTTGCCGGCCGATCCACCAGGTGAAGCGCATCCCGTCGGCGGTCGGCTGCAGCGCCACCATGCCCTTGTAGCGGCTGCCGTCGGGGTTGCGCCCATCCGCCCGGTAGATGCCGGCGAGCTGCGGCGCGATGGTCGCCTGGGTCGGGCGCGGCTCGCGCGGGCTGGCGACCGTCGGCCCGGCGCCCGCGCCGCCGCCGGTCGGCGGCAGTGTCGGACGCGGCGACGGCGGCGGGGTGCCGCCGCCGGGAGCCAGTGCCGCCTCGCGAAAAACGAAGTCGCCGAAGAAGGACGACGACAGCCACGGCGTCTGCTTGCCCGCCGTCTCCTGATAGACGCCCTTGAGGGTGCGCTTGAACGTGTCCTCGAGATTGAGGCCGGGGGTCAGCAGGGCGCGGGCGAGATGCTTGGTGTAGGGGCTGTTGCGGCCCTCGCCGTCGAGCGCCACGGCGCCGGGCGAGGTCGAGAAGGAGACGAACAGGCGGGCACCGCTGTCGATGCGCGACAGGCCCTTGGTGCCGGTGCCGGGCAGCGGGTTGTCGCGGCAGGCGTCGAGCACCACGATGTTGAGCGCATTCCCGGCCGCCGTCATGGCGTCGACCACGTCGGAGGCGGCGACCGAGGCGGCGCGCAGCTCCTCCGGGGTCGGCGCCTTGTTCATCACCGGCACGATATAGTTCTCGCCGCCGACCTGGATGCCGTGCCCGGCGAAAAAGAACAGCCCGACACCGCCGCGCGCCTTCAGCGTGTCTGTGAACCGCTTGACCGCCGCCTGCAGGGCGGGCTGGTCGGCATTGGTGGCGAGCGTCACGTCGAAGCCGGACTGGCGCAGCGCCGCGGCCATGTCGGTCGCGTCGTTGACCGGGTTGGCGAGCGGGGCGAAGCCGTAGGCCGAGTTGCCGACGATCAGCGCGGTGCGGGCCTCGGCGGCCGCGCGGGCCGGAGCGACGGACACCACCGCCGTGGCGACGACGAGCAGAATGGCGACGAAGGATTGAATCGCGGCCCAAACGGGTCGTGGCATGCGGCATTCCATGCGGTGCCCTGCCGCGGGACGCGGCATCACGGGCCGACACGGAACCATAACGGCCGCTCTTGGCCTCGACAATATCGAGAATAATGCCGCGCGGCAGCGCCTCAGCCGGCGTCCGTGGCCTCTAATCGGCGGTGGGGGGCCGGCCCGAGAGCCGGCCCCCCGCCGGGCGTCCGAGTCGGAGGCTACTCGGCCGCCTTGGACGGGACCGGCGTCGCCGGGGTGCCGTAGGTGCGGGGATCGACCTGGCCGAGACGGCCGTCGTCCTCGGTGAGCGGCTTGATCTTGGTGAACGAGAACTGGCCCTTGCCGTCCACCGAGGCGCCCTTGGCCCAGCGGCCCTTGCTGCTCTCGCCGCTGTCCGAGGCGTTGATGAACTGGTAGGCGACGTCGCTCTTCTCCAGCTCCTGCGGGAACTTCGCCGGCACCGGCGTCTCGTCGAAGCCCTCGGCCTCCAGCTCGGCGATGGCGGCGAGCCACTGGTTCTGGTGCATGGTGTCGCGCGCGATCAGGAACGAGAGCATGTCGCGCACGCCCTTGTCCTCCGTCATGTTGTAGAGCCGGCAGACCTGCAGCCGGCCCTGGCTCTCGGCCGTCACGTTGAAGCGGAAGTCGGCGAGCAGATTGCCGCTCGCGATCGTGTAGGCGGAGGTCCACGGATTGCCGATCGAGTCGGTCGGCCGCGAGCCGGATCCCGACACGATGACGTGCTGCGGGTTCATGCCGGCGACGATCGCGTCCTCGACACGCGCACCCCCCATCACGGCGCCGACCAACGAGTTCTTCGCCATGTCCTCCTGCGCCTCGACCGGCGAGGTCTCGAGCAGCCGCGCGATCATGGTGGCGAGCATCTCGACATGGCCGATCTCCTCGGTGGCGATATCGATGATCATGTCGCGGTACTTGGCGGGGCCGCGGCAGTTCCAGCCCTGGAACAGATAGGTCATCATCACGCTGATCTCGCCCCACTGCCCGCCGAGCGGCTCCTGCAGCATCTTCGCGAAGATCGGGTCCGGCGCGTCCGGCCGGGCGTTGTATTGCAGCTTGCGCTGGTGCAGGAACAAAGCCGTTCTCCTCGTCTGTGCGCGGCGACGCGATCGTTGTCGGGATGACGGCGGGCATGGCCTCGCCGACAGATCAATCCGAGCGCGCGAGAGGCGTTCCGCGACTGACGTCGCGCGTCAGGCTCCGGCGCGGCACCGACGTGACGAGGGGAGGGTCGGCCGGCGGACACGGCGCGGCCGGAGCGGCACGATGCGACCGTCGCAGGCGCCGTGGCACCGGCGTGATCGCACTGCGATACCGATCGCGACGCGCCGGTCCGGCGTCACGTCGTGATCAGATCCGATTGGATTCGATGTGATCAGTACGGCTGTAGCGACGCCGAGGCCGGCCGCGGCGGCTCGGCATACCCGGCGCCGCCGTAGCCGGCGGCCGGCGCCGGCCCGCCGGACACGGGCACGCTGCCGGTCGGCGTGCTGCCCCAGGTCCCCTCCTCGATGGCGCGCCGGATGACGCCGCGGATCTGCTCGTTGGAGAGGAACAGGTCGTGATTGATGACGCCGAAGCCGCTCGTCGAGGCGTCGATGACGCGGATGCCGACGCCCTCGAGCTGCGCCTTCTCGGCGGCGCCGACGCGCGTCACGCCGCCGGCGATGATCCGCGACACCGCGAGGGCGCGGTCGTTGGTCGCCGTCACGACCGTGATCTTGTCGGCGATCCGGCCGAGCCGGCCGACCGAGGAGACGAACACGTCCATGTCGATGTCGGGCGAGGCGAACACGATGGCGCCGATGCGGTTGACGAGATCGTCGCCGCGCCGGGCATGGACCTGACGCAGCGCCTCCAGCGTCAGCATGGTGCCGATCGAGTGCGCCACGATGTTGATGCGCCCGACGGTCGGGCTGACGACGAGCTGATCGAGCACGCGGTCGAGCGAGTCGCGCGACCACATCACGCTCTCGCGGTCGTAGCCGTAGTCGAGGAGCTTGGCCCGCGACGGCCACGAGAACAGCATGCTGGCGCCGCGGAACGACACGCCGTCGGAGAGCTTCACGGCGTCGAGCGCCGCGGTCTCGAAGGTGGTGTTGTAGCCGTGGACGTAGAGGAGAAGGTCGCGCCCGGTCGGCACGCCGCGGAACAGCTCGTCGACCTGAGCGACCCGGTCGATTCCGACGAGCTTCCAGTCCGACAGGCCGACGGCGGCGAGCGAGAAGCGGCTGCCGTCGGGCGGCTGCAGGCGCGCCTTGGCGATGGTGAGCGGCCCGCGCTCCGCGCCGAACCAGGGCGACGCCTGGGCGCCGTTGGCGGCGCGACGATTGGTGGCGACCAACAGGCTCGGCTGCGTCGCCAAGGACGACGCATCGTAGACCGGCGCATCCGCTCCGACGCTGGCACAGCCGCCGAGCGCCAGCGCGGCACCGGCCGCGCCCGACGCGAGCAGAAAAGCCCGGCGCGAGGGCGCCGTTCTGTTCGTCTCCATGGTCATCGTGTCCCGCGTGCCGCCGCGGCGCTCGCGGGCGCCCGGCCGTTCCCCGTCCCCTTCCCTGATCCCCGATCGCGGCGAGAGCAGGGCGAGCCCGTAATCGGGCTCGCTGAACGCGGGCGTGTCGACGGCCGAAAACGCTTACCGCCCGGTTACTGCAGCGGCGGGGCGTACTGAATCCCGCCCGAGCTCCACAGATGATTGAGACCGCGCGGGATGCCGAGCGGCGTCTTGACGCCGACATTGCGCTCGAACACGTCGCCATAGGTGCCGACATGCCGCACGATGCGCACCACCCAGTCCTTGCCGAGGCCGAGCGCGCCGCCGAGATCGCCGTCGTTGCCGACCAGCCGGCGGATCTCGGGCTTCTCCGAGGTCTTGGCGCGGTCGAGCGTCTGCGCGGTGACGCCTGCTTCTTCCGCGTTCAGCATGGCGAAGTGGATCCACTTCACGACGCGCGCCCACTGGTCGTCGCCCTGGCGCACCGCCGGGCCGAGCGGCTCCTTGGAGATCACGTCGGGCAGGATGGCGTGATCGGTCGGCGTCTTCAGGCCGGCCCGCTCGGCGTGGAGCTGCGAGACGTCGCTGGTGATCACCTCGCAGCGGCCCTCGTCATAGGCCTTGACGACGCCGCGGGCGTCGGCGATCGGCACCAGCGTCGCCTTGACGTCGTTGGCGGCAAAGAAATCCGCGGCGTTGCGCAGGTTGGTGGTGCCCTCGCGCACGCAGACCTTCACGTCCTTGAAGTCGAGCGGCGACTGCGCGCCGACCTTGTTGCGCAGCATGAAGCCCTGGCCGTCGTAATAGGTCGTCGCCGGGAACACGAGGCCGAGCTGCGCCTCGCGGGCGAGCGTCCAGGTCGAGTTGCGCGACAGCACGTCGATCTCGCCCGCCTTGAGGGCGGCGAAGCGCTTGTCGGCATCGAGCGGCACGAAGCGCACCTTCTCCGGATCGTCGAAGATCGCCGCGGCGAGCGCCCGGCAGAAATCGACGTCGAAGCCGGTCCAGCGGCCCTTGTCGTCCTTGTCCGAGAAGCCGGGCAGCCCCTCGCTGACGCCGCAGACGAGGCTGCCGCGGTCCTTGACCGCCTTCAGGGTCTGGGCCTGTGCGTCACCGGCGGAGAAGCAGCCGGCCGCGAGGGCGAGCGCGATCGTCGCCGCCGCGGCGGCGCGTTGAGTCGAGAGGGTCATGGATCAGAGCTCCGGGGCCTGTCGGACGACCACCCGGGTACCGACCGGGATGCGCTCGTAGAGGTCCTCGATGTCGGAATTGACGAGGCGGAAGCAGCCGGACGACACGGCGTGGCCGATCGTCTGCGGCTGGTTGGTGCCGTGGATGCGGTAGACGGTGCCGCCGATATAGAGGGCGCGGGCGCCCATCGGGTTGCCGGGGCCGCCGGCCATGAAGCGCGGCAGATAGGGCTGGCGCTCGATCATCTCGGGCGGCGGCGTCCAGTCCGGCCACTCGGCCTTGCGGACGATGGTTTTGAGGCCCTGCCACTGGAATCCGTCGCGGCCGACGCCGATGCCGTAGCGCAGCGCCCGGTTGTTGCCCTGGACGACGTAGAGGAAGCGCTCCGAGGTGTGGACGATGATGGTGCCGGGCGCCTCGGTGGTGCGGAAGAAGACGAGCTGGCGCTGCAGCGACACCGGGAGGCGCTCGTCCTCCGGCACGAAGCCGGGCTGGTCGTCGATCTTCATGGTCTCGACCGAGCCGAAGCGGCCGGTCTGGGCGGTCGCCGGACCGCCGACCGCCACGAGGGCGAGCAGCGCGGCGAAAATTGCGGTGCGGGCGCGCAAGGTGTCCACCTCCCCGGAATGAACCAAAGTACGAACCGGAGTTTTCGCACCACAGGATTGAAGCAGAAATCAGACGGCGGCATCGCGCTACCGCACGTTGCGGCGGCGATTTCGACGTCTGCCGGCAGGGCGGCCGCGGCCGGATATTCGAGGAGGTTTGCAGAATCGGTCATTCCGGGGCGCGCCGAAGGCGCGAACCCGGAATCCAGCGACGAACGCGGAATTCCGGGTTGGATTCCGGGTTCGGCGCTGCGCGCCGCCCCGGAATGACCAAGTCGTTCAAAGCGCTCCTCTGGGGAAACGCTCAGCCCGGGCGTCCGTCCGCATGGAGAATCAGCACGTCCCGGACCGCCTGGTTGAGCGGGGTCGGCACCCCGACCGCGGCGCCGAGATCGACCACGCCGCCGGACAGCCAGGGCAGCTCGAGGCGCCGGCCGGCGGCCAGGTCGTTGAACATCGAGGCGACCATCCCGGCCGGCAGGGTGTCGATGAAGGCGAGCCGGTCGGCCGGGAAATCCTCCGGCACGGCGACGCCGCGGGCGCGGGCGACCGCCACCACCTCCTGCATCACCCCGAGCAGCATGGCCCGCGTGTGGGGGTTCTCGCGCACCGGCCCGATCGGGCAGCGGGTCGCGCAGGTGAGCGCCGAGAGGCCGACCAGGAACACGAATTTCTGCCAGATCTCCCGGGTGATGTCGGTCGAGACCTCGGCCTTGATGCCGCCGGCGAGGCACGCCGCGAGGAACCGTTCGGCGCGCTCCGAGCGGCTGCCGTCGAGCTCGCCGAAGACGAGGCGTTGCATGGTGCCGGTCTGGGCGATCACGCCGGGCCGCGCGATGGTGGTTGAGATCTGGGCGATCGCGCCCATCAGGGCGGCGTCGCCGACGATCGGCCGCAGCATGTCGTCCTTCTGGACGCCGTTCTGCAGCGACACCACGGCGGTCCCGGGCCCGACGATCGGGGCGATGGCGCGCCCCGCCGCCTCGGTGTCCCACAGCTTGACCGTGAACAGAACGAGATCGACAGGGCCGATCGAGGCCGGGTCGTCGGTCGCCTGCACGGACGGCAGCGTGAACGGATCCTCGGGGCTTTCGATCGTCAGCCCGGAGGTCCGCAGCGCATCGAGATGCGCCCCGCGGGCGACGAACACCACGTCCGCCCCGCCGCGGGCGAGCC
>NZ_NHSK01000235.1 GCF_016653355.1 Rhodoplanes elegans | reverse complement strand
TCGTCGACCCGATGCTGACCGCGGTCGCGATCGGCTATCGCAACCAGGCCCACACGCTGATCGCCGACGACGTGCTGCCGCGCGTGCCGGTCGGCGCCGAGAAGTTCAAGTGGACCGAGTATCCGCTGGCCGACGCCTTCTCGGTGCCGGACACGCTGGTCGGCCGCCGCGGCCGGGTGAACCAGGTCGAGTTCGGCGGCGAGGAGCGCACCGCCGAGGTCGACGACCACGGCCTCGAGGATCCGATCCCGAACTCGGACATCGAGGAGGCCCGCAAGGCGCGCGAGCGTCAGGTCTCGACCTTCGATCCCGAGGCGCACGCCACCATGATGCTGGCCGACCTGATGGCGAACGCCCGCGAGGTGCGGGTCGCCGCCAAGGTGCAGACGCTCGACACCTACGCGCCGGCGCGGCGGATCACGCTCGCCGGCGGCTCGCAGTTCTCCGACTACGCGAACTCCGATCCGATCGCCGTGATCAAGGCGGCCCTGGAGAGCACGCTGGTCTACCGCCCCAACACCATGGTGATGGGCAGCGCCGTGTGGTCGAAGCTCTCGTCGCATCCGGCGATCGTCAACGCGATCCGCGGCAATCTCACCAACAAGGGGATCGTGACGCGGGCCGAGTTCGCGGCGCTGTTCGAGATCGGCAAGGTGCTGGTCGGCGAGGCCTGGGTGAACCTCGCCCGCAAGGGCCAGCCGGCGAACCTCTCGCGCGCCTGGGGCAAGAACATCGCGCTCCTGCACATCAACCCGATCGCCCGGCCCGAGAGCGGCATCACGTTCGGGCTGACGGCGCAGTACGGCACCAAGATCTCGGGCCGCATCGTCGATCCCGACGTCGGCCTGCAGGGCGGCGTGCGCATCCGCACCGGCGAGCGCGTGAAGGAGCTGATCGTCGCGAAGGACGTCGGCTACTTCATCCAGAACGCGGTCGCGTGACGGGAGCCGCGCCATGGCGAAGCGACCCACAACCGCGGCCGAGCCGGCCGACACGGCTCCCGCTCCCGCCGCGGCCGCCGCGCCGGCCGAGACCCCGGACGCCACACCGGACGCGAGCGCGGACGAGGCGCCGGCGACCCCGCGGTTCTTCCTGGTGCTGTCGCCGCTGCTGCTCGACGGCGCGCTGCACGACATCGGCGACCGCGTGGGCCTGTTCCCGGCCGAGATCCCGGCCCTGCAGGCGGCCGGCGTGCTCGGCGAGGACGTGACGGCCGACAGCTGATCTCTCGCGTCCCGTCACGGGGGTGCGGGATGCCCGGCCCGAACGGGCCCTGCCGCAGCGGTTCGCCGCTGCGGCGTCTTTCAGAACAGGCCGGAGACCCCCATGAGCTTCGCGACGCTTGCCGACGTGCTGGCCCGCTATCCGTCCGAGGCGACCATCCTGGCCGCCGACGAGACGACGCGGCAGCGCGACGACGGCCGCATCGATGCGGGGCTCGCCGACGCGACGGCCGAGGTGCGGGCGATCCTGGCGGCCCGCTACACCCGCGACGAGCTCTCACGGCTAGACGACGACAGCCGCGCCACGCTGCGGCTCTACACGATCGACATCGCGCTCTACCGCGTGGCGCTGTCGTTCGGGCGCTCCAACGAGCGGATCAAGGAGCGCTACGACGTCGCCATCCAGCGCCTCGCCGCGATGGCGGCCGGCAAGGCGGCGCTCACCTTCGACGGCCCGGGCGGCGGCGGCACCGGCGACGCGGGGCCGCCGGAAGGAAGCGTGTCGCCCAACGAGGCGATCGTGATCGCCAACGAGCGCATGTTCACGCGCGACCGCTTGCGGGGCCTGTGATGTCGATCGCGATCGTCGTCGACACCTCGGGTCTCGACCAGCTCAACGCACTCACCTCGCGCCTCTCCGGCGCCGAGACCGAGGAGCTGATGACCGAGGTCGGCGGCATCCTCGAAGCCTCGACCCGCGAGCGGATTAGCGAGACCAAGACGTCGCCGGACGGTGCCGCCTGGGCGCCCAACCGGGCCGGCACCTCGATCCTGCTGGAGAGCGGCCGGCACCTGCTCGACTCGATCGCCTTCATCGCCGGCGGCGACCAGGTCGAGGTCGGCTCGTCCTGGGAATACGCCCACGTCCACCAGGACGGCGCGACCATCACGCCGAAGAACGCGCAGCGCCTAGTCTTCAAGGTCGGCGGCAAGCGGGTGTTCGCGAAGAGCGTCACGATCCCCGCGCGGCCCTTCGTCGGCTTCTCGGCCGAGGACCGCGAGAAGGTCGAGCACCTGGCGACCGACTGGCTCGGTCGTCTTGTCGGAGGCGGCACGTGATCGGGCCCGCCACCATCGCGGAGCGGCTCGCGGCGTCGCGCCTGGTCGGCTTCCTGCCGGCCGTCGAAGCCGCTTTGAAGCCGCTGTTTCCCGGCGTCACGGTGCGGTCGCATCCGGGCCGGATCGACGTCTCCGACCTGATCGAGAAGGACATCTTCTTAGCCCCCATGATCGCGGTCGCCCTCACGCGCTGGCGCGGTCCGGTCGGGGTCGGCGGCGACTGGCGGCTCGGGCTCGAATGCGCCGCCTATGTGGTGACCGAGGACATGGCGAGCGACGGGCGCGTGACGCCGCGCCAAGAAGTGGCGTTCGCGCTGTCGCACGGGATCCTCGACGTGCTGGCCGACTTCACGACGTCGCGCTGGGGCCTGCAGAACATCGGGTCGCCCGAGGAGGCCGAGGCGCGGCCGCTGTTCACGTCAGAAACCTTCGCCAAGGGCTCGGCCTTCTATGCCGTCACCTGGAAGCAGTCGCTGATCGGGCTCGGCTCCGATCCGCTGGCGCGCGTGCTGGTGAGCGACGTCGAGGCCGTGCTCGACGGCGCCGTCGAGACCGTGGACGAGGGAGGTCCGGTGTGAGCGCGCCCGACCCCTATGTCCGCCGGCTGGAGAAGTACCTTCGAACGCTCGAATCGCGCCTGGTCGAGATCGACCAGCGCGTCGCCCGCATCGTGCTGTCCGGCAAGGTGACGGAAGTTCGGGAGAAGAACGACGACTGGCAGGTGCGCACCGAGCTGGGCAAGGACCCGGAGACCGGCGAAGTGGTGAAGAGCCCGTGGGTGCCGGTGCAGCCGGTCGCCTCGGGCGATCTGAAGATCAAGGCGAAGCCGGTGGTCGGCGAGCGCATGATGGTGCTGTCGCCCTCCGGCGTGCTCGGCACCGGCTCGT
>NZ_NHSK01000234.1 GCF_016653355.1 Rhodoplanes elegans | reverse complement strand
CCCCCTCCCCACCCCTCCCCCGCACGCGGGGGAGGGAGCGCAAGCGGAACCGCCTGTCGCCAAATCGCTTCGTTCGACGTCATCGAGTGCCGATGGACCTCGTCGAAGGGCACAGCCTGCTCCCTCCCCCGCACGCGGGGGAGGGGTGGGGAGGGGGAGCCGCGACCAGTGTCGTCAGCGACGCAATCCTAAGCTGATCAGCTCCCGAGATGCCGCTGGTCCTTCACGCGCACCGCCTTGCCCTGCGAGCGGGGGACCTCGCCGGGGCGCTTGGCGACGATCTCGCAGGTGATGCCGATCGTCGACTTGATGCGGTGCTGCACCTCGTGGCCGACGCGCGCCAGCGTCGCGTCGTCCTGCGCGACGTCGGGGGCGACCTCGACCTCCACGGCCATGTGGTCGAGCGCGTTGCGGCGCGTCAGCACGATCTGATAATGCGGTGCGATGCCGGGCAGGCCGACCAGCACGGCCTCGACCTGCGACGGGTACACGTTGACGCCGCGGATGATCATCATGTCGTCGTCGCGGCCGGTGACCCGCATGATCCGCACATGGCTGCGGCCGCAGGCGCACGGCTCGTCGATCAGGCGGGTGATGTCGCGGGTGCGGTAGCGCACCATCGGCAGCGCCTGCTTGGTCAGCGTGGTGATGACCAGCTCGCCGGTGGCGCCCATCGGCAGCGGCTCGAGCGTCTTCGGGTCGACGATCTCGAACAGGAAGTGATCCTCCCAGCCGTGCAGGCCGGCCTGCGCCGTGCACTCGCAGGCGACGCCGGGGCCGAGGATCTCCGAGAGGCCGTAGATGTCGATCGCCTGCAGGCCGAGCCGGGTCTCCAGCTCCGCGCGCATCTGCTCGCTCCACGGCTCGGCGCCGAACACGCCGGTCCGCAGCTTCAGCGCGTCGCGCCGGATGCCGCTTTGCTCCGCCACCTCGGCGATGTTGAGCGCGTAGGACGGCGTGCAGCACAGCACGTTGGCGCCGAAGTCGCGCATCAGCGTGACCTGCCGCTCGGTCATGCCGCCGGAGACCGGGACCACCATGGCGCCGAGTCGCTCGGCCCCGTAATGGGCGCCCAGCCCGCCCGTGAACAGGCCGTAGCCGTAGGCGACATGGACAATGTCGTGTCGCGTGGCGCCGGCTGCGGTCAGGCAGCGCGCCATCAGGTCGGCCCACAGCGCGATGTCGTCCGCCGTGTAGCCGACCACGGTCGGCTTGCCGGTCGTGCCCGACGAGGCGTGCACCCGCACCACGTCCTCGCGCGGCACCGCGAACATCCCGAACGGGTAGTTGTCGCGCAGATCGGCCTTGCCGGTGAACGGGAAGTGGCGGATGTCGGCGAGCGTCTTCAGATGATCGGGCGTGACGCCGTGCTCGGCGAAGCGGCGGCGCGTGTGCGGCACGTTCTCGTAGGCGCGCGTCAGCGTCGTCTTCAGGCGGGCGAGCTGGAGGGCGGCGAGCTCCGCCCGCGGCATCGTCTCGGCGGCGGGATCGAACAGGGCCGCCACGGGGGCGGGCTTCAGGGCCGGCCGGTTCATTCATCTCCCCTTCGGTCTTCGCGCGACCACGGGGCTGAAAACCCTGTCGCCGCGACGCGGGTGAGCGATGTCGGGGGTACCGGCCGCCGGTCGATCCGGGGCGTGCGGGCGAAAGAGGACGCACGGCAACAAACGGAACACCGCGGTGGCTCGGAAGCGATCGCGTCGGTCTAATAATGATGTGTCCATACGGGATGCGCCGGCGCAGCGCAATTGCGCAGAATGCCCGACGGACGAAGCGGCGTTGCGAGCTGATCAGATCGGGCGCGCCGGAACGGCGGCGCGCGCCGCCGTCTCATATATTCGCAATGATGAAATATAGATCGTGGTTATGGCGCGGTGCGCGCGGCGGTTCAGCAGACGCGCGTATCAGCTCATCTTTTGCATAATGCGGAAAATTGCATCAGCGAGCACCTGGCAGCCCAGCACGATGTCCGCGTCCGCCGTGTTCTCGGAGACATGGTGACTGATGCCGCCGATGCTCGGCACGAACAGCATGCCGGCCGGCAGCACGCGGCCGAGCTCCATGGCGTCGTGTCCGGCGCCGCTCGGCAGCAGCACCGGCGCATGGCCTTGCGCCTCCGCGGCGGCCGACAGGGCGGCGACGATGGACGGGTCCATCGGGGTCGGGGCGACCACGGTCGGGCGCACCATGGCGACCGCGACGCCGCCGCGGTTCTCCGCCGCGACGCGCTCGGCGAGCGCCTGCTCCATGCGGTCGAGCAGCGCCACGTCGAGGTCGCGGATCTCGACCGCCATCTCGGCCTCGCCCGGCACCACGTTGGCGGCGCCGGGGCGGAACGCCATGGCGCCGATATTCCACACCGTCTCGGCGGCTGCGAAGCCCGGGAACGCCTCGCCGATCCAGGCCGCGATCCGCACGAGCGCTGCACCGGCGTCGCGCCGCATCGCCATCGGCGTGGTGCCGGCGTGGTTCGCGGCGCCCGTCGCGGTCACGCGGAAGCGGCGGATGCCGGTGATGCCGGTGACGACGCCGATCTTCTTGCCCGATGCCTCGAGCCGCGGCCCCTGCTCGATATGGGCCTCCAGGAAGGCGACATGGCGGGCCGGATCGAGCCGGAACGGCGCCGGCGCGTCGGCGAGGGGTGCCAGCGCGGCCGTCAGGGTCGCGCCGTCCTCGGCGCGGGCCGCCGCGATCTCGCCGTCGCGCAGCGTGCCGCAGAACGAGCGGCTGCCGAGGAACGGCAGGTAGGTGCCTTCCTCGTCCTGGAACGAGGCGACGTCGATGCCGACCGGGCCGGACGTGCCGCTCTCGCGGAACGCGCGGGCGATCTCCAGGCCGAAGATCACGCCCATGGCGCCGTCGAGCCAGCCGCCGCGCGGCACCGTGTCGGTGTGCGAGCCGATCAGGATCGCCTTGGCGGCGGCCGGGTCGCGGCCCAGCACGTTGCCGACCCGGTCGAGCCCGGCCTCGAGCCCGGCCGCCGCCAGCTTGTCGACCAGCCAGCGCCGCGCCACGAGATCGGTCTCGGAGAAGGCGATCCGGTCCACCCCGGGAGAGAGGCCGCCGAAGCGGGCGAGGGTACGCAGGTCGTCGAGCAGGCGGTCGCCGCGAATGGCGATCATCGGGGGGCTCCGGAAAACGCGATGCGCCGCCGCGACCGGGGCCGCGGCGGGCGAAGCTTTGGACGGGACTGCGAGCCGGGCTCAGGCCTTCGGCACGACGATGCGCCGATAGAGATGCCAGGTCGCGTGACCCAGCACTGGTAGCACGACCACGAGCCCGAGGAAGCCCGGAAGCGCGGCGACGATGAGCAGGAGCACGATCGCGGCCGCCCACCCGATCATCGGCAGCGGGCTCGTCACCACGGCGCGCACGCTGGTGATCATCGCGGTGACGAAGTCGACGTCGCGATCGAGCAGCAGCGGGAACGACACCACGGTGAGCGAGAACAGGACCAGCGACAGCGCCGCTCCGACCACGTGCCCGAGCAGGAGGAACAGCCAGCCCTCCGGCGTGGTCGTCACCACGGTCAGGAACTCCTGCATGGTCGAGAAGCTGCGCAGGCCCAGCATCAGGGCGAGCAGGAGCCGGACCTGGTACATCCAGATGACGAAGACGAACAACGTCACGAACGCCATCCAGCCGAGCTCGCGGTGGCGCTGCTCGAAGATCGTGCCGAGCACGCCCGACCAGGAGAGCGGCACGCCGGCCTCGCGGCGGCGACTGACCTCGTAGAGGCCGACCGCGACGAACGGGCCGAGCAGGGCGAAGCCGGCGGCGAGCGGGTAGGCGAGATAGCCGACGCCGGCCCAGAACGCGCAGGCGACGATCGCCAGCCCGCCGGCGGCGTAGAACGCCCCGAAGGCGAGGCCGTAGAGCGGCGCCGCCTGGAAATCGCGCAGACCGAGAATGACGGCCTCGGCGATGTCGCGCACCGTGACGGCGCGGACCTGCGGATCGGAGCGGCGGACGGCCGGTGCGGCCTCGGCCGCACGGGTTTCGGGCAGACTGGTGGAGAGACCAGTGGACAGGCCGGTGGTGTGGGCGGCGTCCTGGTGGCTCATGGCGACCCCCTTGGCACGCTGGCGTTTCCTCGATCCGCAGAGTTACGGAGACACCGTCCGGTGGCAAGGGGGTGCGGCCACGCGCGCGATCACCATCCCGAGAGGGGCTTGCGCCGTGGCATCGCCGCGTGCCCCGGACAAGGCGCGTCGGGCCGCAGGCCCGACGCGCCGCAGAGCCGGGGCCCAGGGGCGGCACGACGGGTCTCTCCGTCGGGACACGCTCGGCATGGCCGAAGGTCTGGGTCCCGGCTCGGGCTGCATCGCTTCCGCGCTGCAGCCCGTCCGGGACACGGACGTGGCCTCCGCGCCCTGCCGGCGAGCAGGAATGAACCTGCAGCCCGCGCCGGCGTTGGCCCATGCGGGCATCGGGGCCGGCACTCTCCTGACGTGATGCGGCGGGCATTGCGCGATCGCGACCGCCGTTCGGCGAGCATCGCGGCGCGCGATCACGGGTCCCGACGGCAAGCGCGAGGGCGGCCGCGACGGCCGTCGACTCCGGCCGCTCGGCCGGACGAGCGGGAGCAACCGGCTTGCACGACGTTCTCGACGATCCCTATCGGCTCGGTCATCCGCGCAAGGCCCCGCATCTCGGGCGACGGGCCTTCCGGTCGTTCATCCACTTCTTCTCGTATCACCTGTTCCTCAAGCGAGGCAGCCGCCGCACCGTGGATGCGGCCGGCTTCCGGCTCGCCGTGCTGCCGACCGTGTTCGATCCGCGCCGCTTTCTCACCAGCGAGTTCTTCGCCGCCCATCTCGGCACGCTCGACCTCGGCGGCTTGCGGGTGGCCGATGTCGGCACCGGCTCCGGGATCCTGGCGCTGGCCGCCGCGCGCGCCGGGGCCGAGCGGGTGCTCGCCGTCGACATCAACCCGAACGCCGCCCGCGCCGCCGTCGAGAACGCCGCCGCCAACGGGCTCGGCGACCGGGTCGCCGGAATCGGCTCCAATCTCCTCTCGGCCGTCGCGCCGGAGCCGATGTTCGACCTGATCTTGTCCAGCCCGCCGTCCTTTCCGGGCGAGCCGCGCGACGTCGCCGACCGCGCCTGGGTGGCGGGGCCGGACTATCGCGACATCGCCGGCCTGTTCGTCCAGGCGCGCGAGCGGTTGACGCCGGGCGGCCGCATGCTGGTGCTGTTCTCGTCGGATTCCGACCTGCACCGGCTCGGCGCCCTGATCAGCGAGGCGGGCTTCGCGGCCCGGCTTGTCGGCGAGCGCTCGATCGTGCTCGAGTCCTTCGTGCTCTACGAGCTGCGGCCGGTGTGACGCCGCCGCCGGGGAGGGACGGGGCCGGAGGCGCGGTTTGCGACGCGGCGGCCGATCACCTAGGGTCCGGCCCGCGGCGATCGGGCCGCGCCCACAGTCCTGTTCGCCATGACCACGCCCGCGTCCCCGGCCGCCGACCCGGCGTCCGCCTTTCCGCCGCCCTCGCACCCGCGCCTGATCGTGCCGCGTCGTTTCGCCGACCAGCGCGGCTGGTTCTGCGAGACGTGGAACGCCGCGCGCCTCGCCGGGCAGGGGCTCGACGTCGCCTTCGTCCAGGACAACCAGTCCTGGTCGGCACGGCGCGGGACGGTGCGCGGCCTGCATTTCCAGGTGCCGCCGCACGCTCAGGGCAAGCTCGTCCGCGCGGTGCGGGGGCGCATCCTCGACGTCGCCGTCGACATCCGTCGCGGCTCCCCGACCTACGGCCGGTTCGTCGCCGTCGAGCTGACCGCGGCCGGCGGCGAGCAGCTCTGGGTGCCGGTCGGCTACGCCCATGGCTTCTGCACGCTCGAGGACGACTGCGAGGTCGCCTACAAGGTGACCGACTTCTACGCCCCGGCGACCGAAGCCGGCCTCGCCTTCGACGATCCGGCCCTCGCCATCCCGTGGCCGGTCGCTCCCGGCGAGGCCAGCCTGTCCGACAAGGACACGCGCTATGGCGGGCTCGCCGGCTTCGAGAGCCCGTTCGCCTACGACGGCGTGCCGCTGCGCCCCGAACTCGTGACGCCCTGACCCCGCGCCGGATCGTGCAAGCGGACCGGGCGGCGTCCTGACCGGGCGATGTGATTCGCCCCGGAACCGGGAAAGCGCTTCGCAACGGGACGTCGCCGGAAAAGTTCGAATGCGATCGAACCGTCTAGCGGCAGGCTAACTCTCACCCTCGAAAGCAGTCTCGGCTCGGCCGTCCGCACCCTCCCGGTGTGGCGGAAAAGCCATGTCTTTTAAGAATTGCTGGCGAGAATAATCGATAAGGACGCCGGAACCTTGTTGGGGAGTCGGCGTTCTACTACCACGGCGCGATCGAGCTGCGACGCGCCGAGCAACACGGGGGGCTCTCGTGACCGACACGACGTGTGATGAAGTGCAGCGTGCGTGCCCGCGGACGATCATGGTCGGATCGTCGGCGCTCTACGGTCTCTCTGCGATCGCGCTCGGCGCGGCGCTGAGCGTTCTGTCAGTCGGTACGGCCGACGCCTCCTATTATTACTATTACGGCCAGCCCGGGATGCGGGCGGCGCCCGGCGGATACGTCGTCCCGGCGCAGCCGCGGCCGGCCCGCAAGGCCAAGCGCACCAAGACCGAGGAGCCGAAGAAGGACACCGCCGCGGTGCGTCAGCCGCGCGGTCCGCTCGTCGTCTCGGTGTCGATCGGCGAGCAGCGCGTGCGCGTCTTCGACGGCGCCGGCCAGATCGCCGAGGCGCCGATCTCGTCCGGCACCAAGGCGCACCCGACCCTCACCGGCGTCTTCAGCGTGATCCAGAAGAACCGGCATCACTACTCGAACCTCTATGCCGGCGCGCCGATGCCCTACATGCAGCGGCTGACCTGGTCCGGCACCGCCATGCACACCGGCGTGCTGCCCGGCTATCCGGCGTCGCACGGCTGCATCCGGCTGCCCAACTCGTTCGCCTCGCAGCTCTGGGGCATGACCAAGCTCGGCACCCGCGTCGTCGTCGCCCGCTCGGCCGTCGTGCCGGTGGAGGTCTCGCACGCCCAGCTCGCGCTCCTGAAGAAGAAGCCCGATCCGGCGACCCCGGTCTCCGACCTGTCGCGCGCCGCCGGGAAGACTGCATCCGCCCCCGAGGCGACGGCCACCGACGCGCCGAGCCCGGCCGTTCCGGCCGCCATTCCGGTGTCGACCGAGGCCGCACCGGCCGCCCCGGCGACGGCCGCCCCCGCGGGCGAGACGACCCCGGTTCAGCCGGCGCCCGTCACGGCCGCGCCGACCGGCGCACCGACGACGGACGCTCCGGTCACGGCCGAGCCGGCCGACGGGATCGTTCCGGCCATGCCGGTCGCCGAGCAGGGCCCGCCGCCGCGGCCGCTGAAGCCCGGCCCGGTCGCCATCTTCATCAGCAAGAAGGAAGGCAAGCTGTTCGTCCGCAAGGGCTTCGAGCCGATCTACGACACCCCGATCCAGATCGCCGACCCCGACAAGCTGCTCGGCACCCACGTCTTCACGGCGACCGGCTTCGCCGAGGACGGCCGGACCCTGCGCTGGACCGCGATGACGCTGCCGCCGGAGCTGCGCGCCGAGGCGACCGCGGCGCCGCGCAAGGGCGGCAAGGCGCAGCCCGCCGCGCCGATCGCCACCGGCCCGTCGGCGTCGGCCCAGGAGGCGCTCGACCGCGTCACCCTGCCGCCCGAGGCCGTCGAGGTGCTCGCCCCGCTGATGTCGGCCGGCGCGTCGCTGGTCGTGTCGGACAAGGGCCTCGGCCCGCAGACCGGGCGCGGCACCGACTTCATCGTCCTGACCCGCTGAGCGGGCCGGCCGGCACGGTCGCCGGCACACCGACCATCGTTCGAACAGCCGGGGCTCTGCCCCGGCTGTTTTGATTCGGCGTGGTGCTGGTGCGCCCTCTCGGGCGCGGGGCCGGGTCGCCGAGATAGTCCTGGAAACAACCACCTCGGTGCGTTAAGGACTCGTTTTCCGATCCTGCCGGACCGGCTTTCAGGAGTGGCGGTGCGCGTCGGCGTGCCGCCGGGGCGTCGATTCGCGACGCCCGGGTCCGGCGCTCGCGGCGCCCGTCGCCGCCCGCGGTGCCGCGCGGCGCTTCTGCCGTTCCGTGGCCCGCTCTCCGGGTCGGTGCACGGGGTGGGGGCATGCCGGAGGTCGGACTCGGTCTTTGGTGCATCGCGGGCTTTCTCGGGATCGGCGTGCTCGCCACGATCCTGGGCAAGCGCGCGGTCGCGACGCCGCTGGTCTACGGGCTCACGCTCGTGGTGGCGCTCGCCGCCGTGCTGGTGGCGTTGACGACGCTGCTCGGCGGCACCGGGCCGACCACCGTGGTGCTGCCGATCGGCCTGCCCGGGGTCGGCGCGCATTTCCGGCTCGATGCGCTTTCCGCCTTCTTCATGCTCGTCGTGAACCTCGGCGCCGCGGCGGCGAGCCTCTACGCCATCGGCTACGGCCGCCACGAGCACGCGCCGATGCGGGTGCTGCCGTTCTTCGGGCCGTTCCTGGCCGGCATGAACCTGGTGCTGCTCGCCGCCGACGCCTTCTCGTTCCTGCTCTCCTGGGAGTTCATGTCGCTCGCGTCGTGGACGCTCGTCGTCTCGAACCATCGCGAGCCGGCCAACATCCGCGCCGGCTACATCTATCTCGTGATGGCGAGTTTCGGCACGCTGTGCCTGCTGGTCGCCTTCGGCCTGCTCGCCACGGCCGGCGGCAGTGACTTCACCTTCGCCGGCATGCGCGGCGCGACGGTCGGCGGGAGCGTCGCCGCGATGGCGACCGTACTGGCGCTGGTCGGCGCCGGCTCCAAGGCCGGCCTGGTCCCGCTGCATGTGTGGCTGCCGCTCGCCCATCCGGCGGCGCCCAGCCACGTCTCGGCGCTGCTCAGCGGGGTGATGACCAAGGTCGGCGTCTACGGCTTCATCCGCATCGTGTTCGACGTGATCGGCGACTTCTCGTCCTGGGCCGGGCTCGTCGTCGTGCTGGCGGGCGGCGCCACGGCGGCGCTCGGCGTGCTCTACGCCGTGATGCAGCGCGACCTCAAGCGACTGCTCGCCTACTCGACGGTCGAGAACATCGGCATCGTGTTCATCGGCCTCGGCCTCGCGCTCGCCTTCCGGGCGAACGGGCAGGGCGGGGCGGCGGCGCTCGCCCTCACGGCGGCGCTGTTCCACGTGTTCAACCACGCGATCTTCAAGAGCCTGCTGTTCTTCGGGGCCGGCGCCGTGCTGACCGCGACGGGCGAGCGCGACATGGAAAAGCTCGGCGGCCTGATCCACCGCATGCCGCAGACCGCCGTCGTCTTCCTGATCGGCTGCATGTCGATCGCGGCGCTGCCGCCGCTCAACGGCTTCGTCTCGGAGTGGCTCACCTTCCAGGCCATCCTGCTCAGCCCGCAACTCCCGCAATGGGGCCTGAAGTTCGCCGTGCCGGCGGTCGGTGCGCTCCTGGCGCTCGCTGCGGCGCTCGCCGGTGCCTGCTTCGTCAAGGCGTTCGGCGTGGTGTTCCTGAGCCGGCCGCGCTCGCCGGCGGCCGCGCAGGCGACCGAGGTCGACGGCTTCATGCTCACCGCGATGCTGATGCTCGCCTGGCTGTGCATCCTGGCCGGCACACTGCCGGGCTTCGTGGTCGACGCGCTGGCACCCGTCGCCCGCCAGCTCGCCTTCGTGTCGCTGCCGCCGCAGGCCGGGCTGCCGTGGCTCTCGCTGGTGCCGGTCGCCGACAGCCGCAGCTCCTACAACGGCCTGATCATCTTCTTCTTCCTGATCGCCTCCGGCACCATGACGGCCGTGCTGGTCCACCGCCTCGCCTCGCGCGAGACCCGTCGCAGCGCCATCTGGGACTGCGGCTATCCGCTCGACAGTCCCGTCACCCAGTACACCGGCTCGAGCTTCGCCCAGCCGATCCGCCGGGTGTTCGGCACCGTGGCGTTCGGCGTCGTCGAGACGGTCGACATGCCGCGCCCCGGCGATCTGCGCGCCGCGCGCTTCCGCCTGCGGGTGCGCGATCCGGCCTGGCGGTTCCTCTACGGGCCGCTGGCGCGCGGCGTGCTGCGCAGCGCCGTGCGGCTCAACCGGCTGCAGTTCCTCACCATCCGGCGCTATCTGGCGCTGGTCTTCGCCGCCCTGATCGTCCTCATGCTGGTGGTGGCGATATGGCGCTGACCATGGACCCGGGCCTCGCGCTCGACCTCGCACTGCAGCTCCTGCAGATCACCATCGTGGTGGCGATCGCGCCGCTCGTCATGGGCATCACGCGAAAGGTGCGGGCGCGCCTGCTGCGCCGGCGCGGGCCGCCGCTGATTCAGCCCTATCTCGACCTGTGGAAGTTGTTCCACAAGGAGGCCGTGGTCGCCGACAACGCCTCCTGGGTGTATCGCCGCGCCCCTTACGTGATCTTCGCGGCGACCTGGGTGGCGGCCGGCCTGGTGCCGACCTACGCGACCGGGCTCCTGTTCTCGTGGTCGGCCGACCTGATCGCCGTCGTCGCGCTGCTCGGCACGGCGCGCTTCGCGCTGGCGCTCGCCGGCATGGATGTCGGCACCGCGTTCGGCGGGCTCGGCGCCTCGCGCGAGATGATGATCGCCTCGCTGGCCGAGCCGGCCATGCTGCTGATCGCCTTCGCGGTCGCGCTGATCGCCGGCACCACCCAGCTCTCCGCCATCGCGGCGCTGTTCGCCACCGGCGAGGTCGGGGTGCGCGTCTCGCTCGGTCTCGCGCTGCTCGCCCTCGTCATCGTCGGCATCGCCGAGAACGCCCGCATCCCGGTCGACAATCCGGCGACCCATCTCGAGCTGACCATGGTGCACGAGGCGATGATCCTCGAATATTCCGGGCGCCATCTCGCCATGATCGAGGCGGCGGCCCAGCTCAAGCTGGTGCTCTACTTCTCGCTGGTCGCCTGCCTGTTCGCGCCGTTCGGCATGGCGACCGCCGACAAGTCGCTCGCCGCCATGGCGCTCGGCCTCGTCACCTGGATTGTGAAGATCGTCGCCTTCGCGGTGCTGCTGCCGATCGCCGAGACGACCGTCGCCAAGATGCGGGTGTTCCGCTATCCGGCCTTCCTCGGCAGCGCCTTCGCGGCCGCGGCGCTCGCCGTGTTCCTGCGCTTCGTGTCGCGGGGGTTCTGATGAAACGGCGTGGCCCCGCACTCGGTCTCTTTTCCACCTCTCCCCGCCGGGGAGAGGTCGGATCTCGCGCGAGAGCGCGAGATCCGGGTGAGGGGGGGCCGAGCCATCCAATCGGCGCCGTAGCCCCTCACCCCGGTCGCGCCTTCGGCGCGCCCGACCCTCTCCCCATGGGAGAGGGCAAGACGGCGGCGAGGCCAGCATGAATCCGCTGTGGTTCGACATCGCGCATCTGTTCGCCGCCGGCGTGCTGGTGCTCAGCCTGGTGCTGCTCTACCAGGACCGCATCACCGCGGTGATCAACGTGTTCGCCCTGCAGGCCGTGGTGCTGTCGCTGTCGGTCGGCTGGCAGTCGGTCGTCCAGGGCGCGCCGCATCTGCTCGTCACCGCCGCCATCGCGCTCATCGCCAAGGGATTGATCATCCCGATGGCGCTGCACCGGATCGTCCGCCAGCTCGACATCCACCGCGAGGTCGAGCGCGTCGTCTCGGGCGGCCCGACCATGCTGGCCGGGCTCGGCCTGATCGCGCTGTCGATCCTCTTGGTGCAGCCCGTGGTCGAGACCGCCGACCCGGTCGCCCGCGAAGACTTCGCCTTCGCGCTCGCCGTGGTGCTGCTCGGGCTCCTGCTGATGATCACGCGGCGCAACGCCGTCACCCAGGTGGTCGGCTTCATGTCGCTGGAGAACGGTCTGATCCTCGCCGCCACCGGCGCCAGGGGCATGCCGCTCGTCGTCGAGGTGTCGGTCGCCTTCTCGGTGCTGATCGCCTTCATCGTGTTCGGCGTCTTCGTCTTCCGGATGCGCGAGCGGTTCGACACCGTCGACGTCAACGTGCTCGACCGCTTCCGCGGCGAGCGACGGGAGCATCTGTGATGCGCCAGATGATGTGTTTGGGGGCGGGCACGGTCGTTCCCTCTCCCCGCTGGCGGGGTCGCGCGATTGCGCGACAAGAGGGTGGCTCGCCGCGCAGCGGCGAGACGGGTGAGGGGGCGTCTCCGCGAAGCAGAGATGCGCGGCGGCGCCCCCTCACCCGGATCGCTTCGCGATCCGACCTCTCCCCGCGCGCGGGGAGAGGTGAGTCCGCGCCGGAGCGCTGCCGATGATCGCCGATCTCGTCGCCGCGCTTCCCGTGTCGCCGTCCACCCTGGTGCTGGTGGTGCCGACGCTCGCCGTGCCGGTGCTCGCCGCGATCTCGGGCTACCGGACGAGCGCCGGCCTCAACGTACTCGCCTCCGGCCTCACGCTCGCGGCCGCGCTGATGCTGCTCGCCGTGCCGCACACGCGCGGCGACTTCCTGATCGTCGACGACTTCAACATCTTCCTCGTGGTACTCACCGCCTTCGTCGGCTTCACCACCAGCGTCTACAGCGCGAGCTATATCGGCCACGAGCTGGAGACCGGCAAGCTGACGCCGGCGTTCCTGCGCTTCTATCACGCCATGTACCAGGCCATGATGGGCGCCATGAACCTCGCGCTCCTGTCCAACAACATCGGCCTGATGTGGGTGGGGCTCGAGGTCGCGACCCTCGCCACCGTCATGATGGTCGGCATCTATCGCACCGCCGAGGCGATCGAGGCGGCGTGGAAGTACTTCATCCTCGGCAGCGTCGGCATCGGCCTCGCCTTCTTCGGCACCATCCTGATCTACATGGTGTCGTCGAGCGTGATCGGCAGCGGCGTGCCGGCGATGGCGTGGGACGAGATCGTCCGCAACGCGGCCGCGCTAGACCCGAAGCTCCTGTCGCTCGCCTTCGTGTTCCTTTTGGTCGGCTACGGCACCAAGGTCGGGCTGGCGCCGTTCCACGCCTGGCTGCCCGACGCGCATGCCGAAGGCCCGACGCCGATCTCGGCCGTTCTCTCGGGCCTGCTCCTCAACGTCGCGCTCTACGCGCTGCTGCGCTTCAAGATGGTGCTGGCCGGCAATCCGGCGACCATCGACGTCGGCGCCATCCTGATGACGCTCGGGCTCGTCAGCCTCGTGTTCGCCGGCTTCATGCTGTACCGGCGGCGCGACATCAAGCGGCTGTTCGCCTACTCCTCGATCGAGCACATGGGCATCGCCACCTTCGCGTTCGGCATCGGCGGGCCGCTCGCCAACTTCGCCGGTTTGCTGCACATGACCATGCACTCGCTGGTCAAGTCGGCGATCTTCTTCGCCGTCGGCCATGTCGCCCAGGCCAAGGGGACGCAGCGCCTCGCGGACATCGGCGGGCTGTCGTCGACCCATCCGGTGCTGGCGGTCGGCTTCGCGCTCGGCGTCATCGCCATCGTCGGGCTGCCACCCTTCGGCGTGTTCATGAGCGAGTTCCTGCTCGTCTCCACCGCCTTCTCGCGCCAGCCGATCCTCACCGTGGTGCTGATCGCCGGCCTAGTTCTGGCGCTCGGAGCATTGCTGATGCGCATGCAGCAGGTGATCTTCGGCGAGCCGCGTGGAAAGTCGGAGCCCGTGAAAGCGTCCTACGTGCCGCTGTTCGTGCATCTCCTGCTCGCCCTGGTCGCCGGCCTGTGGCTGCCGGAGGCGCTGGTGCGCTGGTTCCGCGGCGTCGCCGCGCTGCTCGGGTGACCGTGATGGCCGAGACTGCGACGACCGACACCGTCAAGACTGGAGACCGCATCACGGCGCTGCTCGCCGACGCCGATGTCGCCGGTCCGCAGCGCCCGTGGCCGCGCTATCTGGTCGACGCCACCGTGTTCGAGGCGATTGCCAAGCTGCTCGGCGAGGGCGAGCGCGACATGCTCGGCCTGTGGGCCGAGGCCGGGGCCGTGCATCTCGCGTTGCGCCGCGTCGGCGAGGATCCGTGCGTCGTCTCGACGCCCGTGATCGACGGCCGCTTCCCGTCGGTCGGCGTGCGTCACGCCCCGGCGATCCGGCCCGAGCGGGCGATTCGCGATCTCTTCGGCTACGAGCCGGTCGATGCGCCGGACCTTCGGCCGTGGCTCGACCACGGTGCCTGGACGGCATCGGCGCCGCTCGGTGCGGCGGGACCCGCGGTGCCGCGCGATCCCGCCGACTATCAGGTCCTGCCGGTGCGGGGCGAGGGCCTGCACCAGATCCCGGTCGGTCCCGTGCACGCCGGCATCATCGAGCCCGGGCATTTCCGCTTCACCGCGAACGGCGAGACCGTGGTGCGGTTGGAGGAGCGGCTCGGCTACGTCCACAAGGGCATCGACGGGCTGCTCACCGACGCGCCGCTCGATCGCGCCGCCAAGGTGGTGGCGCGCGTCTCCGGCGACTCGACGGTCGCTTCGAGCTTCGCCTTCGCCCGCGCCGTCGAGGCGGCGCTCGGCGTCGTGCCGCCGCCGCGCGCCGTCGTGGTGCGCGGCGTGATGGCCGAGCTGGAGCGGCTCGCCAATCACTTCGGCGACATCGGCGCGATCTGCAACGATGCCGCCTTCGCCATCGTGCTGGCCCACTGCGGCATCTTCCGCGAGAGGATCCTCGCCGTGTCGGCGGCCGTGTTCGCCCACCGGCTGATGATGGACATGATCGTGCCCGGCGGCGTCACGGCCAACGTCACGGCCGAGGGCGCGAAGCTGATCGTCGAGACGCTCGACGCGATCACGCCGGCCTTCGAGGAGATCGTCCGGCTCTACGAGGACACGCCCTCGATTCAGGACCGCACCTGCGGCACCGGCCATCTTCCGGCGGATCTCGCGCGCCGCTTCGCCGCTGGCGGACCGGTCGGCCGCGCCTCGGCGCGCGACTTCGACGCGCGGCGCGATCTCGCCTACGCGCCCTATGCGGGCCGCGCCTTCGAGGTGCCGGTGTTGACCGCCGGCGACGTCGACGCGCGCATCCAGGTGCGCATCCGCGAGGTCGCCGCGTCGATGAAGCTGATCCGCGAGCTCTTGCGCGCGCTGCCGGGCGGGCCGGTGTTCGCGGCCCTGCCGGACGGGACCGAGGCGTGCGAGGGCATCGCCGTCACCGAGGCGTTCCGCGGCGACTTGCTTGTTTGGCTGCGCCTCGCGCCCGGACGCATCGTCGCGCGCGGCCACGTCCGCGACGCCTCGTGGTTCCAGTGGCCGCTGCTCGAGGCGGCGATCGAGAACAACATCGTCGCCGACTTCCCGCTGTGCAACAAGTCGTTCAACTGCTCGTACTCGGGAGCCGATCTGTGAGGCCGGGGTTCCTCGATCCGCTCGTCCCCGCGAAGGCGGGGACCCAGGAGCGACACCCACAGGCCTGTCATGGCCGGGTTCGTCCTTCACCTCTCCCCAGCCGGGAGAGGTCGGATCTCGCGCAAAAGCGCGAGATCCGGGTGAGGGGGGGGCGAGGCCTCCATCGGCTCCGTAAACCCTCACCCCGGACGCGAGCTCGCGCGATGCCGCGAACACACTGGGTCTCGCCCCCATGCGCACCCTGATCCTGAAATCGCTGTTCGCGCGGCCGGTGACGCAGGCGGCGCCCGATGCGTCGGCGGCGGCGCTCGACGAGGTGGGGCGCGCGCTGGAGAGCCGGGTGCGCCGCGTCTACGGCCGCTCGCTGTCGATCCGCGAGGTCGACGCCGGCTCGTGCAATGGTTGCGAGCTCGAGATCCACGCCCTCAACAACGCCGTCTATGACTGCGAGCGTTTCGGTCTGAAGTTCGTCGCCTCGCCGCGCCACGCCGACGTGCTGATGGTCACGGGTCCGGTCGCCCGCAACATGAAGGTCGCGCTGGAGCGCACCGTCGCGGCGACACCGGCGCCGAAGTTCATCGTCGCGGTCGGCGATTGCGCGGCCGGCTGCGGCGTGTTCGGCGCGAGCTATGCGGTGGTCGGATTGGTCGACGCGGTCGTGCCGGTCGATCTCACCTTGCGCGGCTGTCCGCCGCGGCCGATCGATCTCCTGCAGGGCCTGATCGCGCTGGTCGACAAGGCGAGCGGTCGCGCCGTGCGCTGAGCCGCGAGCTTGCCCAACCTATGCCTTTTTGTGCGATCTGCTATACTACGAATGGACAGCTAGACCCCTCCTGATAACTCTCGCCGCGGAAATTCAGCAAATTACTTTCGCGGTGGGGTTTTTCATGTCGACGCTGACCATGCATGTCGAGACGGGCACGCCCGTCCGCGCCAAGAAGGCTTTCTATCATACGCTGTATGTCCAGGTGCTGTTCGCCATCGTGATCGGCGGGCTGCTCGGCTGGCTGTCGCCCGCGATCGCCACCAACGACTGGATCAAGGCGCTCGGTGACGGCTTTATCAAGCTGATCAAGATGGTGATCGGCCCGATCATCTTCTGCACCGTGGTCTCGGGCATCGCCCATATCCAGGACGCCAAGAAGGTGGGCCGCGTCGGCGTCAAGGCGCTCCTCTATTTCGAGGTGGTGTCGACCTTCGCGCTGGTCATCGGCCTAGTCGTCGGCAACCTGTTCCCGGTCGGCCACGGCATCGGGGCGCAGGCCAACGCCCAGGCGGTCGCGAAATACGCGCAGCAGGCCGGCGAGCACAAGACCGTCGACTTCGTCCTCGGCATCATCCCGGACAGCGTCGTCGGCGCCTTCGCCAAGGGCGACATCCTGCAGATCCTGCTGTTCTCGATCCTGTTCGGTTTCGCGCTGATGATCCTCGGCGAGCGCGGCCACGGGGTGCGCACCCTCATCGACGACCTCGCCCAGGGCGTGTTCGGGGTCATCGCCATCGTCATGAAGGCGGCGCCGATCGGGGCCTTCGGGGCCATGGCCTACACGATCGGCAAGTTCGGCCCGGCGGCGCTCAGCAATCTCGCCGGCCTGGTCGGCCTGTTCTATCTCACGGCGGCGCTGTTCGTGTTCGTCGTGCTCGGCACCATCGCCCGCATCGCCGGCTTCCGCATCACCCGGTTCCTCGCCTACATCAAGGACGAGCTGCTGATCGTGCTCGGCACCTCGTCGTCCGAGAGCGCGCTGCCGCAACTGATGCGCAAGCTCGAGGCGCTCGGCTGCTCGAAGTCGGTGGTCGGCCTCGTGGTGCCGACCGGCTACTCGTTCAACCTCGACGGCACCAACATCTACATGACGCTCGCCACCCTGTTCATCGCCCAGGCGATGGGGGTGACGCTGAGCTTCGGCGACCAGATCACCATCCTGCTCGTCGCGATGCTCACCTCGAAGGGCGCGAGCGGCGTCACCGGTGCCGGCTTCGTCACCCTGGCCGCGACCCTGACGGTGGTCAATCCGGCCCTGGTGCCCGGCATGGCGATCGTCTTCTCGATCGACAAGTTCATGAGCGAATGCCGCGCCCTGACCAACCTCACCGGCAACGGCGTCGCCTGCATCGTGGTGTCGTGGTGGGAGGGCGAGCTCGACCGCGACAAGCTGCACGCCGCCATGTCGCGCAAGCCCGCCGAGGTCGGCCACGCGACCTGATCGCGAGCCGTCACGCCGAGCAAAAAAGAAACCGGCCGCCCCTCGGGGCGGCCGGTTCGCATGTCGGATCCGGGGCGGCGGCTGCGGCCCCCCGGTCGTCTGGCGTGATCAGGAGATCGTCACCAGCGGCTGGTCGGCGTCGACCGCGTCGCCGTCCTTGACGTGGATGCCCGTGATGGTGCCGGCCTTGTGGGCGCCGATCACCGTCTTCATCTTCATCGCCTCGAGCACCACGACCTGATCGTCGACATCGACCTTGTCGCCGACCTTGACGCTGACCTCGAGCACCACACCGGCGAGCGGCGCGAGGCGGTCGTCGGCGCCGCC
>NZ_NHSK01000233.1 GCF_016653355.1 Rhodoplanes elegans | reverse complement strand
CGCGGAAACCATCTTGGCCAGCGGCCGCGAGTGGCCGCACCGACAGGCCGAACATATGGACGCAAGCGATCCGATCCGTTCTGAAAATCTCTTGCTGCACGGGGGCCGTCCACATATGGGTCCCGGGCTCGCGGCTTCGCCGCGCCCCGGGACGACCGAGTCTGTCGAAGCTCAATGGCTGAACTGCTCGCGCAGGATGCGCTCGTCGAGATTGTGGCCGGGGTCGAACAGCATCAGCATCTCGATCGCATGGTCCATGCGGATCTCGACGTGCTTGACCGAGCGCACCTCGTCGTGGTCGGCGACGGCGGCGACCGGCCGCTTGTCGGCCTCCAGCACCTCGATGGTCACCACGGCCGAGTCGGGCAGGAGCGCGCCGCGCCAGCGCCGCGGCCGGAACGCGCTGATCGGGGTGAGGGCGAGCAGCGGCGAGCCGATCGGGATGATCGGGCCGCCGGTGGAGAGATTGTAGGCCGTCGAGCCGGCCGGCGTCGCCACCATGATGCCGTCGGCCGTGAGCTCGCGCAGCCGCATCTTGCCGTCGACCATCACGTCGAGCCGCGCGGCCTGGTAGGTCTGGCGGAACAGCGAGACCTCGTTGATGGCGCGGTACTCGTGGCCGCCGCCGTCGACGTCGAGGGCGCGCATCAGCAGCGGGTGGATCACGGTCGCCTCGGCGTCGTGCAGCCGCTCCTTCAGCCCGTGCTCGTGATACTCGTTCATCAGGAAGCCGACGGTGCCGCGATGCATGCCGTAGATCGGCTTGCCGGTGCTCATGAAGACGTGCAGGGTCTTGAGCATCAGGCCGTCGCCGCCGAGCGCGACGATGACGTCGGCCTCGTGCGGATCGACATTGCCGTAGCGCTGGGTCAGCCGGGCGAGGGCCGCGGTCGCCTCGGGCGTCTGGCTCGCCACGAAGGCGATCCGCTCGATCTCGGCAGGCAGATGGGTCATGCGCGGCTCGTGCGGCGGATCGTTCGGCGGTTCGTGCGATACCGGCGCCGCACCGCCGCCGACGCGAAAGGAGTGGCGATGGAACGGGTGGTGTTCGTCTATACGACCTTTCCGGGGCTTGTCGAGGCGGAGGAGACCGGACGCGCGCTGGTCGAGGCGCGGCTCGCCGCCTGCGTCAACATCCTGCCCGGCATGGTCTCGCTCTATCGCTGGGAGGGTGCGATCGAGCGCGGCGAGGAGGTCGTGATGCTGATCAAGACCCGGGCGTCGCGCGCCGAGGAGGTGCGGGCCGCCGTGAAGGCGCGCCACTCCTACACCACCCCGGCGATCCTGGTGCTGCCGATCGAGAGCGTCGACCAGGCCTATCTCGGCTGGCTCCTGGCGGAGACCAAGGCGGACGACGCCGCGGACTGAAGACCGTGTTCCAGGTTGCTCCGGACGCCGTCATTCCGGGGCGCACCGAAGGTGCGAACCCGGAATCCAGCGGGCAAATCCGAAGGACTTGGTTGGATTCCGGGTTCGTGCGCCTCACGGCACACGCCCCGGAATGACTCTGCCGGGTGTGGGCTTCGCGCAACACTTCTCCGGCTAATGCACTCGGGTCGGGGCCTGCACGATTGACGCGCGGGGCGCGGGCGACCGAAGGTGCGCGTGTGCTGGTTCCCGGCGGGCGACCGCCGGGAGGAAAGAGGGAACACGGAACGCGCCCCGCGAGGGTCGTGAAGCCGTGGCTGGACCCGCAACTGTGAGCGGCGAGCCGCATCCACCGTGGCCACTGGGAAACCGGGAAGGCCGGATGCAGCGACGACCCGCGAGCCAGGAGACCTGCCCGCACAGTCACCCAACCGGTGGGCGGGAAGCCCCATACGGAGCGGTCTTTCGCAGCGGTGACACCGTGACCGGCGCGGGGACCGCTATGCTCGTTCGTCTCGTGAAGCGTTTGGACACCGATCGGCCGGGACGGCCGGACGGGCGTCTTTCGCGTCGGCTCATGCAACCCGAACCGCATGACCCTTTCGCGAAGGACGACAGGAATGACCCACGACCATTCGAACCGCGCTAGGGCGGCCCGCGCCGCCGGCCTCGCCGTTCTGCTCGGCAGCACCGCGTTTCTCGCCGGCGCCGCGCAGGCCCAGACGGCGGCGACCGACACGACGCTTCCCGACCTCTACGTCACCGCGACGCGCCTCGGCGGCGGCGCCGGCGGTGCGCTCGGGATCACGGGTGCGTCCACGACCGTGATCACGGCCGAGGAGATCGAGCGCTCGCCCGAGCAGACGATCCCGGGCATCCTGGCCCGCGAGCCCGGTGTCCAGGTCTCGAACCTCTACGGCGGCGTCAACGGGGCGCGTGCCACCGTCGACATCCGCGGCTTCGGCGCCACCGGCGCGCAGAACACGCTGATCCTGATCGACGGACGCCGCGTCGATCTGCCCGACCTGCAGACCTTCGACTGGGGCTCGGTGCCGATCAACTCGGTCGAGCGCATCGAGGTGACGCGCGGCAACTCCGGCGGCGTGCTGTACGGCGACGGCGCCGTCGGAGGCGTCATCAACATCGTCACCAAGAAGGCGACCGGACGGCCGAACGGCGCCCGCGCCGAGGTCGCCTACGGCTCGTTCAACCAGGTCGAGGGACGCGGCACCGCCTTCGCGTCGAGCGGGCCGCACGCGCTGGCGCTCTATGCCAATGCGGTGCGCTCCGACGGCTATCGCGACAACGGCCAGTATCATCAGACCAACGCAGGCGGCGACTATCGCTACACCCGCGACTGGGGCAGCTTCTATCTCAACACGACGCTGAGCGATCAGGTGCTCGGGCTTCCGGCCGGCCGCCGCGTCGACCCGTGGTTCGGGCTGAATCAGCTCGCCAACGACCGGCGGGGCACCAACACGCCGTGGGACTTCGCCAACCAGCAGCAGGCGACCGCCACCACCGGCATCACCTACGACCTGGCGCCGGGTGCCGAGCTGATCGTCGACGGCGGCGTGCGGGTCCGCAAGCAGCAGGCGGCCTATTTCCCGTCCTGCCTCGACACCTTCACGGGCGTCTACAACGCCGCCTGCCGGCAGCAGATCGGCTCGGCCTACGACACGTCCTATTTCGAGTCCTCGCTCGTCACCTCGTCCGTGACGCCGCGCCTGAAGGTCGACACCACGGCGTTCGGCCTGCCGCTGAAGTCGCTGAGCGGCGTCGACGTCTATCACACCGACTATTCGTCGCCGCGCGCCCTGATGGAGGGCGCGGCGGCGCTGCATCAGTACGATCTCGACCAGACCTCGCTCGCCGCCTACACGATGAACACGGTGACGCTGTTCTCCACGACCGACGTCTCGGTCGGCGGGCGCGTGCAGCGGACCTCGCTGTCGGCGCGCGACGCCGTGAACGCGACGGCACCGGGCTATCTCTACTTCGGCTTCCCGACCGTCGTGCAGGCAAACCCGCTCGACGACACCCAGACCAACCGCGCCTGGCACATCGGCATCGAGCACCGCTTCAACCAGCAGCTCACGCTGTTCGGCCGCACCGCGCAGAGCTTCCGGGTGCCGAACGTCGACGAGCGCATCGGCAGCGCGCCCTACGGCATGCCGAGCAATTTCGCGCTCAAGACACAGACCTCGCGCGACTGGGAGGCGGGCGTGAAGGTGACGGCCGGCCCGATGTTCCTGCAGTGGAGCATCTACGACATGAATCTCGAGAACGAGATCTTCTACTCGCCGTTCACCACCACCAACGTGAATCTCGATCCGACCCGGCGCTACGGCTCCGAGGCGCTGGCGACCATGCGGGTCTCCGACACGGTGCGGCTGAAGGGCAGCTACGCCTATACGCGCGCCGTGTTCCGCGAGGGCGTCTATGCCGGCAACGACGTGCCGCTCGTCGCGCGCAACACGGCCGGCGTCGGCGTCGTGTGGAACATCCTGGACAATCGCCTGGTGTTCACCGGCGACGTGCGTTTCGTCGGCTCGCGCCGCATGGACAACGACAGCCGCAACCTCCAGCCGATGACGCCGACCTACACGATCCTCGACGCCAAGATCGCCGGTGAGTGGGACCGCTACTTCTGGTCGTTCGCCGTGCAGAACCTCTTGAACGAGGACTATTTCGACTACGCGGTCGCCAGCCCCTATCCGGACGGCTTCGGCAGCAAGTACGGCGTCTACAACGCCTATCCGCAGCCGGGGCGGACCTTCATGCTGCGCGTCGGGGCGAATTTTTGAAAGATCGTCGTCGTTCTTTGGGCAGACGACAGATTCACCTCTCCCCAGCGGGGAGAGGTCGGATCTCGCGCGACAGGCGCGAGATCCGGGTGAGGGGGTGCCGAGGCATCCAACTGGCGCCGTAAACCCTCACCCCGGTCGTCCGCTTCGCGGACGCCCGACCCTCTCCCTCAGGGAGAGGGTCTCGGAGGCGCCGGCGTGGCGCTACGCCGCGCCCTCCAGCTTGGCGCGCTCGCGCACCATCTGGACGACCGTGAGGTTGTCGACCTTGCCGGAGCCGAGCAGCGGCATCTTCTCGACATGGACGAACTCGGCCGGGATCAGCATCTCGGACGCGCCGCGCGACTTCGCGAAGGCGATGAAGTCGGAGCGGGTGGCGCCCTTCTGGGTCGTCACCATGATCAGCTTCTCGCCCTTGCGGGCGTCCGGGATGGTGGCGACGGCATGCAGCGCGTCCGGCCACAGGTCGAACGCGATCGTCTCCACGGCGGCGAGCGAGATCATCTCGCCGCCCACCTTGGCGAAGCGCTTCGCCCGGCCCTTGATCGCCACATAGCCCTCGGCATCGATGGTCACGATGTCGCCGGTGTCGTGCCAGCCCTCGTGCGGCGGCTCGATCACGCCGGGCTTGTCGACCTTCAGGTAGCCGACCATCACGTTCGGCCCGCGGATGTAGAGCCGGCCGCCCTCGTCGACGCCCTCGACCTTGTCGAGCCGCGCCTCGATGCCGGGGAAGAGCCGGCCGACCGTGCCGAACTTGTTGAACATCGGCGTGTTGAGCGCGATCACGGGCGCCGCCTCGGTGACGCCGTAGCCCTCCAGGATGCGCACGCCGAACTTCTCCATGTAGGTCTTGCGGGTCGCCTCCTTGACGGCCTCGGCGCCGGCGAAGATGTAGCGCAGCGAGCGGAAATCGTAGGGGTTCGCGGTGCGGGCGTAGCCGTTGAGGAACGTGTCGGTGCCGAACATGATGGTCGCGTTGGTCGCGTAGACCAGCTCGGGCACCAGCCGGTAGTGCAGCGGCGAGGGATAGAGATAGACGTGCACGCCGTTGACCAGCGGCAGGATGAAGCCCGCCGTCAGGCCGAAGGCGTGGAACACCGGCAGCACGTTGAACAGCTTATCGGAGTAGCCGAAGTCGACGATCGCCTTGGCCTGGGCGGCGTTCGACAGGATGTTCCGGTGCGACAGCACGACGCCCTTCGGCACGCCCTCGGAGCCCGACGTGAACAGCACGGCGGCGGGGTCGGACGGCTGCCGCGCCACCAGCGGCGTCCTGAACTCGCGCAGGGCCTTGAGCTTGTCGAGCGTCGTCACGGTCGGTCGCACGTCTTCCAGGTAGACGATACGGTAGTCGGGCGCGAGCGCCGCGATCACGTGATCGAGCCGGCCCTTCTCGATGAAGGCGCGCGAGGTGACGACCGTGGTGAGCCCGGCGGCCTTGCAGGCGGCCCGGATGTTGGTCGGTCCGGCCGAGAAGTTGAGGATCGCCGGCACGCGGCCGGCCCACATCAGGCCGAGCAGCGTCACGGCGGCGCCGTTGGCGTTCGGCAAGAGCACGCCGAGATACTCGCCGGGTCCGGCATGGACCGAGAGCTTGCGGCCGAGCACCGCGGCGCCGACCAGCATGCGCTTGTAGGTGAGGGCGCCCGACACCGGGTCCTCGATGGCGATGCGGCTCATGCCGTGGAACTCGCCGGCATGCACCATCGCCTCGAACACGGTGCAGTCCATCTCGGTGGTGCGGAAGATCAGGTCGGACATCACCCGGTAGAGCGCGGCGCCCGCGGCGACGCGGCGCTTTTTTCCGCGCAGTTCTTCGGGCACCGAAATCCGCACCGGCGGCAGGATGGTCATCGTGATCTTGGGGAACCAGCGGCGGCGGACCTGATGGTCCTTCAGGCGCGAGAACGGCGTCTGCTCCAGCCCCTTGATGCGCACCGGCACCACCATGGCGCCGGACTTGTCGGCGATCAGGCCGGCGCCGTCGTAGATCTTCATCAAGCTCCCGGTGACCGTGATGCGGCCCTCCGGGAAGATGATCAGGCTGTCGCCGCCCTGCACGGCGTGGATGAGCTGGCGGGTGCCCCACGGATTGGTCGGGTCGATCGGCATGGCGCGGGTGAAGCGCAGGAACGGCTTCACCCACCAGCGCTCGGCGATGTGGCAGTCGATCGCGAACACCGGATCCTTGGGCAGCACCGACAGCGCGAAGGGCGCGTCCAGGAAGCTCACGTGATTGAGCGCGATGATGGCGTTCGGTCCGGCCTTCTCGATGTTCTCGAGCCCGTGCACCTCGGCGCGGAAGAACGCGCGCGCGACCGTCGAGAGAAAATCGCGCACCGGGTTGGTCGGCAGCGTCTTGAAGATCGCGTATCCGACGACCAGGTTGGCGACGCCGAGCAGCATGAACAGCGTCGCCGGCGCGAGGCCGGCGAGCTGCAGGACGGCGACGAAGATGCCGGCCGCCACCATGAAGGCGGCGTTGAGAACGTTGTTGGCGGCGATCACCCGGGCGCGGTGGTCGGCGCCGGCCCAGGCCTGCATGGCCGCGAAGGCCGGCACGATGAACAGGCCGCCGGCGACCGCCATGCCGAACAGGTCGAAGCCGACATGGATGCCGCGCACCGAGCCGAGCACCTCGGAAATGCCGCGGCCCTGCACCGGACTCGCGACGCCCGACATCCACCAGCCGAGATCGATGCACAGGATGCCGAGCAGCGCGGCGCCGAGAACGGTCGGCAGCAGCACGATGCGGCCGGCGGCGAGCCAGGCGGCGAGCGCCGAGCCGGCCGCGATGCCGATCGAGAACACTGCGAGATAGACCGTGATCACCTCCTCGGCGGCGCCGAGCGTGGTCTTGATCAGCGGCGGCATCAGCGAGAGCGCGATCGCACCGGTGAGCCAGAACCAGGAGACCACGAGGGCCGACCACCACAGCCGCCGCTCGGCCTTCAATTCGCCCATCAGCCGCGCGGTCGAGCGCACGATGTTGGTGTCGATCGTCAGGTTCGGCGCGGCCTGTCCGGTCCGGGGGATCAGCAGGGCCGAGAGCCAGCACAGGATCGCGACGATCATCATCAGCCCGGCGAAGGAGGCCGGGTCGCCGCCGTCCTTGGACGCGAGGCCGCCAACGATGGTGCCGAGCAGGATCGCCAGGAAGGTGGCGCCCTCGACCAGGGCGTTGCCGGCCGGCAGCTCGGAGCGCTCCAGATGGTCGGGCAGGATGCCGTACTTGATCGGGCCGAACAGCGCGGCGATGACGCCGATCAGGAACAGCGCGACGAACAGGAGCGCGATCGAGTGCAGCCAGAAGCCGAGCACCGCGAACAGCGCCACCGGGATCTCGGCGAGCTTCAGCCAGCGCGCCACGATCGCCTTGTCGTAGCGGTCGGCGATCTCGCCGCCGACGGCCGACAGGACGAAGAACGGGAAGATCAGCGTGGCGCCGGCGAGCGTGATGAGGGCTTCCGAGTTCGAGCCCGTCATCCGATAGAGGATCAGGAAGACCAGCGAGTTCTTCAGGAAGTTGTCGTTGAAGGCGCTGAAGAACTGGCACCAGAACAGGGGGGCGAACCGTCTGGTGGTCATCAGATGCGAGAACATCGGCGGTCCTGTGCGATGGCGCGGCCGCCGGTCGGGGGAGGCCGGGCACTTGATCGGGCCGTGGAGTTAGCCGGGATTCACGGGTTTGGGCAATACCGCCGGGGCATCCCGTCCGGCCGACCTCGGGGGCGCCGGTCCGGGACGACGCCTGCACGCGCCGGCGTCCGGCGGCGCCGCGACGGGCTCATCCGCACGAGCGCCGAGCTGTCGGAAAGGGGCGCGAGGCCGAGGGCGCGGAGCAATCAATTACGGGTGAATATACGACCGAGAATGTGATCGATGCCGGGACCGACACGCGCGGAGCGGGCGATACGACACCGGCAGGCGACCCGCCTTCGGGCAGGCAAGACGGCTCGAGCAGGCGACTCGACTCGAGCAGGCGAGATCACTCGGGACCGCCTCAGCGGCAGGCCGTAGGCCCGCCCGGCTGCGGTCGGTGCGTGCACGGGCGACCGGTGGTCGCCCGGCGGAGCGGCTCAGGCCGCTTCGGCGCACTGCGGCTCGCAGTGCATCTCGCCGAACTCCGGCTGGAACTTGACCCAGGTGCTGAACCCGGTGCCGCACGCCTCGCAGGTCCACAGGTGGCGGACCACACGATCGGCGATGTGATGCGACTCGTCCGGCGCCACCAGCAGATAGGCGCAACGCGGGCAGTGCTGCTTGCCGAACAACGATCTGTCGGGCGCCCGCGTGTCGAGGTAGCCGCCGTTCATCATGATCAAGTCCTCCCTGTCGTGGCGGTGTTGTCACCATGCCCTGCGTCCGGGGTGCGGATGGGGATGCCGCGCCGACGCAGTTTGGATCTCGGCGCCTCGCTGACGCGACGGCCGAGACCCCCCTTGGTGTTCTGCCTGTTTTTGGAAGACTGCCAGCCGAGGCGAAGTCGACTGCAGCTTGGACTTTAGTCTAACAGAAAAGCCGTAGATCACGCCAGCAAGAATTCAGGGTTGAACGCGGAAATTCGATGCCGCAGCGCAACTTCGGACTAGTTGGATGGGCTGTATTTACAGTGGGCGACACATTGGGATCTGGCGCCGCATGCCGTGTCGCCTGGCTCACGAAACCTTATTACCACTTAGTGAGAGATGCGGATAAGGCTCGGCTCCGCCGGTCGCGAGGTCGCCCGTGACCGGGGTCTTGTGGTCGAGCCCGACGATGGCGCCGGCGCGGCTGCCCGAGATGATGTTCGCGGACAGCACGGTGCTGCGGGCGCCCGGGACCACCGTCACGCCGACGCCGATGCCGCACTGGCGCACCACATTGCCGGTGACGGAGACGTCGCGCAGATAGGGGCCCCAGCCGACCGCGATGCCGACCGCGCTCGCGTTCTCGACGACGTTGCCGGTCGCCGTGGTGTCGGCCTCGACATACATGCCGACGCCGAGCAGAAACTCGGGGTCCGGATTGACGGTCCCGGGCGCGAGGTTGCGCAGGATGTTGCCCTGGACGACGGCGATCCGCCCGCCGCTGGCGAAATTGGCGATCGAGACGCCCATCTGGGCGCCGTCGACGATGTTGTTCGCCACCAGGGCGGCCTCGAACTGGAACTCCGAGTACAGCGCCGTCTCGCCGACCCGGGTCACCGTGTTGCCGACGATCTGCAGGTTGGAGGCCGAGTTGCCGCGCACGCCCGAGAAAGCGCAATCGGCGATGCGGTTGCCGCGCACGATCACGCCGTTCGCCCGGTACACGTTGATGGCGTTGCCGAACTGGCCCTGGCCGCCGGCCCGGTTGCGGACATCGGTCACCCGGTTGTCGACGATCAGGGTGCCGTCCTCGCCGGCCTCGAAGCGCAGCACCTGGATGCCGTTGTTGCCGGCCCCGGCGATCACGTTGCGGGCGATCACCATGCCGCGGCTGTCGCGGGTCTGGATCGCCACGTCGCCCGTTTCGGTGACGCGGTTGTCGGCGATCGTGCCGGCACATTTGTAGAGGTAGAGCGCCGTGCCATCGGCGCCCGCCACGCTACAGTTCGTCACCGCGAGCGCATCGACCTGCTCGCACTGCAGGAGGGCGCGGTCGGGCGGCAGCGGCCGGCCGCCGCCGTCGAGCACCAGGCCGTCGAGCGAGACGCGGCCGACATTGGCGGCCGACAGCAGCGAGGCGCCGCCGAGGAACTGGAGCCGCACTGCGCCGGGCGCGCCGACGAGCCTCGCGCCGTCCGGCAGCCGCACGCCACCGACCTTGTAGACGCCGGGCGGGAAGGCGAGCGGCGCGCCGGTCGCCGCCGTGCGGTCGAGGGCGCGCTGGAGGACGAGCGTCTGGTCGTCCGCGCTGCCGGGCCGGAGGCCGAGCGTCGCCGCATCGATGCCGAAGGCCGACACCGGGCCGCCTGTCGCCGCCGGCGAGTGGCTCAGCCGCGTGCCGCGGGCGCCCACAGGCTCGGTCCGGCGCGCAGATACTGCGGCGGCCGGCGCGCCTCGGCGCCGAGCGCGCGGGCCGCGTGCCAGCCCCAATGCGGGTTGTCCAGCATGGCGCGGGCGAGCGCCACCATGTCGGCCTTGCCCTCGGCGACGATCACCTCGGCCTGCTTCGGGTCGACGATCAGGCCGACCGCGCGGGTGACGAGGCCGGTCGCGTGGCGCACCGCCTCGGCCAGCGGCACGTTGTAGCCGGGCGAGGTCGGGTTGCGGGCCTCGGCCGTCAGGCCGCCCGAGGACACGTCGGCATAGTCGTAGCCGATGTCCTTCAGGGCGCGGGCGAAGACGATCGCCTCGTCGACGTCGATCCCGCCGTCCAGCCAGTCGCTGCCGGTGATGCGGGCGCCGAGCGCCACGTCGCGTGGCACGCTGCCGCGCACCGCCTGGGCGACGGCGAGCGGAAACCGCATCCGGTTCTCGCGCGAGCCCCCGTATGCGTCGGTGCGCTGGTTCGATACGGCGGAGAGGAACGCGTGCACCAGATAGCCGTGCGCAGCGTGCAGCTCGACCGCATCGAAGCCGATGCGCACCGCCCGGGTCGCGGCCTGCGCGAAGGCGGCGATCACGCGCTCCATGTCGTCCTCGGTCATCGCCTGGGGGACGTGCCAGCCCGGCCCGAAGGGCAGGGCGGAGGGCGCCTCGGTCGGCCACGGGTCGTGGTCGACGGCGAGCGCCTTGCCGCCCTCCCAGGGGCGTTGCGACGAGGCCTTGCGACCCGCATGGGCGAGCTGGACGCCGAGCTTGGCGGTGCCGATGCGCCGGCAATGGGCGACGATGCGGGCGAGCGCCGCCTCGCAGGCGTCCGAGTAGAGGCCGAGGCAGCCATGGGTGATGCGGCCGCGCCGCTCGACATGGGTCGCCTCGACGACGACCAGGCCGGCGCCCGAGTTCGCCAGCATGCCGAGATGCGTCATGTGCCAGTCGGAGGCACAGCCGTCGTTGCCGCTGTACTGGCACATCGGCGCGACCGCGATGCGGTTCTCGAAGGTCCGGCCGGCGATCTCGATGGGAGTGAACAGGGCGCTGGTCATTGTGGCGCTGGTCATGGGGCACTCGATCGGGGGAAACTCGGGCACGGCGCAGGGGTGGGGAGAGGGCCGTGCGGGGCACGGCCCAGTCGTATCGCAGACCCGCGCGACCCGGCAACCGAAGGCAGCGCTTCCGCCCGTTCGATCCGGCGCTCAGAACGGGATGCCGACCGTGCCGCCCATGCCGCCGCCGCCGAGATTGGGGCGCATGCTCGGCCCGCCGCCGCCACCACCCCGCATCTCCTCGGCCGTCACCTTGCAGTCGCCGTTGCGGTCGAAACGGGCGAAGAACGGACTCGGGCGATCGACGAACTCGGCCCGCGCGATGCGGCCGTCGCGGTTGTCGTCGAAGTAGCCGAGCTCGGCGTTCTTGAACGCCGGGTCGGCGCGGCGGAGCGCATCGAACTCCTTGGCGTCGACGAAGCCGTCGCGGTTGGCGTCGGCGTTGACGAAGATGCGGGTGACGTACTGTTTCCACTCGTCGCAGGTGAAGACGCCGTCGCGGTTGGCGTCCCAGGCCGGGGCCGACTGGCGGACCGGATCCTCGCCCGGCCGGTTGGCGGCCCGAAAGTCGGGCCGGCGGTCGTAGACGCCGGGCAGGCCCGGGGCGCCGCCGGACTGCGCCGCCGCGCTCCCGGCGGTCGCCAGGCACGTCAACATCACAAGCACGTATCGCATGAAGGTCCTCTCCCGCCCGTCGCGGCCGACTGACGCCGGCAAGGCGGCAGCTTTTGGGCATGCCGGCGCCGGGGCGTCGCGGCGCCCGGCCGTCCGGCGCGTGGCCGCTCCGCGGAGCAGGTCGAAAAACCTGTCCTGCGGTGTCAATCCGGGGCGACATCCCGGAACTCTCCCAGCTTGACAACCGGCCGGCCCGGCGCGCGAGGATCGGCGCGCCCGCCGGCGATCTCGGGTGCGGCGGCACGATGGGACGACCAGATGATCCGCTTGATTTCATTCTTCTTCACCGCGGGCGCGGCCGCGTTCGGGGCGGCGCTCGTCGGCATTCAGGGCGTCATGCTCCTGCGCGGCGACGGCGGGAATTATCTCGTTCTCGGCGCCGCTGCCTTCGCCATGGTGGTCGGCCTGTGGGGGCTGCGCGCCGACATCCGCCGCAGCAAGGCCGCCGCCGAGGCGATGCGCGAGGGACGGCTGCCGGACCAGTGGGCGCCGCCGCGCGGCACGCCGAAGCGCGACACCCCGAAGGCGAACGTCGTCCGGGCGGCCCAGCGGGCCGAGATCGACCCGGCGCCGATCGCCCCGGCCGCGATCCCCGACACGGGCGCGCCGATCGCCGACATCGTCGCCGCCGAGCGGGCCCGCACCGACGCCTTCTGGCGCGACGGGGTGGCGCGGCTGGAGGCGGAGGCGGAGGCGCACGGCGTCGGTGACGGCGCCGTGGTGCTGCTCGACGTCGCGGCCCAGAACCTCGCCCGGACGCTCGGCGCCCGCCAGGTCGCCCGCATCCTGCGCGAGGCGGCGGCGCGCTATGCCGATCCGCCGGCCCGCGACGCCGGCGCCGCCTGATCGGCCGAACGACTGGGCATCGCCGACGGCGTTTGATGGGCCGCCGGTGACTCCGTCACAGACCGGGCCGGTGGGGTTCGCCATCGTGGCCCCCGTCGCGGACGCCTGCCGTCCGGTCGCACGGAGGGTCGGATCATGTCGCTCAGGATCATCGTCGTCGGGGCCGCCGTCGTCGGCGCCGCTGCGCTCTGGCTCGGCGCCGAGCGCGACCGCGCCGCGCGCGAGGCGCGCCTCGCCGCACAGGCCGCGACGGTCGCGGCCGACTACGGCGCGACGCTGCTCGGGGCCGTGAAGAGCGCCATCGAGACCTCGGGCCTCGTCGGCGCGATCGGCTTCTGCAAGGAGCAGGCGCCGGCGATCGCCGCGGAGCATAGCCAGCGCACCGGTTGGCGGATCGCCCGCACCAGCCTGAAGCCGCGCAACCCGGCCGCCGCGCCGGACGAGTTCGAGCGCACCACGATGGACATGTTCGCGACCAAAATCGCGGAGGGGCAGCCCGTCGCCGCGCAGACACGCAGCGCCGTCGTCGACACAGCCGACGGACCTATGTTCCGCTTCATGAAGGCGATCCCGACCGGCGAGCCGTGCCTCGGCTGCCACGGCTCCGAGCTGAAGCCGGACGTCGTCGCCGCCCTGAAGCGCCTCTATCCGGACGACACCGCGACCGGCTTCAAGGCCGGCGACATGCGCGGCGCCTTCACGCTCGCGCGCCGGCCCTGAGCCGCCGTATGATGGCACCGCGTGCCGGGCCGCCGGTCGTCGCGGCGCCGGTCGGGCGGAGGATGCCATGACGGACGCTGCCAGCACGGCCGGCAAGCCGGTCACCGGTTCGACGCCGGGTGCGGTGACCAGCGCGGCGCCGCGATCGGTGTCCTACGATTTCTCCGGCCGTCGCGCCGTGGTGACGGGCGGGGCGCGCGGTCTCGGCCGCGGCGTCGCCGAACGGCTGCGCGATGCCGGCGCCGTCGTCGAGGCCTGGGACGTCGACCCGGTGGCGGTCGACGGCATCGTGCCGGTCGCCGTCGACGTCACCTCGTCGCACCAAGTCGCCGCCGCGGCGGCGCGGGCGGTCGCCGCCGGCGGCATCGACATGCTGGTGCTCGCCGCCGGCTATGGCGGCACCCGGAAATCGGTCGACGCGGTGAGCGAGTCGGAATGGCGCCAGGTGATCGACGTGACGCTGACCGGCGTGTTCCAGGTCTGTCGCGCCGTGGTGCCGCACATGTGCCGGATCGGACGCGGCCGCATCGTCACGGTCGCCTCGCTCGCCGCCAAGGAGGGCCGGGCCGGCCTCGCCGCCTTCTCGGCGGCCAGCGCCGGCATCGTCGCCTTCACCAAGGCGCTCGGCAAGGAGCTCGGCGACACGCCGCTCCGGGCGAACTGCGTCGTCTGGGCCGCCGTCGACACGGAGTTCCTTCGCGCCATGCCACCAGCGGCCGTCGAGGCGGTGGTCCAGCGTAGCCCGATGAAGCGGCTCGGCACGATCGCCGAGTTCGCCGAGCTGGTGGCGTGGCTGTGCTCCGACGCCTGTAGCTACAACAGCGGCGCCGTGTTCGACCTCTCCGGCGGCCAGGCGAGCTACTGAAGCGGCTTGCCGCGCCGTGCGCGTCGGTTCGCCCCGCGTTCTGATCACGACCGCGTGAATCGGCCGCGCTCTTAAGCTTTTCTCGACGAATGCGCCTGTCGGGCAGGGAACCGGCGGCGGTCTTTCCGGTTGTATCGGGAGCCGGTTCGGTGGTGCGGGGGGCACACCGTCGTCCACCACGTCCGTGACCGGCCGGGTGTTGTACGGACCCATGCCGATGCTGTCCGGCCATCGCGGCCCCTCGACAGCGACGGCCCGAACGGGAGGTGGACATGACGTTTCGCACGAAGACTCTGACCCTGATGCTCGCGCTCGCCGGCACCGCCGTCGCGGGCGTGGCGACGGCCGACCAGCTCGACGTTCGCCAGCTCATCGAGCAGCGCTGGATGGCGGCGGCGCCGACCGGCGAGACCTGGACCTGCCCGACCGTCGACGCGGCGACCATCCAGGCGGCCTTCGAGCAGCAGACCGCTCCGGACCTGACCGTCGCCCTCAACGACGATCCGCGGCCCGACAGCCTGCGGGGCCCGATGGCCTCCGACATCCCGGTCGTGGCTTACGGCCAGTGACCTGACCGGTCTCCGGCCCTCGGCCGGAGCAGGGCGGGTGGAGCTTTGACGGCGCACGGGTCTGAATGACCCGGTGCGCCGTCTTGATTTCGAGCTGGTCGCGCCCCTTCGAGCAGGCTTGCAGACGATCAGGCTTGCAGGCCATCGCGCGGCGGTCGAGCCGCGAGCCGCGACCCGCGAGCGCGTCGGGACCAGCGTCACACAGTCGCCTTTGGACAAAAGTCACGATCTTCGATCGCCGTCGTCGCCGGGATGCACGGCGGTGTGGTAGGAATTTCCGCAGCCTGCTCTTTCGGCGCGGGGTTTGCGGATGCAGGACCGGGTTCTCGGAAGGGCGTTCGTCGCCGTGGCGTGGGCCGTCTTCGTCGGCGCCGCGGCGGTCGCGATGGCGGCTGGCCTGCGTGTCCTGCTCGGCCTGGTGCTGCCGACGGATCTCTCCTTCACGGCCATGCTGCCGGCGGTCGTCGTCGCCGCGCTCGCCGGCGGGCTCGGCGCCGGCCTGGTCGCGGCAGTCCTCGGCGGGATCGTCGCCCAGTGGGCGTTCGTCGCGCCGTATTTTCAGCTCACCGTGCCGACCTTCAAGGACGTCGGCAATCTGGTCGCCTATGCGATCCTGTCCGTCCTCGTGCTGTGGGCGACGGGCCTCTACGAACGCGCCCGCCGCCGCGCCGAGGCCAATGCGGCGGCCGCGGCGCGCCTCGTCTCGGTGGTCACCAACAGCGTCGACGCGATCGTCGGGTTCGACCGCAACGGCATGGTCGAGGACTGGAACACCGGGGCCGAGCGGCTGTTCGGCTACGCGGCCGACGAGATCGTCGGCCGGCCGGCCTCGATCCTGTTCGAGGACGACGAGGGGCGCAGTGGCACTCGCAAGCTGCTCGCCCGGGAGCCGGCGCGGTTCACGACGCGCGGCATCGCCAAGGACGCCCGCCGCGTCGAGATCGCGGTGACCACGGGTCCGGTCCATCTCGCCGACGGCACCTGGATCGGCGTCGCCGCCATCGCCCGCGACATCGGCCCCGAGGTCGCCGCGGACCGGGCGCTGCGCGAGGCCAACCGGCGCAACCTCGCGCTGCTGTCCGAAGGCCACCAGCGCATGCGCGACATGCTGCAGATGGTCTGCGGCCTGGTCCAGGCCTGCGGCCGCGCGGCCGAGTCCGACCCGGCCCGCGGTCCCATCGTCGCGCTCGAGCAGCGCATCGCCACGGTGATGCGCATCCACGACCAGCTTCATCGCGCCGCCGAGCACGGCACCGTCGAGATCGGCGCGACGCTGCGGCAGCTGATCGGCGACATGGTCGGACTCGCCGGGCGACCGGTCGACATGGAGATCGTCGGCACGTCCGAGGTGCGACTGGCGAGTGACGTCGCCCTCGCCGTGATCTTCGCCGTGACCGAGCTCGTCACCAATGCACTGACGCATGCCGGCGGTCAGCGGCCCACCGTGCGGGTTCGTTGCAGCCGCGAGGAGGGTGGGCTCGTCGTCGTCGTCGCCGACGACGGCCAAGGCCTGCCGGCCGGATTCGAGCTCGGCCGGGCGCGCGGGCTCGGGCTGCGGTTGGCGGAGAGCGTCGTCGGGCGCCTCGGCGGGACGCTGCGCCAGCTGCCGCAGGACGCCGGCGCGGCCTTCGAGATCCGGGTGCCGGTCGGCGCGTAGAGGCGGCGGCGCGGGCCGCGCTCAGTCGGCCGTGCGCATCGTCCAGCCGGCGTGCTCGACGCCGGGGAGCCGCTCGACCCGGGCGACGATCTCGTCGAGCTCCGTCGGCCGGGCCGACGAGCCGGCGAGCGTCACGGCGAGATCGAGCGTCTCCTCCGCCTGCTCGTCCACCGTGGTGCCGCGCACCGCGTAGGACTTGGCGTCGAGCTGATCGAGCACGGCGGCGCGCACCACCGGCATCTCCTCGGCCGTGACGGTGACGCGCACCTCGTAGGTCGCCTCGGTGGTCGCCTCGTCGAGCGGCTGGCGGTTGATCAGATCGACCAGCGGCCGCAGCGCCGTGTTGGCCATCAGCACGAACACCGCGATGGTGACGGCCTCGCCGATCAGGTCGGCGCCCGCGGCGCCGCCCATCGCGGCGGCGCCCCACAGGGTCGCGGCCGTGTTGAGGCCGCGGATGTTGAGGCCTTCCTTCATGATCACGCCGGCGCCGAGGAAGCCGACGCCGGACACCACATAGGCCAGCACGTGGACGGCCGAGGCGTTGCCGTTGAGCCGCATGCCGATGTCGACGAAGGCGGCGGCGCCGACCGCCACCAGCACGGCGGTGCGCAGCCCGGCATTGCGCTGTCGCCACTGCCGCTCGGCGCCGATCAGTGTGCCGAGCACGAAGGCCGTGCCCAGGCTGACCAGCGTGTTGACGAACTGGGGCAGGTCGAAGTTCGACAGCGCGGCGACGCTCATCCGAGCCTCCGGCCCGCTCGGGGCGCGCGTTGAAGCTCCGGCCGTTCTATCGCGGCGACGAGATTCGTAAAGCGTGGGGGCGGCGCGGGGCCGCCGCCTCGTGTCCGGGCACGGCGCGATGCGCGGCGAACCGGGACCCAGGGGCGATCGCGCGAGGCGCTTGTCGTTACGCCCCTGGGCCCCGGCTCTGCGGCACATCAGGCCTGCGGCCTGCCGCGCCTTGTCCGGGGCACGCCGAGGGTCAGCTCTGCGTCTCGTCGATCGCCCAGACGACCGTCCAGGCGCCGAGCGCGTGGGCCGGAGACGCGCCGTCGCGGGTGCGGATCTCGCCCTCGCACCACAGCGTCCGGCCCGGGATCGGGTCGAGGCGGTCGAGCGGCTCGGGCGACAGGTTGGCGAGGAGACGCAGCCGGGCGCCGCGGAGATCCCATTCCACCGCCACGGCGCCGGGGCCGAGCACCGCGTAGCGGCCGGCGCCGGTGCCGGCGAGCCGCGGCACGATCTCGCGATGGCGGATGTTCAGGAGATCGCGATAGAGCGCATGCCAGCGCGCGTGGCCGTCGCGGTGCAGGGCGCTCCAGTCGAGCTTCGCGGCCTCGAACGTCGCCGGCAGGGTCGGGTCGGGGATGCGGTCGCGCTGCGCCGGGTCGTGGAATTCGGGAAAGCGGGCGAACTCGGCGCGGCGGCCCTCGCGCACCGCGCTGGCGAGCGGTTCCTGAAAGTCGCAGAAGAACGGGAACGGCTCGGCGGCGGCCCACTCCTCGCCCATGAACAGCATCGGCACCTGCGGCAGCAGCAGATAGACGGCCGTCACGGCACGCACCGCCGCGGCGGGCGCGAAGGCGGTGATGCGATCGCCGAAGGCGCGGTTGCCGACCTGGTCGTGGTTCTGGATGAACGCGACGAAGGCGGTGGTCGGCAGGTCGCGCGACGGCTCGCCGCGGGTCGAGCCGCGATAGGGCATCTCCTCGCCCTGGAACGCGAAGCCTTCGGCCAGCGCACGGCCGAGCTTGTCGGCATCGCCCCGATAGTCGGCGTAATAGCCGGTGCTCTCGCCGCTCGCCGCGCAATGGAGCACGTGATGGACGTCGTCGTTCCATTGCGCCGTGTAGAGGCGCGGCGCGCCGTCGGCGGCGCGGACCAGGAGATGCGCCTCGTTCTCCTCGTTCTCGAGGATCAGATGGACGTGGCGGTCCGGCGTCGCCGCATGAACGGCGGCCGCGATCTCGTGCAGGACGTGCTCGGCGCTGTCGTCGAGGATCGCGTGGACGGCGTCGAGCCGCAGCCCGTCGAGCCGCATCTCGTCGATCCAGTGAAGCACGTTCTCGATCACCAAGGCGCGCACCATCTCGGCGCCCTCGGCGTCGAAGTTCACGGCGGCGCCCCACGGCGTGTGATGCCGCTCGGTGAAGATCGGCGCATAGGCGGCGAGGTAGTTTCCGTCCGGCCCGAAGTGATTGTAGACGACGTCGAGCAGCACCATCAGGCCGCGCGCATGCGCGGCGTCGACCAGCGCCTTGAGGTCGTCGGGGCGGCCGTAGCTCGCATCCGGGGCGAACGGCAGCACGCCGTCGTAGCCCCAGTTCCGTCGGCCCGGAAAATCGGCGATCGGCATCAGCTCGATCGCCGTGACGCCGAGATCGACGAGATGATCGAGCTTGTCGATCGCGGCCCGGAACGTGCCCTCCGGCGTGAAGGTGCCGACATGCAGCTCGTAGACGACGGCCTCCTCCCACGGCCGGCCGCGCCAGTCCGGCGTCGCCCACACATAGGCGTCGGGGTCGATCACCTCGCTCGGCCCGTGCACGTCGTCGGGCTGGAAGCGCGAGCCCGGGTCGGGCACGGCGAGGCCGTCCGGCAGCACGAAGCGATAGCGCGTGCCCGGCCCGGCGTCGGCGATCACGGCCTCGTGCCAGCCGTCGCCGACGGACGTCATGGCGACCCGCCGGTCGGCGTCGACGAGGTCGAGCATGATTTCGGCGTGCTTCGGTGCCCACAGCCGGAAACGGGTGCCGCCCGGCTCCAGAACGGGGCCGAAGCGGGGCTTGGGTGTCACGGGCCGGTCGGCGACGAGAGTCGCGGCGGAAGCGGATGAGCCGATGGACGGAGCGGGCATGGCACCTGTCTGGGTCGAAGGTTTCGCGTGTGCAACACGTCGTCGCGCCTCATCGTTCCGTCGCCGCGCCGCCATCGCGATGCCGCATGACGTGGTGGCGCCATACCGATGGTTCGTCGAAGCCTCGGCGTAGTCTCGGTGGAACGGTCGACGCAGTGTATCGCGCGGGCGGCACGGCCGCACCCGGCGGCCGTCGGGCGGACGGCCGCGGGGCCGGTGGCCGGAACCACCGCGCCGGCACCGGCGACAGACCAGACGGGCCGCGGCGCTGTGGTCGATCTTCCGCGATCGATCGCCGCGCGAGGCGGCGTAACAATTCAGGACCTCGACATGCGCGTGCCCGCCGGTCTCGCTTCCATTCTCGTCGCTCTCGCTTTGGTCGTCGTCGCCACGCTGGTGGTCGCGGTCCCGGCGCAGGGCGCCCGCGTCGCCCTGGTGATCGGCAACAACGCCTACGCCAATCTCGGCTCGGCCCAGCAGCTCGCCAAGGCCGTCAACGACGCGAACGCGGTCGGCGACGCGCTGGAGAAGCTCGGCTTCACGGTGATGCGCGGCGAGAATCTCGATCGCAGCGGCATGGTCGACCGCATCTTCGCCTTCACCCAGGCGATCCGGCCGGGCGACACCGCCGCCTTCTTCTACGCCGGCCACGGGGTCGCGATCGGCGGCGCGAACTTCCTGCTGCCGGCCGATGTGCCCGAGATCGATCCGGGGCAGGAGGCGCGGCTGCGCAACATGGCGATCGGTGAGGCGGACATCGTCGCCGACATCCAGGAGCGCAAGGCGAAGGTCACGCTGATGATCCTCGACGCCTGCCGCGACAACCCGTTCCGCAAGCCGGGCGTCACCCGCTCGGTCGGCGCGGCGCGCGGGCTCACCCGGGTCGCCGAGGCACAAGGCGTGTTCGCGATCTACAGCGCGGGCTTCGGCCAGTCGGCGCTCGACGGGCTCGGCGGCGCCGACCGCTCGCCCAACTCGGTGTTCACCCGTGCCCTGGTGCCGGAGCTCGCCGCACCCAGGAAGCACCTCGCCGACATGGTGATCGACGTGCGCCAGGAGGTCGCGGCGCTCGCCCGCTCGGTCGGCCACGAGCAGAGCCCGGCCTATTACGACCAGACCCAGGGTGGCCGGATCTATCTCGGCGAGCCGCCAGCGGCCGCCTCGGCGGACACGCCCGCACCGAAGGCGAAGCCCGCCGCGCCGGCCGGCACGCCCCCGCGGCAGGACACTGCGTTCGTGATCGCCCCGCCCGTGCCGGCGACCCCGCCGGCCGACCGGCGCGGCTCGATCGGTCGCGTCTGGCATACCGAGGAGGGGATCGCCGGCTGGTGGGGCACCTGGACGCGGCGCGGCACCTCCGACACGTTCGACGCCATCAACTTCGATCCGACGCGGGCCTATTTCGACATCTCGGTCGCCGAGATGGCGATCACGGGCGACGACATCCACATCGTCCGCCGCGCCCCCCGGGTCGCCTGCATCTATCGCGGCCGCCTCGCCGCCGACGGCCTCTCGGCGTCCGGCACCTACGGCTGCAACAACATCAACCGCGCGTTCCCGTGGAGCGCGACGATCAGCAACGCGCTGCCGCAGGGGCCGCACGACGACTGGCGCGGCCAGGTGTGGTCCATCGTCGAGGACGACGGCTGGCGCGCCACCGTCAAGCGGCGCGGGATGAGCGAGATCTTCGACGCGGTGTGGCGCCACCCCGCCGGCGGCACCGACATGGCGGCGATGCTGATCCGGATCGACGGCGACGCGGTGACGATCCTGCGGGACCAGGAGAAGGGCCGCTGCACCTACCGGGGCGCCCTGCAGTCCGACCGCCGCTCGCTGTCGGGTACCTACCGCTGCGACTGGGCGCCGGGCCGCGATTTCCCGTGGCGCGCGACCATCGAGAACTGACGGCGCGACGCCGCGGCCGAGGGGCGACTGGGCGAGCGGTTCAGCCCGGGTCTTGTCCCGCCGCCTTCCGGCGACGCATCTCGGCGAGCCGCTCCGCGTCGCGCCGGCGCCCCCAGATCAGGTGATGCACGCAGGCGGCGACCACGCAGCCGTAGATCACCATCTCCATGATCGGTGGCACGGCGGCGTCCATGAGGGCCTCTCGTCGTGGCTGGCTGTCGCGGAGCTTGCACGAAAATCCGCCGGTGGTCAGCGAGCCCGGCTCCGGGAAGCTACCGGCTCCGTCCCTCGCCGATCAGGGCGAAGGCTCCCCAATACGCCGGATAGGCATTCTTGGGCGACGAATCGTCGTTCAGATAGGCCAGCATGGCGCGTCGCAGCGCCTCCGCCCGCCCGATCCCGGGCTCCGCCTTGAGCATGGCGAAGGTCGAGGTCGTGAGGCGGGTCGCGGCGGCCGAATCCACGGCCCAATGCGTCACCAGCAGGGCGCGCGCCCCGGCATAGAAGAAGGCCCGGGCGAGCCCCGACAGCGCCTCGGCGCCCGGCTTGTCGCCGGCGATCGTGTTACAGGCCGAGAGCACCACCCAGTCGGCGTTGAGCTTCAGCTCGGCGACCTCGCTCGCCGTGAGCAGGCCGTCGTCGCGGGCCGACGGCTGGGCCGGGATCGAGAGCGCCAGCGATGGCTCGGCGAGACCCTTTACGTCGCCGGCGACCAGGCCGTGGGTGGCGAAATAGACGACCCGGTAGTCGGCGAGCGACAGCCGCTTCACCGTGGTCTCGCTGGCGTCGCTTCCGAGATGGACGTCGGACATCGGCGCCCCGAGATCCTTGGCGACGGCGGTCAGCTCGTCCGCCGTCTCCGGAAGCTGCGTCAGGGATTCGGCGAGCCGCGCCCGGTCGACGCCGGCGCCCTTCCAGAACTCCGTGTAGGCGACGCCCGTCACGCTCCGCATGGCGACGCGGTCGTCCCTGCGCTCGCCCGCGGGATCGAACCGGGGATCGCCGAAGCCGGCCATCGGCTTGGCGGCGCGATCGTGCTGCGCGGCGCGGCGCAGCGCCTTCAGGCTACCGAGCGACGGCAGCACCGACACGGCCTGCCGCTTCAGGAGCCAGTCCGCCGTGCGATAGCCCTCGAACCGGTCGGGCACGCCCGCCGGCGGCGCCGACGTCACCAGAAGATGGAACGGCAGCGCCGTGAGGGCGCCGGCCGGCGCGATCAGCAGGCTCGCCTTGCTCGCGACCAGCGGCTCGACCGGGCCGAGCAGCGCGGCATAGAGATCGGCGGCGAGCGCCAGATCGAACGGCTGCATGCGGCTATCGCCGTCGCGCGGCCGACCGAGATCGAGCCCGCGGCGGAACGCCACGACCTTCTCGGTCATGGCGCCGGCGCCGAACGGGATGCGCTTCCACGTCGCGGCGTCGCGCGTGAGGGCGACGACGAAGCTCTCGGTCTCCGACACCGCGAACAGCACCAGCGCCTCGTCGTCGGACAGCAGCGCCTGCACGTCCCGGGCCGGGAGCGACGGGGGATCGGAGAGCGCGGCGTAGTCCGGGAACTCGATCGCCAGCGTCTTCTGCAGGGCGGCGCGCTCTCGCGTGACCACAGCGAGCCGGTCGCGGGCCTGCCGGGCGGCGCCGGGATCGCGTCCGGCCTGCTTCGACACCGCCGCGACGATCGCCTTGTCGAGCTGCACGGCCTCGGCGGCGAGATCCTGGTCCTTGCGCACCAGCGCGGCGAGGCGATCGGTTCCGGCGGCGAGCCGCGCCGCGAGCTTGTTCACGGCCGCCGCGGCCGAGGACCGCGTGCCGCGCTGGATCACGTCGAGCGCCTCGTCGAGCGCCTTTTCGCGTGGCAGCAGCCCGCGCTGCTCCGCCTCGAACAGCACCGGCAGCGCGACGCGGGGCTGGGCGCGCCCACCGGCGATCAGCCGTTCCTCGAGCGGCAGAGCCTCCGCGATGCGGCCGGCGGCGAGATGGAGCGACGCGAGATTGTTGATCGCGGTCGCGGTGTCGGGATGATCGGGACCGACGGCCGCTTCGCGGATCGCCAGCGCGCGGGCGAACAGCGGCTCGGCGTCGCCGTAGCGCGCCTTTCGCTGATAGAGGTCGGCGAGATTGTTCAGCGAGCGCGCGACGTCCGGATGCGTCTTGCCGAGCACCTTCTCACGAATGGCGAGCGAGCGCCTGATCAGCGGCTGGGCCTCGTCGTAGCGCCCCTCGACCTTCACGACCTGGCCGAGATTGTTGAGCACGGTCGCGACGGCCGGATGCTCCGGACCCGCCGCCTTCTCGTAGAGCGCCAGCGCCCGCCGGAACAGCGGCTCGGAGTCGGAATGCCGCTCCTGCCGTTCGTAGTTGGTGGCGAGATTGTTGATCGCGCGGCCGAGGTCGGGATGGTTGGAGGGAAGCTGCTTCTGCGACAGCGCGAGCACGCGGCGGAACAGCGGCTCGGCCTCGGCGTAGCGCTGCTGGCGCTGATAGAGCGCCGCGAGATTGTTGAGCATCGGCGCGATCTCGACGGAGTCGAGCGCTCCCGTCTGCTCCATGATGGCGATCGCGCGCTTGAGCAGCGGCTCGCCCTCGGCGTCGCGGCCGACGCGGCCGTAGAGCTCCGCGAGATTGTTCATGGCGCCGGCGAGGTCCTTGGACGGCCGGCCTTTCTCGAGGTCCGCCAGCATGGCCTCGGCGAGCGGGATCGCCTCCGAGTACTTGCCGGCGGCGCCGAGCGCGTTGATCCGGGCGCTGCGCGCGCCGCGCCCTTCCGCCGCCGATCGCTCGGGCAGGCCGATGCCGGCGGCCAGGGCCACGCAGGCGGCCAGCATCAGGCGACGGCCGGACGTTTTCGCGCCGCGGGCCGGCCGGCGCGGCTCGGGAGGCCTTGCGGGCGGCACCGGGGCGGCCCCTGCGGCACGGCCCGGGTTTGCGACCACAGGGGCGATGACGACGACAGGGTCGACGACAAGGTGCTGCGTCATGTTGGTCTCGACGATCGAAGGGTGACCCGCGGACCGCGCCGGCGACGTGACGGCGAAGGCGGTGCGACGGTGCTCCCGCTTTCGTCTCGTTCGCGGCGAGGCAGGTTCACCCCGCACGCGCAACCGTCCGCCGCGGGAGACGGAGCCGAGCGGTGGCGCCTGTGGGAATGGTCCCGGTCTGCCGGACGGCGTGCCCGGTCAGGGTCGGCGGCCGCGACGGCGTGGTGCCCCCACCCGGAATCGAACCAGGCTCTGCGGTTTACAAAACCGCTGCATCACCACAATGCTTTGGGGGCCGGCGGCAGGAATCCCGCGGGGATTTCTTCCGCGACCGGTGCAGCGTCCGCAATACCGCGACGTGAAGGGTCTTGTCGAGGGTGGTGCGGGCGTGGCGTTCGTCGTCCCGATGACGGCCTGCCGGCGCGGCGCTCCACGCCGTCGTGCGCCGCCCCGGGACCCGTCGCCGCCGTGGCCGCCGCTCGGGCGGTCCGTCCGGTCAGGCGTAGGCGCTGGCGATCATGTGGCCCGTGACGGCGCCGTAGGCCTTCGTCCAGGCGGCGGCGATCTCCGGCGTCCAGTGCGGCCCGAGGCACTGCGCCATGCTCCAAAGCAGCGCCTCGCCGACCACCGGATAATGATCCGGCGCGACGCCGTACTCGACGTGCTGGCGGGCGAGTGTCTCGGCCGCCGGCATCAGCACGGCGGCATTCTCCAGGCTGCCGACGATCACGGCGAGCGTGCCGAGGAACTTCTGCTTCTGCTCGGACAGGTCGCCGCGGAACAGCGGCCTGACCTCGGGCGCCGTCTCGAACAGCCGCGCGTAGAAGAGGTCGGAGAGGCGCTGCGACTCCGACCACACTCGGTCGAAGGAGTGGCGCACACGCTCGATGTCGACGGCGGACAACCGGTCCATGGGGCGGCTCGCAGGATCAGGGCGCCGCCACGCCGATCGGGACATGGCTCGCTCCTATGGGGGATACCGTAACGTTATGTGCCGCACAATGCCACCACCATGTTGCGCTGCGGTCGCAACCGCTGGTCCATTGACGAATTTGTTATAGTGTTACAAGAATAATCGAAATCGATCGGTCGCCCGGGGCCGCTCGGGCGCGGAGAGGGGCCACCCCGCGCCGACCCGATCTCTCCAGACTTCAGAAGATTTCGATGAGCGTCTTCGACGACGACAGGACTGCCCCGTCCGGCCCGCCACGGTTCGGCGACGCCCAGGCGATCGTCGGCGACGCGATCGCCGACGCGGAGAGCGACGGGATCACGATCGAGACCGTCGTCTCGGTGCTGCTGTGCGAGGCGCTGTCCCGGATGGTGTCGGTCGGCGGCCAGCGCTGGGCGGCCGACATGCTGGAGCGCATCGCCGTCGATCTGCGCAGCGGCCGCGTGCCGGGCCAGCCGCTGCAGTGAGCTGCACGCCGGCCGCGCTGCGGCTCAGCTCGCCGTAACCGGTCGGCGACCGCCCAGCACGGTGAGGATCGACAGCAGGCAGGCGCCGGCGACCACCAGGAACACGCCGCCGGGGCGGCCGTGGTCCATCAAAAGCCCGAACAGCAGCGGCCCGAGCACGCCGGCGAGGTTGAAGCCGGTCGTCACGAAGCCGAACACCTTGCCGAAGGCGCCCGGCGGCGTCACGGCGCGGACGATCATGTCGCGCGCCGGCATGGTCATGCCGCCGGCGAGGCCGGCGAGCCCGAGCAGCAATACCGCGCCCAGGGTGCCGATCGTGCCGATCCCGAGCGCCACCGTGCAGGCGGCGACCACCAGCATGCCGGCGATGGTGAGGACGGCCGGGCTGATGCGGCCGACCGGCAGGCCGCCGGCCAGCACGCCGACCGCCGAGGCGAGCAGATAGGCGGTCAGCGCCAGGCTCGCGGCGGCGAGCGGCAGGCCGTGGGCGGCGACGAGCGCCACGGCCGAGTAGGTCTGCAGCCCGAGCTGGAACACGGCGAACAGGGCGAAGAACACGAAGTTCAGCAGGATCACGGGCGAGGTGAGGAGCCGCACCGAGCCGCTCGCCTCGGTCGCGGCGCCTCGGACGACGGCCGGGCGGGGCGTCACCGGCAGGATGCCGCGGCCCGCGATCGCGAGCCAGGCGGCGAGCGCGACGCCGGGCAGGGCGGAGGCCACGAAGGCGCCGCGCCAGCCGATCTGGCTGTCGAGAAACAGCATCAGGGGCGGGGCGACGGCGCCGCCCATCATCCCGGCGAAGGTGTGGATCGAATAGGCGCGGCCGATCCGCTCCGGCGCGATGCGCTCGGACAGCGCCGCATAGTCGGCCGGGTGATAGACGGCGTTGGCGAGGCCGCCGAGCCCGAACAGCACGACGAAGAGCCAGAACGAGGCGACGAGCCCGGCGGCGGCGAGCGCGAGCCCGCCGAGCGCGAGGCCGGCGACCAGCACGCGCCGCGCGCCGATGCGGTCGGCCAGCACGCCGGCCGGCGTCTGGCCGGCCGCGCAGGCGACGTTGAAGACGACCAGCGCGAGGCCGAGCTCCGTGTAGGAGACCGCGAAGCTGCCGCGCACCATCTCGAACACGGGCGGCAGCGCGAGGATGTAGTAGTGCGAGACGAAATGCGCCGCGCTCACCGCCATGACGACGCGCAGGTCGGCGGCCCGCCCGTTCGCGGCGGCGGCGTCGATCGGCAGGCGGGTCTCGGTCATCGCAGGCCCTCCGAGGATTTCACCTCTCCCCGCATGCGGGGAGAGGTTGGATTTCGCGCCGCAGGCGCGAAGTCCGGGTGAGGGGGCGTCGCCGCGAGTCTGAGCATATGGAGACGCCCCCTCATCCGACTCGCCGCTTGCGCGGCGAGCCACCTTCTTCCCGCACGCGGGGAGAAGGAAGAGAGCGCGCCGTCAGCGACACTCCGGGTCACGTCACGCCGCCGCGTCGGCGCCGTGCATCAGCCGCCACAGCTTCTCGGACGTCAGCGGCATGTCGACATGGCGGACGCCGTGCTCCGCGAGCGCGTCGATCGCCGCGTTCATCACCGCGACGAGCCCGCCGGCGCAGCCGGCCTCGCCGCAGCCCTTGACGCCGAGCGGGTTCGTGGTCGCCGGCACCCCGTGATAGCCGGTGTCGATCGGCGGCACGTCGCTGGCGTGGGGCAGGGCGTAGTCGGTCAGCGATCCGGTGATCAGCTGGCCGTCGGCGTCGTAGACGACGCGCTCGAACAGCGCCTGGCCGATCCCCTGGACGACGCCGCCATGGATCTGGCCGTCGACGATCAGCGGATTGATCACGGTGCCGAAGTCGTTGACCGAGAGATAGCGCACCACCTCCGGCACGCCGGTGTCGATGTCGATCTCCACCTCGGCGACGTGACAGCCGTTCGGGAAGGTCGAGGGCGCGCCCGGGCTGACAAGCGCCACGTCGAGCTTTTGCGGAACGCCCTCAGGTAGATCGGCGCCGTCGTTGAGACGTTGCGCGATCTCCAGGAGGCCGACGCCCATGTCGGTGCCGGCGACCGTGAAGCGGCCGCCGTAGAACTCGATGTCGGCGACGCCGGCCTCCAGCATCGCGGCCGCGATGGCGCGGCCCTGCTCGATCACCTTGGTGCAGGCCTCGACCGCCGCCGTGCCGCTCGCCGCCGAGGAGCGCGAGCCCCCCGTGCCGCCGCCGGCGATCAGCGCGTCGCTGTCGCCCTGGCGCAGCCGGATGCGCTCGAACGGGATGCCGAGCTTTTCGGCGATGACCTGGGCGAAGGGCGCGGCGTGGCCCTGGCCGTAGTCGAGCGTGCCGGTCGTGAACGTCACGGTGCCGTCCGGCTCGAAGGTGAGGCCGCCCATCTCGGGGCTCGCCGGCGCCGTCACCTCGAGGTAGCTGCCGATCCCGAAGCCGCGCAGTTTTCCGCGGTCGCGGCTCGCCTGCCTGCGGGCCGGGAAGCCGGACAGGTCGCCGGCCGCCAACGCCCGCTCGAACACGCCCGGGAAGTCGCCGGAGTCGTAGGTGAGCGCCGAGGCGGCCGCGTAGGGGATCTCCTCCGGCTGGATGTGGTTCAGCCTGCGCAGCGTCAGCCGGTCGATGCCGGTCTGCAGGGCGGCGGCGTCGATCAGCCGCTCCATGATGTAGTTGCCCTCGGGACGGCCGGCGCCCCGGTAGGCGCCGATCGGCGTCGTGTTGGTGAACACGCACAGCGTCCGCACCTCGATCAGCGGCGTGCGGTAGACGCTGGCGACGTTCTTCAGCGCATTGACGGTCGGCGGCAGCGGCGCGACGAGGCCGAGATAGGCGCCCATGTCGGCGTGGCCGGTCAGGCGCAGGGCGAGGAACCGCCCCTCGGCGTCGAGCGCCAGCTCGGCGGTGCGCTCCTGGTCGCGGCCGTGGGTGTCGGACAGGAAGCTCGCGCTGCGGTCCTCGGTCCACTTCACCGGCCGGCCGAGGGCGCGAGCGGCGTGCAGCACGCAGGCATATTCAGGGAACGCCGCCGATTTCATGCCGAACGAGCCGCCGACATGGCCGGTGAGGATGTGCACCTTGTCGACCGGCACCTGCATCAGGTCGGCGATCTGGCCGCGCATGCCGAAGGCGCCCTGGCAGCCGAGATGCAGGGTGAAGCGGCCGTTCGCCGGATCGAAGTCGGCGACCGCGGCGCGCGGCTCGAGCGGCACCACGACGACGCGGCTGACAGTCAGGTCGAGCCGCACCACATGGGTGGCGGTCGCGAAGGCCGCCGCGACCTCGGCGGTCGCGCCGGTGCGCCAGTCGAGCGCGATGTTGCGTGGCGCCTCGGCGTAGAGCTGCGGCGCGTCTTCGGCGATCGCCGCCGTCGTGGTGGTGACGGCCGGCAGCGGGTCGATGTCGAGCCCCACGGCCTCGGCGGCGTCGCGCGCCTGCGCGAGCGTCTCGGCGATCACCACGGCGACCGGATCGCCGACGAAGCGCACCCGGTCGGTGGCGAGCGGCGGGCGCGGCGGCTTGGCGAGCGGCGTGCCGTCGTGGCTCTTCAGCGGCGTGACGCATTTCAGCGTTCCGCAGTCGGTCAGATCGGCGGCCGTGTAGACGGCCAGCACGCCCGGCATCTCGCTCGCCGCCTCGGTGTCGATCCCGCGGATGATCCCGTGCGGATGCGGGCTGCGCACCATCACGGCATAGGCCTGGCCGGCGAGGGCGATGTCGTCGGTGTAGCGGCCCTGGCCGCGCACCAGGACCGGGTCCTCGGTGCGCGGGACGGGCTGGCCGACCGCGAAGCGGGCGTCGGACCAATGGGGCAAGGAGTCGGGCAGGGGCTTGCGCGACCCTGCGAGACGGGCGTCGTCGGGAGAGGTCATCGGTGTCCAGGAGCCGGGGGCATGGGAAGCCGGAGATCTAGACCATCCGGGCGCCCCGGACAAACCGCGAATAAGGAGCGCTTCACGATTCATTCCTTTGAACGCCTCCGCAGTGCAACGAATGCGTCGCCACGCTGTGGCAATTGCGTCGGCGGGAAGGCCTGTTACACTTCGAGTCGACGAAACAACACATCGTGATGACGCTCGGCGCCTGCGACGGCGGCCGGCGCGAAGGCGATTGATGGATCAAGAGGCCCCCACCACCGGCCTCCTCGGACCGGCGCGGTCGGGGAGGGAGGGGGCGCCCGAGCGCCCCGGACCGGGCTGGCCGACTGCGGCCGCCACGGAGCCGATCGCTCGGTCGGCCCCCGGGTCATGGCCGACCTATGCGGCGCTCGACCTCGGCACCAACAACTGTCGGTTGCTGGTGGCGCGGCCGACCGGCTCGGCGTTCCGGGTGGTCGACGCGTTCTCGCGCATCATCCGGCTCGGCGAGGGCGTCTCGCTCACCGGGCGGATCGGCGACGCCGCCATCGCGCGCGCCGTCGACGCGCTCGCGGTGTGCCGCGACAAGATGAAGGCGCGCGGCGTCACGCGCGCCCGGCTGATCGCCACCGAGGCCTGCCGGGCGGCCCGGAACGGCGCCGAGTTCCAGGCCCGCATCAGCGAGCTGGTCGGGCTGGATCTGGAGATCGTCGACCAGCGCACCGAGGCCGAGCTCGCCGCCACCGGCTGCACGCCGCTGATGGACCCGGACGCGCGCGGCGCCATCCTGTTCGACATCGGCGGCGGCTCCTCCGAGCTGGTCCGGCTCGGCCGCTCGGAAGCCGCCGGCCGCGGCCCGCCCAAGCCGGTGATCCAGGGCTGGGTGTCGCTGCCGATCGGCGTCGTCACGCTCGCCGAGCGGTTCGGCGGCGTCACGGTCGACCGCGCCACCTTCGACGCCATGGTGGCCGACGTGTCGGTCGCGCTGACGAACTTCGCCAAGGCGCATGCGCGCGACCTCGGCGGCATGCATCTGCTCGGCACGTCGGGCACGGTGACGACCATCGCGGGCGTCCACCTCGATCTGCCGCGCTACGATCGCCGCCGGGTCGACGGCTGCTGGCTGCGCGGCCACGAGATCGCCGCCGTGATCGACCGGCTGATGACCATGAGCTACCGCCAGCGCGTGGCGAACCCCTGCATCGGCGCCGAGCGGGCCGACCTGGTGCTCGCTGGCTGCGCCATCCTGGAGGCGATCCGCCGCGCCTTCCCGTGCCCCCGCCTGCGCGTCGCCGACCGCGGCCTTCGCGAGGGGATTCTCGTCAAGATGATGCGGGCCGACGGGGTGTGGGCGCAGGCGTGAGGTTTTCGCTGCGCCCCGGGCGTCTTACCTCTCCCCGCGCAGCGGGCGCTTTACCTCTCCCCGCACGCGGGGAGAGGGAACAACTGGCGCCGACCTCGACCCCGTGCGTCGTCGCCGGGCTTGACCCGGCGACCCATCCCTCTACGAAGAGCGGCCCTTTTGCGCGAGGATGGATGCGCGGGTCGCGCCCGCGCATGACGCCTCGCAGAGGCGCACCACCGGTGCGCGCCGCCACCGACCCGAGCACCCCATGACCACCTCCGACCGCAACCGGCCTTTGAAAGTCCAGGTCAAGAAGAAGAAGAGCCGCACGCTCGCCCAAAAGCTCTGGCTCGACCGCCAGCTCAACGACCCCTATGTGGCGCGGGCGAAGCGCGAGGGCTTTCGCTCGCGCGCCGCCTACAAGCTGATCGAGCTCGACGACCGCTTCAAGCTCTTCAAGCCGGGCGGCCGCGTCGTCGACCTCGGCGCGGCGCCGGGCGGCTGGAGCCAGGTGGCGGCCAAACGCGTCGGCGCTGAGAGCCGCAAGGGCCGGGTGGTCGGCATCGACATCCTCGACATGCCGCCGATCGTCGGCGTCGACCTCCTGCATCTCGACTTTCTGGCCGACACGGCGCCCGCCAAGCTGAAGGCCCTTTTGGGCGGCCCGGCCGACGTGGTGCTGTCCGACATGGCCGCCAACGCCACCGGCCATCGCCAGACCGACCACCTGAAGATCATGGCGCTCGCCGAAGCCGCCGCGATGTTCGCCCGCGAAGTCCTGAGCCCCGGCGGCTCCTTCCTCTGCAAGGTCCTTCGCGGGGGCACGGAGGGTGATCTCCTGGCCGACCTCAAGCGCGACTTCGCCAAGGTCAAGCACGTCAAACCCGCCGCCAGCCGCGCCGATTCGGCCGAGCTGTACGTGCTGGCGATGGGTTTTAGGCAGGTGTCCGAGTCGTAGGGTGGGCGCGGCGCATGGCGCCGTGCCCACGCGGTCGGAATAGCGGTGCCGGACGGCGCGGGCAACGCTTCGCGTCGCTCGCCCTGCACCTTCAGCTCCGAGTCGTCATGCCCGCGCTTGTCGCGGGCATCCACGTTTGGCGTTCGTTTTGCAGCGAAGACTTGGATGGCCGGGACGAGCCCGGCCATGACAGAGAGCAAGCTCAGCCCGGATCGTCGCAGGGCGGAACAGCGGAGCGTATTCCACCGTCTCGGCATCGCGGCCCGCGCAGGAGCTTCGGCGCAATACGCTTCGCGGTCGCGCCCGGCGGACCCGCAAAGCGGGGCTATGCTTTCTTGAGGAACTCCGTTTTCAGCACGAGGCCTTTGACCTGCTTGGTGTTGCATTCGACCTCGCCGGGATTGCCGGTCAGCCGGATGGTCTTGACCAGCGTGCCGCGCTTGATCGTCTCCGACGTCCCCTTGACCTTCAGATCCTTGATCACGGTCACCGAATCGCCGTCGCCGAGCGGGTTGCCGTTGCTGTCCCTGGTGATGTCGTCGCTCATCGCTGGTCCTTCTCTCGATTCGATGCTCGGCCACCGTGGCCGGCGCCGTCAGGTTCAAGAATACGCTTCCCCGCCCTGGACTTCAGCGAGCGTCGCCGGATCGTCGTAGGGCGGAATGGCGGAGCGTATTCCGCCGTCTCGGCTCGACCCGTCATCCTGAGGTGCCCGGCGAAGCCGGGCCTCGAAGGATGCGGCCCGGGCCGTCGCCCTTCGAGGGCCGCGGTCCCGCGCTTCGCGCGGGCGCGCGGCCATCTCAGGGTGACGGTGAGAGGCAGGCGTCGTCGAAATGGCGCGTCTCTTCGGGCGTGCGAACCGAAGGCGCCCGAGCTGGCACGATATCTGGACGACATTTTTGGGCGCTGGTCTGGTCGCAGGGGCTGGATCGTCTGATCGACACCGGGTGGCGGCATGGCGGAGACGGACGAGGCGCTCGGGCAGGCGATCCGCGACGCGTACGCGGTGTTTCCGGAGGTCCGCTGGCGCGGCCGGAGCGCGACGGTCTGTGCGTGCTGCGTCTCCGCGCAGGCGGCGCGGGCGCTCGCGACCACGCGGCGAGAGGACCTGTCCTGCGAGCTTATCGAAGCGTATCTCGGCTCCGCCCACCATGTCTCCGAGGGGTCGGCGGCGGACGAGGTCCGGCACTTCCTGCCCCGCATCTTCGAGCTTCTGGCCGCGAACGCGCGGTTCCGGATCTGTGGCAAGGAGCTCGCGCTGATCCGCCTCGGGCGCGGGCCGCTCGGCTGGGACGGCCAAAATTTTCGCGACTGCTGGTCGAAGGCCGAGGTCGACGCCGTCGACCGGTTCCTGCGCGCCTACTGGACGGACACGCTCGCGCGGCCCCCGGATCTGTTCCGCCGAGCCGGCACGGGCGAGTGGCTGTTCAGCGACGACGACGTGGAAGCCGTGCTGTGCATGATCGCCCGGACCGACACCGACCTGGCGCCCTTCCTCTCGCTCTGGGACGCCGACCCCGCCCTCGCGGCGTCCCTGCACATGGCCGCGCTGGTCAGTCGCACGATGATCAGGGAGTGGCACCCGTTCGCGCTGCTCGAGGACCGTCGCCTCGGCAACGCGCATTGGGAGCGGCACGAGGCGGCGATGCGGCAGGTCGTCGACTGGCTCGTCGACCCGCGGCGGCGCGACCGCCTGTTCGCGGCCGTCATGGCCGAGGCGCCGGGCTCCCCGCAGGCCATCGTGCTCGCCGAGGCGCACGACGAGATCGACCGTCTCCTGTCGGCCTGATCACGAAACCTCACTTCCGCTGCGCCATCTCCGCACCCGCGTCCTTCGGCATCATCGCGAACAGGAGCGTCGCCGAGGCGGACAGGAGGGCGATGGTCATGAAGGCGGGCGGGAAGGTGGCGGCGGACAGCGCCGCGTCGCCGCGCAGCGCCATCGCGGTCTCCAGCGCCAGCGCGCCCACCGTCACGCCGGCCGACACCGAGAGTTGCTGCGACACGCTGGTGAGCGAGGTGGCGCGGCTCATCCGGCGCGGATCCACCTCGGCGAACGCGATGGTGTTGATGCTGGTGAACTGCAGCGAGCGAAAGAGGCCGCCGACCAGCAGCACGGCGATCATGATCCACACCGGCGTGGAGGGCGTGAACAGCGCCGGTGCCCCGATCGTGACGCCGGCGAGCAGCGCGTTCACCGTCATGGTGGCGCGGAAGCCGAAGCGGCGAAGAATCTTCGGCACCAGCGTCTTCATCACCATGGCGCCGATCGCGGTGGCGAACGTCACCAGGCCGGATTCGAACGGCGTCATGTGGAAGCCGATCTGCAGCATCAGCGGCATCAGGAACGGCAGGGCGCCGGCGCCCATGCGGAACACGAAGCCGCCGGCGACGCCGGCCCGGAAGGTCGGCAGCGCGAACAGCGTCAGGTCCATCACCGGGTTGGCGACGCGGCGCGAATAGGCCACGTAGGCCGCGGTCGCGACGGCGCCGAGCCCGAGCAGCGTCGCCGCCACCCAGGTCGGCACGAACGCGACGGTGCTCACCGTCGCACCGAAGGCGAGCCCGCCGATGCCGAGCGCGACCAGCGCCATGCCGGCCGTGTCGAACGGCTCCGGCACGTCGCTCTTCACGTTGTCGACGAAGGCCGTCACCAGCGCGAAGCCGATCACGCCGATCGGCACGTTGATGAGGAAGATCCAGTGCCAGCTCGCGAACGTGGTGATGAAGCCGCCGAGCGGCGGGCCCAGGAGCGGGCCGATCAGGGCCGGCAGAGTGACGAGCGCCATGGCATCAACGAGCCGGCTCTTGTCGACGCTGCGCACCAGCACCAGCCGGCCGACCGGGCTCATCATGGCGCCGCCCATGCCCTGGAGAAAGCGCGCCAGCACGAAGTGCCACAGCGCCCCCGAGATCGCGCACAGGATCGAGCCCGCGACGAACACCACGATGGCGCTGCGGAAGATGGTGCGGGCGCCGAACCGGTCGGCCATCCAGCCGCTCATCGGGATGAAGATCGCGAGCGCCAGCAGGTACGACGTGATGGCGAGCTTCAGCTCGATCGGCGAGGTGCCGATGTCGGCCGCGATCGCCGGCAGGGCCGTCGCGATCACGGTCGAGTCCATGTTCTCCATGAACAGGGCGACCGCGACGATGAACGGGACGATGCGCTCGCGGGGCAGGGGCATGCGGAGGGACACCGGGCGGCGACGGAACGGGAGCCTCCGCATGGAGGCCCGAGCGGGCCCCGCCTATGCGCCGGGACGCGCCGGCCGGCAAGAGGGTGCACGGGAAAACGGTGCCACAGCACCGCCCATACGCCCCCCGGAGTCAGCCTGCCGCACCCCGGATTGCGCGCGTCGCGCGAGCCCCTACATGACGGTTCGACGGCGCCTTCGCGCGCCTCACCCCGTGCCCCGGAGCGACGCGGCGATGATCTACGTCCTGGCGGTCTTCCTGCCTCCCCTCGGCCTGCTGGTGAACGGTCAGCCGTTCGCCGCGATCTTCAATCTCGTCCTGCTGGCCCTCAGCGTCGTGCTCACGCTGCTGACGATCTTCACGTTCCCGATCATCATGCTGGTGCCCTCGGCGCACGCCGTGATCAGCGTCTACATGACCCGCGAGAACCGCAAGCACCGCGAGATCGTCGACGCCATCGAGCGCCACGGCCCGCCCCCCGGCTGGCGGCGGTGAGCGCGGCGCCGTCCTCGCGACGTGGAGTGGAGGGCGCGCCCGTCCGCGGGCGCGCCGTCAGGGTTCGGCCTCACGGTGGTCGGCGTCACGGCGCTCGCTGTCACGGCTTGGCGCCGAGGCTCTTCAGCCCGTCGATCGCCTGCGGCAGGCCGGGGCTGAGCGCCAGGGCCTTGCGGAAGTCGGCGATCGCGCCCTTGCGGTCGCCGACCGCGATGCGGGCCCGGGCCCGGTTGTTGTAGGAGTAGACGTCGGCCGGATCGAGCGCGATCGCCCGGTCGTAGTCGGGCAGCGCCTTCTTGTCCTCGTAGCGCAACAGGTGGATCAGCCCGCGATTGCGCCAGCCGCGCGCGTCGTCCGGCAACAGCTCGACCACCTTTCCGTAGTCGGCGATCGCCCGCTCGTAGTCCTGCATTCCGCGATACACGTTGCCGCGCACCAGATAGGACATGGCGCGGTCCGGCGCGATCGCGATCGCCCGGTCGAGATCGGCGAGCGCGCGGACGTGATCGCGCTTCCTGAGATACGCGCCGGCGCGGTTGTCGTAGGCGAGGACGAAGTCCGGGGCGAGCGCCAGGGCGCGGTCGAAATCCGCGATGGCCCGATCGACGTCCCCCTTCGTCAGGAAGGCGTCGCCGCGGTTGTTGTAAGCGATGGCGAACTGCGGGTCGCGCCGGATCGCCTCGTCATAGGCCGCGACGGCGGCGTCGACGTCGCCCTTGAAGGCGAGCGCCCGGCCGCGGTTGCTGTACGAGCAGGCGAAGGTCGGGTCGATCCGGATCGCGGCGTCGACGTCGGCGAGCGCGGCGTCGAGGTCGCGCCGCTCGATGCGGACATGGGCGCGGTTGCAGTGGGCGACGGCGAGATCGCGGCCCGCCTCGCCGCCGGCGTCGATCACCCGGCTGCAGGCGGCGAACCGCGCGTCGAGCGAGGTCCGTGAATCGAAGCAGGAGCGCGCGTCCGGGACGCCGGCCGTCTCGGTCGCGGCCGCGGGCGTCGCCCCCGCCGCCATCAGGACGGCGAGCGACAGCACGGGTCCGGCCATCCGGCCGAGCGTGGATCGGAGCGTGGGCATGGGCGTATCTCTCTACCGACGGGCTGCCGGTTGGTAGCCCTCCGCGCCGGCCCGGTTCACGACGGCTTCGGGCCGGTGGCCGCTCGGCCTGGCCCCGCCGATCGCCCCGGCCCGCCCGGCGCGCCACGGCGCTACCGCCTTCCCATTGTCGCAGGCGCGTGCTAACCACCCTCGCCAACTCCGTACAGGGGCGTTCGAGTCTTCCCGGTCGACGACGACCGGGCCGGATTCGCTTTCTCCGAGACCCCTGCGGCGACCAGGAGCTTGGCATGGCCGTTCTGTCCGACGCCCCCCCGCGCGAGGCCCTCACCTTCGACGACGTGCTGCTGCAGCCCGGCCTGTCCGACGTGCTGCCCTCGCAGGCCGACGTGCGCACCTTCCTCACCCGCGAGATCCCGCTCAACATCCCGATCATCGCCTCCGCCATGGACACGGTGACGGAGTCCGCCATGGCGATCGCCATGGCCCAGGCCGGCGGCATCGGCGTCATCCACCGCAACTTCGAGCCCGAGGCGCAGGCCGCCCAGGTGCGCCAGGTGAAGAAGTTCGAGAGCGGCATGGTGGTGAACCCGCTCACCATCGGGCCGGACGCGCCGCTCGCCGAGGCGCTGCGGATGATGGCCGAGAACCGGATCTCGGGCATCCCGGTGGTCACCACCGACGCCGGAATCGAGGGCCGGCTGGTCGGCATCCTCACCAATCGCGACGTGCGCTTCGCCCATGATCCGGACCAGAAGGTCTCCGAGCTGATGACCAAGGAGCGCCTGGTCACGGTGCGCGAAGGCGTCAGCCAGCAGGAGGCGAAGCGCCTGCTGCACCAGTTCCGCATCGAGAAGCTCCTGGTCGTCGACGACCAGTATCGCTGCGTCGGCCTGATCACCGTGAAGGACATCGAGAAGGCAGTGGCGAACCCCAACGCCTGCAAGGACGCGCAGGGGCGCCTGCGGGTCGCCGCGGCGACCACGGTCGGCGACTCCGGCTATGCCCGCACCGAGCATCTGATCGGGGCCGGCGTCGACCTGATCGTCGTCGACACGGCGCACGGCCACTCGCGCCACGTGCTCGAGCAGGTGACCCGCATCAAGAAGCTGTCCAACGCCGTGCAGGTGGCGGCCGGCAACATCGCCACGGCCGACGGCGCCAAGGCGCTGATCGACGCCGGCGCCGACGCCGTCAAGGTCGGCATCGGCCCGGGCTCGATCTGCACCACCCGCGTGGTCGCCGGCGTCGGCGTGCCGCAGCTCACCGCCATCATGGACGCCGTCAGGGTCGCCCGCGACGCCAAGGTGACGGTGATCGCCGATGGCGGCATCAAGTTTTCGGGCGATCTCGCCAAGGCGCTCGCCGCCGGCGCCGACTGCGCCATGATCGGCTCGCTGCTCGCCGGCACCGACGAGACGCCCGGCGAGGTGTTCCTCTATCAGGGCCGCTCCTACAAGACGTATCGGGGCATGGGCTCGGTCGGCGCGATGGCGCGCGGCTCGGCCGACCGCTACTTCCAGCAGGACATCAAGGACTCGCTCAAGCTGGTGCCGGAGGGCGTCGAGGGGCAGGTGCCGTACAAGGGCCCGGCCGGCGCCGTGCTCCACCAGCTCACCGGCGGGCTGCGCGCCGCCATGGGCTATGTCGGCGCCAGGACGCTCGCCGAGCTGCACGAGAAGGCGCAGTTCGTGAAGATCTCGGCCGCCGGCCTGCGCGAGAGCCACGTCCACGACGTGACCATCACGCGCGAGAGCCCGAACTACCCGACACGGGTGTGACGGGAGACGAGCGGTGGGTTGTGGTCGCGCCGCCGGCACAAACGACGCTTGTGTCGGCCGGCGGGCCGGCGCTATGGTCGAAGCTCTGGACGGAGGTTGCGATGAAGCGTGACCAGCATCACGTGATGCCTTCGCCGAACGGCGGGTGGAGCGTGCGACAGTCCGGTGCGTTACGGGCCTCCCGGACGTTCGACAAGCAGGCCGATGCCGTCGCCTATGCGCGTGACAAGCTTCGCAAGAATGGTGGCGAGCTTTTCGTTCACGGCAAGGACGGGACGGTCCGCAGCCACGATACCTACGCCAAGCAAAAATTCGGATAGGAGTGCCGGGGGCGTCTGCGGCATGTCATTTTCGGATAATGTCTTCATCAATTGCCCTTTCGACGACGATTACCTTTCGATTCTTCGCCCTGTTCTGTTCTGCGTGATCGATCTCGGCCTCGCGCCGAGAATTGCGCTGGAGAGGACCGACTCGGGGCAGCCGCGGGTTCTCAAGATCATCGATCTCATCCGAACGTCGAAATTCGCCATCCATGACCTATCGCGCCTGAGAGCGAGCCGACGCGGCGAGTTCTATCGCCTGAACATGCCGTTCGAGCTCGGACTCGACGTCGGATGCCGGGTCTTCGGCACGCGATCCCTGAACGCGAAGCGGTGCCTGATCCTCGAAGCCGAGCGTTATCGCTATCAGGCCGCGATCTCCGATATGTCGAACTCGGATATTGCCGTCCACGGCAACGATCCGCTGCGTGCACTCACCGAGGTGCGGAACTGGCTCTCGGCGCAGCGGGGGACCCGGACGCGCGGCCCGGCGGCCGTGTGGAGCCGTTTCAACGATTTCATGGCGGCGATGTATGTCGACCTCACCGAGCGCGGCTACTCGAAGGACGACGTCGCCCGACTGCCGGTTCCCGAGCTGGTGAGTAAGATGAAATCCTGGATCGCCGCCCATCCGGCGTGACTCGAGGGGCCCGGGGCAGGGTGCGCGACCCTCGGCCGCGCGGACTTTGTCATCGAACTGTCGCACACTCGCGGGCACTGTCTGGACCGGCGATTCCCTTCGCCGGTTCAGCGACTTCACCGGAGCGACAGATGGACGACCGCAAGCCCGGCAACGGCAAGTCGGGCAATGGCAAGCAGGGCGACGGCAATTCGGAAAACGGTCGTGCCGGAGACGGCCATGCCGGCGACGTCAGGTCGGAGAACGGCGGCCTCGACTGGCTCGACGCCGAGCTCGCCGACACGCTCGACGAGGACTACGAGCTCGAGCTGTCCGAGCCGGCCCTGTCGGAAGAGATCCGCAAGATCTACAAGCGGACGCACCCGCCCTCGATCGATCGCCGCGACTATCTGCGCAACCTGATCACGCTGCAGGCCGAGCTGATCAAGCTGCAGGACTGGGTGCAGCACACCAAGGCGAAGATCGTCGTCATCTTCGAGGGGCGCGACTCCGCCGGCAAGGGCGGCGTCATCAAGCGCATCACCCAGCGGCTCAATCCGCGCGTCGCCCGCGTCGTCGCGCTGCCGGCGCCGACCGAGCGCGAACGCACCCAGTGGTACTTCCAGCGCTACGTGCCGCATCTGCCGGCCGGCGGCGAGATCGTGCTGTTCGACCGCTCCTGGTACAACCGCGCCGGCGTCGAGCGGGTGATGGGCTTCGCCACCGAAGACGAGGTCGAGCAGTTCTTCCGCGACGTGCCGGAGTTCGAGCGCATGCTGGTGCGCTCCGGCATCATCCTCCTGAAATACTGGTTCTCGATCACCGACGAGGAGCAGCAGATGCGCTTCCTCATGCGCATCCACGATCCGATGAAGCAGTGGAAGCTGAGCCCGATGGACCTGCAGTCGCGGGTGCGCTGGGAGGACTACACGCGCGCCAAGGAGGACATGCTGTTCCGGACCAACATCCGCGAGGCGCCGTGGTTCATCGTCGAGGGCAACGACAAGAAGCGCGCGCGGCTCAACTGCATCGACCACCTGCTGAAGCAGATTCCTTACGAGCCGGTGCCGCACGTGCCGATCGCGCTGCCCGACCGGGTGTTCAACCCGAACTACGAGCGCCGCACGCTCCCGGCCGAGCTCTACGTGCCAATGAAGTATTGAGAGAGGTCCGCGACCGTCATTCCGGGGTGCGGCGAAGCCGCGAGCCCGGAATTCAACCCCGAACTCCGGCACCGCCGCTGGATTCCGGGTTCGGCCCTGTGCACCGCCCCGGAATGACCAGCGCCTCGGAGCGCCGACGCTGATCAGATCGGGATCAGATCAGGTCGTTGTCGACGCAGTAGGCGACGGCGGAACGGTCGGTCGTGGTGCGGCGGGCTTCGCGGCCGGTCGGGCGACCGGTCTCGGCGCGCTCGACCTTGCTGTCGGCCGGGGTGCGGGCGGCTGCCGGGGGCGCGTCGGTCTCGAAGGTTCGCAGCTCGGTACGGGGCATTGCGCAGTCTCCGGAAAGGCACGCCGGATGCGTGCCGGGGGTTCTTTCGGTCTGGCCTCGCGGCCGCCGGCCGGCGGATCGTCCCACCCGGTCGACCCCTGTCATCTGGTGGGCCGATCGGGCGCAAATAAGGTGCGTCGGTGACCGGATTGGTTCGATCCCGGGCGCGATCGCGGCAGTGTCCGCGAGGGCGCAGACTGTCCGCGACGCCGGTGAAGGATGTCTTGCGCGGCCGCCGGGACGGAACACCGTCGTGATCACGAAGACGCGAGGCCGAATGCCGGCGCGCGTTGCGCCCGTGCAACGGGCGCCGCGTCCACGCTTCGTATACCAATCCGAGAGAAAGTGCGGGGCCGCTACTCCGCGGTGGCGCCGACGAAGGGCGCGAGCCGCACCGCGAGGTCGAGCAGCGCCTCGTCGCCGCCCGCCCAGCCGATGAAGGAGAGGCCGACCGGACAGCCCTCGATCGTGCTGACCGGGATCGTCACCTGCGGCAGGCCGGCCATCCCGGCCGTGCAGGTGAGGCGCATCACCCGGACCCGGAACGACTCGAGCAGGTCCTGCGGCGCGTCGGCCCTCGGCGCGACGCACGGGACGGTCGGCAGCGCCAGCACGGTGCCGGGCTTGACCACGCCGCGAATCCAGGCGAGCGCCGCCGCCTTCACGGCATAGGCCTCGTTGGCCGCCGCCTCGGTGACAGTCGCGGCGAACGCCATGCGCTCGCGCACGCCGGGGCCGAAGCGCGGCCGCTTGGTCTCGACGAAGTCGCCGTAGGCCTGCCAGATCTCGCGCCCCTGGATGATGCGGAACGCCTCGCGCCACGGGTCGAAGCCGTCCGGCGCGATCGCCCCGTGGGTCGGGGC
>NZ_NHSK01000232.1 GCF_016653355.1 Rhodoplanes elegans | reverse complement strand
CTCCGGGTCGGGTGGATCGCGGCAGCGTCATCGTCGGACTCTCAGCTCCCCTCCGCCTCGCTGTGGTGCCGGATGCCCGTGACGCTCGGCGCCAGCGCCGCGAGGAGGAGGGCGCCGATCAGGATCGGCACGAAGGCGGCGAGCGGCTCCCCCGACAGATCCCAGGCGAGGCCGGAGAGGATGGGCGTGATCACGGCGCAGGAGTAGCTGATCGTGAACATGCCGGCGGCGAGGCGGTGGACGTCGTCGGGCCGCGCCAAGATCGGCGGCAGCGCGAAGATCAGGATCAGCACGGTCGCGTCGCAGAAGCCGATGACGATCGACGAGATCACGATCACGGCGGGCGAGCCGAACATCAGACCGAGCAGCGCCACGAAGGACACGAGCCCGCACGCCACGTAGGGCCACACCTTGCGGACCAGCCGGCCGGCGACGGCGAGCAGGATCAGCGACGCCGGGATCTGGCCGACGTTCAGCACCGTGAGCGTGAGGCTGATCAGGTCGGGGCGGCCGGTGCGGGTCAAGACCTCCGGGATGAAGGCGTTGGTGGTGAAGTACATGGCGTTGACGGTGCCGAACATGATGCCGATCCGCCACAGGAGCCCGCTCTTCCAGTCCGGCCACCATTTGCGGTTCGACACGACCATCGTGGCGTCGGCCCGCCGGCGTGGCGCCATGACGGCGATCAGGAGCGCGATGGCGACGCAGGGCACCGCCCAGGCGAGGAAGCTGCCGCGCCAGCCGCCGGCCAGCGGCACCATCACGGGCAGCGTGATCGCCACCGCGGCAACCTCGCCGACCAGCAGGCCGTTGGCGTAGACGGCGGTGCCGAAGCCGATGCGATCGGGCAGCCAGGCGCGCACCAGCGGCGGCAGCGAGGGCTGCATCACGGCGACGCCGAAGCCGGTGACCACGGTCGCACCGTAGAGGAGCCAGATGTCGGGCGAGACGCCGCGCAGCGCCGAGCCGGCGGCGGTCGCGAGCAGCCCGACCAGGAGCGTCGTCAGCGCGCCGAAGCGGGCGATCAGCAGCGAGCCCGGGATGGCGGCGAGCGCGAACAGCACCGAAGGGATGCCGGTGAGTATGCCGACCTCGGTCGCCGACAGCGCGAGGTCGTCGCGGATCATCGGGATGACGGGCGGCACGGCGAGAATCGTCATGCGGAGCCCGGTGCCGGCGAGCCACAACAGCGCGACGGCCGTGACCAGATGCCCGAGCCCGGGCGCTTCGGTGCTGGATGGTGGAGCCCTCATCGGCCCTTCTTTCGGGTTGTCATGAGAGTGACGAAGACGTGACTGGTCGAGGTTCTAACCATCTCGCCTCACGGGCAAAGCATCCCGGCTTTCTCCGTCGTCCCGGGGCGGCGCGCCAGCGCCGAGCCCGGGACCCACATCCCCCGTCGCGCTCAAGCCACTGTCACCGGGCGTATGGATTCCGGGCTCGCGGACCTGCGGTCCGCGCCCCGGAATGACGACGAGGCACATCACAACGCCGACAGCCCGCTCGCCTCGAGCGCGGCCTTCGCCTCCGGGGCGACCAGATGAGCCAGCAGGGCGCGGGCGCCGTCGGGGTTCTCGGCGCGCGCCAGGATGCCGCCGGAGAAATACGACACCTCCTGCACCTCGTCGGGCAGCGGCCCGACCAGCTCGATGCCCTGTACGGCGAGGAGCTCGCTCATCTGCTGGACGGCGAGATCGGCCTCGCCCGAGACGGCGCGCTCGGCCGTGAAGCCGTCGCGCACGATCGTCTTGGCGGCCATCTCCTGGGCGATCCCCAGCCGCTCGAGCACCCGGGCGAAGTGCAGGCCGCTCGCCCCGGTCTTCGAGAGGGCGACGGCGCGGGCGGCGCGCAGGGTCGCGACCAGCGCGTCGACCGTGGAGATGTCCGGATGCGGCGCCCCCGCCTTCACGGCCACGCCGACCAGCGAGCGGGCGATGTCGGTGCGGCTCACCGGATCGACGACCCCGTCGGCGACGAGGCGGTCCATGGCGGCGCGCGACAGGAGCACGAGGTCGGCCGCTTCACCGGCGGCGATGCGCGGCATCAGCTCGTTGGTGGCGCCGTAGTCGATCGCCGCCGCGATCCCGGTGGATCGTGTGAAGCCCGGCACCAGCGCCTCCAGCACGCCGCGCGTCGCCCGGGTGGAGAGCACCCGCACTCCCGTCCCCCGCTCGGTCATGTGTCCCTCCCCGCTGCCCGTTCCGAAATACCGCCCCGCGCCGACGCTGCGTCGGGGTCACGACCTGTCCCGCCCGGCCGCTTTGACAAGCGTCCCGGCATGCCGTTCCATATACGCGTTTCGAACACGACGACAAAAAATAACGGTCCGGGAGGAATGCAATGGAGTGGTACCGCAGCCTCGCGCTGGCGGGCGTTCTCGCCGTCGCGCCGGTCATGGCCCTGTCGAATGCGGCATCGGCGCAGGTGACGCTGCGCGCCTCGCACCAGTTCCCCGGCGGCAAGGGCGACGCCCGCGACGAGATGGTGCAGATCATCGCCCGCGAGGCCAAGGCCGCCAATGTCGGGCTCGAGATCCAGGTCTTCCCGGGCGCCTCGCTGTTCAAGCCGAACGACCAGTGGAACGCGATCGTCAACGGGCAGCTCGACATCACCTCGTTCCCGCTCGACTACGCGAGCGGCAAGGTGCGGGCGTTCGGCGCCACGCTGATGCCCGGCCTGGTGCGCAGCCACGAGCGCGCGCAGCGGCTCAACGACTCGCCCTTCATGAAGGAGATCCGCGCCAAGATCGACAAGGCCGGCGTGATCGTGCTGGCCGACGCCTGGCTCGCCGGCGCGGTCGCCTCCAAGAAGGGCTGCATCCGCAAGCCGGAGGACATGCAGGGCGTGAAGGTGCGCTCGGCCGGGCCGACCTTCGCCTCGATGTGGCAGAAGGCCGGCGGCTCGATCGTCTCGATCCCGAGCAACGAGGTCTACAACGCGCTGCAGACCGGCGTCGCCGAGGCGACCGACACCTCGACCGGCAGCTTCGTCTCGTTCCGCCTCTACGAGCAGGTGAAGTGCATCACGGCGCCGGGCGAGAACGCCCTGTGGTTCATGTACGAGCCGGTGCTGATGTCGAAGAGGAGCTTCAACCGGCTGACCAAGCCGCAGCAGGAGGCGCTGCTCGCCGCCGGCAAGAAGGCCGAGGCGTTCTTCAACGACGCGAGCAAGAAGCTCGACGAGCAGATGATCGAGACCTTCAAGAAGAACAATGTCGAGGTCGTCACCCTCACGCCGGCCGAGTACGAGGCGTGGATCAAGGTCGCGCAGGAGAGCTCCTACAAGGAGTTCGCCGGCGAGGTGCCGGACGGCAAGGCGCTGATCGACCAGGCGCTCGCCGTGAAGTGAGGCGGCGCGGGCGGTCGGCCGGCGCGCTCCGCGATGCCGGCCGACCCCGCCAAGGGGACGGGACACGCGTCCCGGGGGACTGTCATGGATATCGCGATCAGGGCCGTGCGCGGCCTCTCGCTCGTCTGCGGCATCGTCGCGGCCGCGCTCACCGCCACGGCCGTGGTGGTGGTGTGCCAGATGGTGTTCGTGCGCTTCGTGCTCAACCAGAACACCATCTGGCAGACCGACTTCGTCACCTTCAGCCTGGTCGGCGCGACCTTCGTCGGCGCCCCCTACGTGCTGATGACGCGCGGCCACGTCGCCGTCGACGTGCTGCCGCTGGCGCTCGGCGAAACCGGCCGGTACTGGCTCGCGATCGTCGCGGCCGTGCTGTCGCTCGGCTTCGCGGCGACCGCGACGGTGCTCACCGCGATGTTCTGGATGGAGGCGTGGGAGAACCGCTGGGTGTCGGAGTCCATGTGGCGGGTGCGCCTGTGGATCCCCTATGCGGCGATGCCGATCGGGCTCGGCATGCTGACGCTGCAATACGTCGCCGACCTCGTCGAGCTGGTCACCGGGCGGGTGCGGCCGTTCGGGCTCGAGGCGCCGCTGGAGGGCGGCATATGAGCCCCGCGGTCCAAGGCGTCCTCGTCCTCGTCGTCACCATCCTGGTGCTGCTCACCGGCGCGCCGGTCGCCTTCGCGCTCGGTGTCGTGTCGATCGTGTTCCTGGTGCTGTTCCAGGGCGCCGATTCGCTCGGCGTGGTCGCCGAGACGCTCTATTCGGGCCTGCACGACTTCACCCTCGTGTCGATCCCGATGTTCATCATGATGGGTGCGGCGATCGGCTCCTCGCCAGCAGGGCGCGACCTCTATGTCGCACTCGACCGCTGGCTCTACCGGGTGCCGGGCGGCCTCGTCGTTTCCAATCTCGGCGCCTGCGCGCTGTTCGCCGCCCTCACCGGCTCGTCGCCCGCCACCTGCGCGGCGATCGGCAAGATGGGCATCCCGGAGATGCGCAAGCGCGGCTATCCGGGCGAGATCGCGACCGGCTCGATCTGCGCCGGCGGCACGCTCGGCATCCTGATTCCGCCGTCCATCACCTTCATCCTCTACGGCATCGCCACCGAGACCTCGATCGGCCGCCTGTTCCTGGCCGGCGTGATGCCGGGCCTGATGCTCACCGGCCTGTTCATGGCGTGGACCATCTTCTACATCTGGTGGAAGGGCTTCCGCGCCTACGCGCCGGACTTCCGCTACACCTGGGCCGAGAAGCTCTCGTCCATCCCCAAGGTGGCGCCGTTCCTCGCCATCGTGGTCGGCGTCATGGTCGTGCTCTACGGCGGCATCGCGACGCCCTCCGAGGCGGCCGGCGTCGGCGCCGCGCTGTGCGTCGTGCTCGCCGTCACGATCTATCGCATGTGGAGCCCGAAGGAATGGTGGCGGATCCTGCGCGAGACGACGCGCGAATCCGTGATGATCCTGATGATCATCGGCACCGCCGTGCTGTTCGGCTACATGCTCTCCTCGCTCTACATCACCCAGACGCTCGCCCAGGCGATCGCCGACGCGAACGTCAACCGCTGGGTGCTGATGGGGCTGATCAACCTGTTCCTGCTGGTCGCCGGCTGCTTCATCCCGCCCGCCGGCATCATCCTGATGACGAGCCCGATCCTGCTGCCGATCATCACCAATGCCGGGTTCGATCCGGTGTGGTTCGGCGTGATCGTCACCATCAACCTGGAGATCGGCCTGATCACCCCGCCGGTCGGGCTCAACCTGTTCGTCGTCAACGCCATCGCGCCCGACGTGCCGACCCGCACCGTGCTGCTCGGCTCGATCCCCTATGTCGGCGCCATGATGCTCGCGATCCTGATCCTCTGCGTCTTCCCCGAGATCGCCACCTGGCTGCCCGACACCCTGATGGGCCCGGCGACCGGGGGCCGGTGAGAGAACACGAAGCCTCGTGTCCCGGGCGCGGCGCATCGCGCCGCGACCCGGGACACACGGCGCAGGTCCGAAGCGCGGTTCCGGACCATGGCCGTCGCTCGGATGATGTCCTCTCCGTGACGGTTCCGTCCGCGCGCGCGACAGTATCGTGCCGCGCCGCGGGGTGATCTCGGCGACGGTTCTTGCTATGCTTCGGATCGGACACCCACCCCCGGTCGTCCACCTCCGGTCGTCCGGGGCCGTCGCGTTCGTCATGGACGCGGCACCACAGGACGAGGCAGATGAACACGTCGTTCTTTGGCGAGCTGTTGCAGACGATCAGCGAACGCGGCCGCGGGCTGCTCGACCGTCGGCGCGAGCCGCCCGGCCAGGTCCACTCCGAGAGCCTCGCGGACCTTTGCGAATCCCTGCTCACCGGCCGCGGCGAGGCGTCCGGCACGGCGCTGGCGCGAGAAATCCTGCAGCGCTACGAGGAGCTGAAGACCGGGCCGCGGATCGCCTTCTTCGAGGCGTTGGCGACCCGCTTCGGCCCGGACCGCAAGCGGCTCGACAAGGCCATGGAGGCGTTCCGGGTCGACCCGAGCGACGTCGCCGCGCATGTTCTCCATATCGCCGCCGAGCCGCGCCGGCAGGAGCTGTTCCGCCGCCTCAACCTCGCCCCGCACGGCACCGCCGCGCTGGTGCGCATGCGCGAGCATCTGCTCGCCGCGATGACGCGCCGGCCGGACCTCGAGCCGATCGACGCCGACTTCCGTCACCTGTTCGCCTCGTGGTTCAACCGCGGGTTCCTGGTGCTCCGCAGGATCGACTGGTCGACGCCCGCCGTGGTGCTGGAGCGGATCATCCGCTACGAGGCCGTGCACGAGATCCGCGACTGGAACGACCTGCGCGCCCGCATCGATCCGCCCGACCGGCGCTGCTACGCCTTCTTCCATCCGGCCCTGGTCGACGATCCGCTGATCTTCGTCGAGGTGGCGCTGACCCGCGAGATCCCCGGCGCGATCGGCCCGATCCTCGCCACCGAGCGCGAGCCGATCGATCCGGAGCGGGCGACCACGGCGGTGTTCTACTCGATCTCCAACTGCCAGCGCGGCCTCGCCAGCGTGTCCTTCGGCAGCTTCCTGATCAAGCAGGTGGTCGCCGACATCTCGCGCGACTTCCCGCGGTTGACCACCTTCGTGACGCTGTCGCCGGCGCCGAACTTCGCCTCGTGGCTGAAGCGCGAGCGCGTCGCCGAGGCCTCGATGCTGAGCGAGTCCGACCGCGTCACGCTCGCCCGCCTCGACGAGGACGGCTGGTGGGAGAACAAGGCGACGCTGGAGGAGCTGCGCGACCCGATGATGCGGGCCGCCGCCAACTACTACATGAACGGCCGCGACCGGCGGGGCCGCCCGGTCGACTCGGTCGCCCGCTTCCATCTCGGCAACGGCGCGCGGCTGGAGCGGCTCGACTGGCCGGCCGATCTCTCGGCCCGCGGCCGCGCCCAGTCCTACGGCCTGATGGTCAACTATCTCTACGATCTCGGCGACATCGAGCAGAACCACGAGGCCTATGCCGAGAGCCGCACCGTGATCGCGGCGAACGCCGTGAAGAAGCTCGCCAAGGCGCCGCGCGCCCTCGTCCCGACCAAGCTGATCGGCGGCGACAAGAAGGCCGACGCCGCCAAGGCGGACAAGAAGGCCGACGCCAAGGCGGCCGATCCCAAGGCGCTGCCGAAGCCGGCGAACGACGGCGCGCCGGTTGCGGAGACCGCGACCACGAGTGACGGCGCGGCCGCGACAGCGTCGACGACCGCAAAGCCGCAGCCGGAGAAGACGGTGGAGCCCTCGACAACCTGATCAGGATCTCGGCATCGTAGGGTGGGCAAAGGCACGGAACGCGCCGTGCCCACGCCGACCGACGCCGGCGTGAGACGACCGCCGGCGTGAGACGGCGTGGGCACGCCGTGCCTGCGGCGCGGCTTTGCCCACCCTACAACGCTACACCGCTACGCGGCCTGCGGCACGGCCGGGCACACGTAGCTGGCGACGGCGCCGGGGGGGAGCGTATCCGTGACGGTGCGGCCGTCGCACGTCAGGGTGAAGCGCGTGGGCGCGCCGCCGTCATTGAGGACAAGCAGCACGATCCGGCCGTCCGGCGTCGCGAAGGCGACGTTCGGCAACATGTCGAGCGCGGTGGACGAGATCCGCACCGATCCGGGCGGGACGAAGCGCGCCAGGTGCGCGATCACGTAATACGAGACGTTGCGGGCGGCGACGGCCGGCCCATCGATGGTCAGCGCGCCGACGCACGCGCCACAGCCGCGCGGCGTGTGCGGACCATGGGCGGAATCGCCAGCGAGATTCCATTCGAGCACGGCGCGGGCGCCGTTGCGGATGGCGCCGATCAGCACGTTGCGGACATGCCAGGCGAGGTCCGGGCCGAAGGTTCCGTCGGTGCCGACCCACTGCTCGGTGATCCACATCGCCATGTCGGGATGCACGGCCGCGACCTCCGCCAGCGCCTCTGGCGTTCCGGCGTAGAGATGCCAGGCGACGCCGCTCAGGAACCGCCGCGCCTGCGGGTCGGCCAGCACGGCGAGCGGATAGGCCGGCAGGTCGCAGTTGTGGTCATAGCAGAACAGCGCCACGTCGCCGAAGCCGGCCGCCCGCAGGGCCGGCCCGAGATGGCCGCCGACGAAGGCCGCCTGCTCGGCCGCCGTCATTGTCATGCTGGGCTCGTTCTTGACGTTCAGCGGCTCGTTCTGCGGCGTCATCGCGTGGATGGTGATGCCGCGCGCCCGCATCGCCGCGAGGTACGCGACCAGATAGGCCGCATAGGCGCCGTAGCAGTCGGGCTTCAGCGCCCCGGCCACGAAGCTCTCGTTGGTCTTCATCCACGGCGGTGCCGACCACGGCGTCGCGAGGAGCTTCAGATCCGGCCTGACGGCGAGAATCTCTTTCAACACCGGGACGACATGCACGTCGCCGGCGTCGAGATCGAACTGCGCGGGCGACGGACCTGCCGCGCCCGGCGGGGCGTCGTCGTAGGCGAACACGGCCCGGCTCAGATCGGAGGGGCCGATGCTCAGGCGCAGCAGGCCGATGCCGGCGCCGCCTCCGTCGACCGAGAACAGCTCGTTCAGCAGCGCGCTGCGCCGCGCCGCCGGCAGCCCGGCGATCAGCTCGGCGCTGCCGCCCGTGAGCGCGAAGCCGAAGCCGTCCATGGTCTGATGACGGGTGGCGGGGCGCACCGCGATCACGAGGCCCGCATCGGGTCGCTCGCCGGCCTCGCGAAGGGTTTTCCGAGACAGCAGCCTCGTCTGGTTGGGATACGTGGTCCACGCCTCCACGGCGAGACGGGTCGCGTCCGTCGGGGTCGCTGCGACGGGGCTCGTTACGACGGGGCTCTCTGCGACGGTGGCCATCGTCATGCGCCTGCGGCGTGGCCCGCGACGCGCCGCCTCGGACTCTCGGGGGACCGGCGAGAGGCCGGTCGGGCCGGCGGGACCGGCCGGCGGCATGATACTCCGGTTCGGGTTTACAGGGAGTTCGTGCTTCTATGGAGGACGAACTCGCCCCGCGTGGCGGGTCGGCGACCCGGGCCGCTGGCCGGGAGTCACGCCTCGTCGTCGTGTGCCTGCGCGTGGACGACCGCCAGCACCCGGCGGGCGCCGAAGCGGTCGGCCGGATCGAGCGCGACGACCTTCTCCAGCGCCGCGACGCCGTCCTCGGTGGCGCCGATCCGAACGCTCGCATAGCCCCAGGCGAGCAGCGCCTGCAGATAGAGGCTCGGCGCCTCGTCGAGCGCCGTGAAGCTCGCGTCGTCCGGTCCGACCAGGCGCCAGTCTGTCGCCACGTTCAGGCGCCGCGCCATGGCGACCACGAGCGCGGCCGCGTAGGGCCGCGCCTCGGCGAGGCGATGATTGTAGAAATAGAACCGATACGCGGCGAGCGTGGCTTCGACGCTGTCGGGCGCGAGCGCGAGCGCGGCCAGCACGGCCGCCTCGGCCTGTATAGGCTCGGAGCGCGCCTGCAGGGCGCCGGCGAGGATGTCCCGGATCGCCGGCCCGTCGTCGTCGAAATCGCCGGACCGGCCGTCGCCGTCGTGACGCCGATGTCCCCCGCCGCGCGCCATGGGCCGCCTCTCGAAAACCCCGAAACCAGCTTATCCGCAAAAGCAAGGGATCGGCACGGCCGGCTTTCGTAGGGTGCGGTTGCGGGCGTGACGTCGGCGCGCGCGAAGCGCCGAACGGGGCCGTCAGGACGCGCTCGCATGAGTCTCGAACGGATCGATCAGCTCCAACCCGAGATCGCAAAAGTCCGCGACGTCACGCGTCGCGACGGCCATGCGGTGGGTGAGCGCGATGGCGGCGATCGCCGCATCCATCGCGGCGATGGGCCGACCGAGGGCACGTCGCGCCGCGACGATCCGCCCGAACTGATGGGCGCAGTCGCGGTCGAAGGACAACACGCGCCCGCCGAACAGATCCCGCTCGGCCGTCGTGATCGCGCGGTCGAGATCGGCGCGCCGCTGCCCGGGCGGCAGGAGTTCGACGCCGAAGCGCAGCTCGGCGAGGACCGGCGCGCACAGCCAGAGATCGGCGGATCGTTGCTCGTCGAGCCAACGCCGGACGGCCTCGCTCGGCCGCGGGCGAAATCCCTCGGAGACGACGTTGGTATCGAGAATGATCATGCGGCCGAGCCGGTCTACGAGAAATCCGGCGGCTCGACGCCTCCGCCGCGCACGTCGAACTCGAGATCGTCGCTGCGCGCCGTGTCGGGCAGCAGTGAGAACAGCCGGGTCCCCAAGCCGGCCTCGGTCGGCTCGGCGAGGCTGCGGCGGATCAGACTCTTCGCCTCGTCGGAGAGGCTCCGGCCATGCGCCTTCGCCCGCTCCTCGAGTTGGCGCCTCAGGCCGGGATCGAGGTCCCGGATCAACAGGTCGGGCATTGCACCCTCCACTTTGATATCAACGATATCACACTGCCGTCCGGATGGAAACGCGCCGACATCCCGCCCTTGACCCCCGTGCGCCGGCGAAAATAGGGTCTTCGCGCCTCGGGACCGATCGCCGGAGAGGCCGACCGTTTTTCATCGCCCATTGTCTCGTCGCACGGCCACGCCACCAAGAACCCTGACATCGAGTTTGGAAACGCCCATGCCCGGAAGCCTGTTCGCCCTCCTCCGCAGCCGCATCCCGTCGCAGGGCAAGACCCTGATCGAGACGCTAGAAGGCTCGCGGATCACCTATGGCGACATGCTGGCGCGCACCGGCCGGCTCGCCAATGCGCTGGTCGGGCTCGGCGTGAAGCCGGGCGACCGGGTCGCCGTGCAGGTGGAGAAGAGCCCCGAGAACCTGATGCTGTTCCTCGCGGTGATGCGGGCCGGCGCCGTCTACCTGCCGCTCAACACCGCCTACACGACCCACGAGGTGGAGTACTTCGTCAACGACGCCGAGCCGCGCCTCCTCGTCTGCGATCCGGCCAAGCGCGACGGGCTCGAGCCGATCGCCGACCTGCGCGGCGCCGCACTCCACACGCTCGACGCCGACAGCCGCGGCTCGCTCGCCGACCTCGCCGCCGCCGCGCCGGAGGCGTTCGAGGACGTCGGCCGCGCCGGACACGATCTCGCCTGCATCCTCTACACGTCGGGCACCACGGGGCGCTCCAAGGGCGCCATGCTGACCAACGCCAATCTCGGCTCCAACGCCGACACGCTGGTCGGCTACTGGCGCTTCTCCGAGGCCGCCGTGCTGCTGCACGCGCTGCCGATCTATCACACCCACGGCCTGTTCACGGCCGCCATGACCGTGATGCTGTCGGGCGGCAGCATGCTGTGGCTGCAAAAATTCGACGCCGACCAGGTGATCGCGGCGCTGCCGCGCGTCACCACGCTGATGGGCGTGCCGACCCACTACGTGCGGCTCGTCCAGCATCCGGGGCTCACCCGCGAGGCGACCGCGCATATGCGCCTCTTCACGTCGGGCTCGGCGCCGCTGCTCGCCGAGACGCACGAGACGTTCAAGGCGAAGACCGGCCACGCCATCCTGGAGCGCTACGGGATGACCGAGACCGGCATGAACACCTCGAACCCCTATGACGGCGAGCGCATCGCCGGCACGGTCGGCTTTCCGCTGCCCGACATCGAGGTGCGGGTCGCGACCCCCGGCACCGGCGAGGTGCTGCCGGCCGGCGAGGTCGGCGTGCTCGAGGTGAAGGGGCCGAACGTGTTCGCCGGCTACTGGCGGATGCCGGAGAAGACCCGCGAGGAGTTCCGCCCCGACGGCTTCTTCATCACCGGCGACGTCGGCATGATCGATGCGCGCGGGTACGTCCACATCGTCGGCCGCGCCAAGGATCTGATCATCTCGGGCGGCTTCAACGTCTATCCCAAGGAGGTCGAGAGCGAGATCGACCTGCTGCCCGGCGTCGTCGAGTCCGCCGTCATCGGCTGCCCGCATCCGGACTTCGGCGAGGGCGTCACGGCCGTGGTGGTGAAGGCGCCGGGCGCGGCGCTGTCCGAGCGCGACGTGATCACGGCGCTGGAGGGCCGGCTGGCGAAATTCAAGCTGCCCAAGCGCGTGCTGTTCGTCGACGAGCTGCCGCGCAACACCATGGGCAAGCTGCAGAAGAACGTGCTGCGCGACCAGAACAAGGCGCTGTACGGGTGATACACTCGCCCGCCGCCCTGTCCTTCTCCCCGCGCGCGGGGAGAAGGTGGCTCGCCGTGCAGCGGCGAGTCGGATGAGGGGGCGTCTCCGCGAATCATGAACGCTCGGCGTCCGGGAGACGCCCCCTCACCCGGCCTTCGCGCCAACGGCGCGAAGGCCGACCTCTCCCCGCAGGCGGGGAGAGGTGAAGTCAGAGCGCTCCCGCCACCGCCTTCGCCACGGCTGCGATGGTCGCATCGCGCGCGGCGGCGGGTGCCGTGGTCTCGGTGAGATACACCGCGACGATCACGGGCCTCCGCTCCGGCGGCCAGAACAGGCCGACATCGTTGGTCGCGCCGCGCTCGCCCGTGCCGGTCTTGTCGCCGACCCTGAAATCCTTGGGCAGCCCGGCGCGCAGCCGCGCGGCGCCGGTGCGGTTGCCGACCAGCCAGCCGGTCAGCGTATCCCGTGAGGCCGGCGAGAGGGCGTCCCCCAGCACCAACCTCTCGATGTCGGCCGCCATCGCGGCCGGCGTCGTGGTGTCGCGCGGATCGCCCGGCAGCGCCTCGTTGAGGGTGGGCTCGGTGCGATCGAGCCGGGTCACCGGATCGCCGAGGAGGCGCAGCCAGGCGGTGAGACCGAGCGGTCCGCCGAGCGTGTCCAGAAGCAGATTGGCCGCGGTGTTGTCGCTCATCACCATGGCGGCCTCGGCGAGCGCCGCGACCGTCATGGTGCCACCCGCGTTCGGCCTGGTGAGCGGCGCCCAGTCGAGCAGCGCCGCGGGATCGATCGGGATGCGGCGGTCGAGCGTCTCGCGGCCGGCATCGACGCGCGCCAGCACGGCGGCGGCGAGCAGCAGCTTGAACGTGCTGCACATCGCGAAACGCTCGTCGGCGCGATGGCCGGTCCGCGCACCCGTGGCGGCATCGATCACGGCGACGCCGAGCCGGCCGCCGCTGTCGCGCTCGATGCGGGCGAAGTCGTCGGCGAGATCCGCGAGACCCGGCGCGGCGGCGAGGCCGGACGGCCCGGCCACTGCAACCAGCGCCGCGGCTCCGGCCGCTGCGGCGAAACGACGTCGATCCATCATGCGCAAAGCTCCCGTGCCCGGACGGGATCGCGCGAAACTTGGCCGGAACCGCGGCGACGCGGCGGGTCAGCCGCGGCTGCGTCGCGCCAGCAGCGCGTGGATCAGGCCGGCGAGCGACGGCGACAGGCCGATGCCGGGTTTCATGACGGCCGACGGTGGCGGCGACACCGGCGGGGCGGCCCGGGGCAGCGCCAGCGCGGCCTCCACGGCGCAGGTCAAGCCGTCGAGCACCGGCACCGCGACACGGCCGGCGAGGTCGCGCCCGACGCCGGCGAAGGGCGCGCCGCCGAACAGCACCGCTTCGGCCCCCTCCTCGGCGACGCAGGCCGCAGCGGCCGCGACCATGGCATCGAGGAACCGCTCGCGATCGTGGGCGAGATCCAGCACCCCGCCGTCGAGGAAGCGGATCGAGGTCAGCCGGTCGGCGACACCGGCCGCGACCGCGGCGCGCTCCAGCTCCGGGCGAAGATGCCGGCCCAGCGTCACGACGGCGAAGCGGCGTCCGTCGGCCGCCGAAGCCTGCAGCCCGGCGCGCGCGAGGCCGATCACCGGCATGGGGGCGATCTCGGCCGCGGCGTCGAGCCCCGGATCGCCGAACGCCGCGACGATCGCGGCATCGCAGAGCGGCGCCGCGGCGATCGCCTCCAGCACGGCATGGGCGGCGATGGCGAGCTCGGCCCTACTCTCGATCGACGCCGCACCGAACGGCGCCGTGACGCCCTCGACGTCGGCCGCGTCGCCGGCGATGCGCCGCGCCTCCGCCGAGAGGATCGTCGTGATCCGCGCCGAGGTGTTCGGGTTGATCACCAGGATGCGGCGCACCGGATCACGCCTTGCCGTAGACCGGGACGACGGCGCCGCGGGTGACGCGGTTCTCGGGGGAGGCGAGGAACAGGATGGTCGCCGCCACCTCCTCGACCTTGGGCCAGGCGGAGAGATCGGCCTTGGGCATGTCCTGGCGGTTCGCCGGCGTGTCCATGATGGAGGGGGCGACGGCGTTGACCAGCACGCCCTCCTTGGCCACCTCCTCGGCGAGCGCCACGGTGAGGGCCGCGACGGCGGCCTTGGCGGCCGCGTAGATCGCCATGCCGGCGCCGGTGCGCCATTCCAGCGCGGGGCGCGCCGCGACATTGACGATCCGGCCGCCGTTCCGGCCGCGGGAAAAGGCGCGCAGCGCCGCCTGGCAGCACAGCGCGCAGGTGATCAGGTTGACGCCGACCTGGTGGTGCAGCACGTCCTCGTCGAGATCGCGCAGCGGCCCATAGGCGAAGCCGCCGGCGAGGTGGATCGACGCCCACAGCGGCGGCAGGCGCTCGTAGAGATCCTCGACATCCTCGCTGTCGCCGAGATTGAGCTCGCCATAGAGGATGACCCGCTCGTGGTCGCGCAGCGGAAACGCCTCGGCGGCGCTCTCGCGCGTGTAGGGGACGTGGCAGACCGCCCCCGCCTCGACCAGGGCCGTCACCACGCCGACGCCGAGCGCCCCGGTGCCGCCCGTCACCACCACGTGCCGCCCGCTGAAGTCCATTCCGCCCTCTCGTCCCGCCTGTCGCCGCCCCGACCGCGCCGGCGAGCCGCCGGCGAATCACTGCCCGGACAAGACGATAGCGCCGGCGTCGGGCGCGGCCCACCGGCGCCGGCGCGCGGGTGCCCCGCCCCGGTCGCGGGGCCGGCACGGCGCGACCGAAAATTACGGTTGATCGCGGCGCCGCCGCTGCCCATCAAGACAGCCGAGCAGGACCCCCTCGCAGCGGACCCCCCGATGCCCCGAGCCGTGGCCCCGACCGAGCAGCCGCCCGACACCGCCTCCCCTTCCCCGGGCGCGCGCCTTCCCGGCGAGCGCCGTCCGAGCCTCGCCGTGCGCAACGACCGGGCGATGGTGCGGTTCGACGATGTGACGCGCCGCTTCGGCGACACGACCGCGGTCGATCGTCTCGACCTCGACATCCGCGAGGGCGAGTTCTTCGCCCTGCTCGGCCCCTCCGGCTGCGGCAAGACCACGCTGCTGCGCATGCTGGCCGGCTTCGAGCGGCCGGACACCGGCCGCATCCTGCTCGCCGGCGAGGACATCGCCGCGGTGCCGCCGTGGCGGCGGCCCGTCAACATGATGTTCCAGAGCTACGCGCTGTTCCCGCACCTCTCGGTCGCCGGAAACATCGCCTTCGGGCTGAAGCAGGATCGCCTGCCGAAGCCAGAGATCGCGGCCCGGGTCGCCGAGATGCTGCGCCTCGTCCGCCTCGAAGGTCTCGGCGGGCGAAAACCGCACCAGCTTTCCGGCGGCCAGTGCCAGCGCGTCGCGCTCGCCCGCGCGCTCGCCAAGCACCCCAAGGTGCTGCTCCTCGACGAGCCGCTGGCGGCGCTCGACAAGAAGCTGCGCGAGGAAACCCAGTTCGAGCTGATGGCCCTGCAGGAGCGGCTCGCCACCACGTTCGTCGTCGTCACCCACGACCAGGAGGAGGCGATGACGATGGCGGACCGCATCGGCGTGATGAACCACGGCCGTCTCGCCCAGGTCGGCACGCCGTCCGAGATCTACGAGCAGCCGCGCTCGCGCTGGGTCGCCGGCTTCATCGGCGACGTCAATTTTCTGGACGGCACCGTGACGGCGGCCGACGCCGGCGGGGTCACGATCACCGATCCGGGCGGCCGCCGGTTCCGCGCCGCCGGCCCGACGACGGCCGGCATCGGCGACCGGGCGACGCTCGCGGTGCGGCCCGAGAAGCTCGTCGTCGCCACCATGGCGGCCGCCTCGGCGACGGCGGAGCCGGCGCCGGACAACACCGTCACGGGCAAGGTGGCCGACATCGGCTATCTGGGCGACATGTCGCTCTACAAGGTGCGGCTCGACGACGGCACGCTGCTGAAGGCGTCGGTCACCAACGCCCGCCGCCACACGAAGCCCGACATCGACTGGGACGACACGGTCCACCTGTCGTTCGCCCCCGACGCCGCCGTGGTGCTGACGGAGTGAGGAACAACGTGATCAGCACGGACCGCCGGCAGTTCATCGCGGGCTCGCGCGCCCGGGGCTCCCCTCCCCCCGCGAGCGAAGCTCGTGGCGGGGAGGGTCGG
>NZ_NHSK01000231.1 GCF_016653355.1 Rhodoplanes elegans | reverse complement strand
GTCGGGGGTGGGGGGCAGCAGCGCCGCCGAAAGCCTCGCCGCCGCGTGGGCCAGTGCCATGCCCCAGGCGATCGTCCACGCGGCGCTGCAAGAGTTCGCCGGCCGCATCGCGCTCGTCTCGTCCTTCGGGGCGGACGCGGCCGTGCTGCTGCACATGGTCGCGCAGGTCGATTCTTCGACGCCGGTGGTGTTCGTCGACACGCTGCGGCTGTTTCCGGAGACGCTTCGCTATCGCGACACGCTGGTGGCGCGGCTCGGGCTGACCGACGTGCGCATCGTGAGACCGGACGCCCAGCAGATCATGCGGTTCGACCCCGATCTGTCTCTCGCGGAGACTGATCCCGACGCCTGCTGCGCCTTTCGAAAAGTCGCGCCGTTCGAGCAGGCGATCGCGCCCTTCGCGGCGTGGCTCAACGGCCGGCGTCGCGACCAGGGCGCCAGCCGCGCGGCGATCGCCACGGCCGAGTGGGATGGCGCGCGCCTGAAGATCAATCCGCTCGCCGCGTGGACCGCGGCCGACGCCGCCGCCTATCGCCGCGCCCACGATCTGCCCGAGCATCCACTCGCCGCGCAGGGCTACCCGTCGATCGGCTGCGTGCCGTGCACGTCACCGGTCGATGCCGGCGAGGATGGCCGCGCCGGCCGTTGGCGCGGTTCTGAAAAGACCGAATGCGGACTGCACATGCGGCGCGCCGGCGCCACCGCAAGCACGGACTCCTGATCATGCCACTGTTCCGAAATGGCCGCTTCGTCGACGACGACTGGCAAATCCCGGTCGACGACGGCCCGCTGCCGGCGACCGGCAAGATCGCATTGCCGAAGGCCCAGTACCTGGCCGAGCGGGAAACGCTAGGGCGGCGCAACGACGCGATCGGCGTCGTGCTGACGGCCGGCGACACGCTCGACGAGATCGTCGCGGACCTACCGCGCCTCGCCCTCGTCGTGATCAGGTTCCCCAAATACACGGACGGCCGTCCCTACTCGCTCGCGCGCCTGCTGCGCGACCGGCATGGCTTCGCCGGCGAAATCCGCGCGACCGGCGACGTCCTGCGCGACCAGATCGCGCTGATGCTGCGCGCCGGCTTCGACGCCTTCGACGTCACCCATCCCGGCACGATCGAGGCCTTGCGCGAGAAGCGCATCGTCGCGGTCCGCCGTCATTATCAGCCCGCCTCGGCCGAGGCGTCCGAAACAAGGCCGGACGACCGCCCGTGGCGGCGCGTCTCCGCCGCGTTCTCCTGAGGGTCGCCATGCGTGCCGCCGAAAGCCTCGCCGAACGCCGTCCCGAGCCGCCCACGGCGGAGCGGCCCCCGGCAACGGAGCCGCGCTCACGCCTCTCGCCGCATCTGAAAAAGCTCGAGGCCGAGGCGATCTTCATCATGCGCGAGGTGGCGGCCGAGTTCCGCAACCCGGTGATGCTCTACTCGGTCGGCAAGGACTCCTCGGTGATGCTGCACATCGCCCGCAAGGCGTTCTTCCCCGGCCGGCCGCCCTTCCCGCTCCTGCACATCGCCTCGGGCTGGGATTTTCGCGACGTCATCATCCATCGCGACCGCATGGCCGCGACCTACGGGCTCGATCTCCTGGTCCACACCAACGCCGAGGCGGCCGCCGCCGGCGTGAATCCCTTCGACACCGAGACGGGCGAGTACTCGCGCCTGATGCTGACCGAGGCGCTGAAGACCGCGCTCGACGCGCACGGCTTCGACGCCGCCTTCGGCGGGGCGCGACGCGACGAGGAGAAGGCGCGCGCCAAGGAGCGCATCTTCTCGCACCGGCGGGGCCATGTCTGGGATCCGCGCAACCAGCGGCCCGAGCTGTGGCGGCTGTTCAACACGCGGCTCGCGCCGGGCGACTCGATGCGGGTGTTCCCGCTCTCCAACTGGACCGAGCTCGACGTATGGGACTACATCCGCGCCGAGAGCATCCCGATCGTGCCGCTCTATCTCGCCGCGGAGCGCAGCGTGGTGGTGCGCGACGGCGCACTCCTGGTCGTCGACGACGAGCGGATGCGCTGGCGGCCGGACGAGCGGCTCGAGACGCGCCGGGTGCGCTTCCGCACGCTCGGCTGCTGGCCGCTGACCGGCGCGGTCGAGTCGGACGCCGCCGATCTGGACGGCATCATCGCCGAGATCGTCGGATCACGCGTCTCCGAGCGCAACGGCCGGCTGGTCGACAGCGCCGTGCAGGCCTCGATGGAAGCCAAGAAGCGCGAGGGATACTTCTGATGCCGACCGCTCTCCGATCCGCCGTGGCGGCGGTGCCCGCCGTCGCGGCTCCTGCCGGCGAGACCCTTCCCGTTCGGGCGCGCGGCGCGCTGCGCTTAATCACCTGCGGCTCGGTCGACGACGGCAAGTCGACGCTGATCGGCCGCCTGCTGCACGAGGCGCAGGGCATCCTCGACGATCAGCTCGCCACGGTGACGCGCGACAGCCGCCGCTTCGGCACCACGGGCGAGGACGTCGACTTCGCGCTGCTGCTCGACGGGCTGGAGGCGGAGCGCGAGCAGGGCATCACGATCGACGTCGCGTACCGGTTCTTCTCGACCGGGCGGCGCGCCTTCGTGGTCGCCGACACGCCCGGGCACGCGCAGTACACGCGCAACATGGCGACCGGCGCCTCGACCTCGGATCTCGCCGTGCTGCTGGTCGACGCGCGCAAGGGCCTTCTGGAGCAGACCCGGCGGCACGCCGCCATCGTGTCGCTGCTCGGCATCCGCCACGTCGTGCTCGCGATCAACAAGATGGATCTGGTCGGCTGGTCGCAGCTCCGCTTCGCCGAGCTGGTGGCGGGTTTCCGCGACTTCGCGGCGCCGCTCGGCTTCCGCGTGGTGACGCCGATCCCGCTGTCGGCGCGCTTCGGCGACAATGTCGTGCGGCCGAGCGCGAACGCCCCCTGGTTCGACGGCCCGACGCTGCTCGATCATCTCGAGACGATCCCGATCGCCGACGAGACCGAGGCCGATCTCCGCTTCCCCGTGCAGTGGGTGAGCCGGCCGAACGCCGACTTTCGCGGCGCCGCGGGCACGGTCGCGAGCGGCCGCATCGCGGTCGGCGACCCGCTCGTCGTCGCCGCCTCGGGCCGGACGACACGCGTCGCCCGCATCGTCACCATGGACGGCGATCGCGACGTCGCGAGCGCCGGCGACGCCGTGACGCTCACCTTCACGGACGAGATCGACATCGGCCGCGGCGACGTGCTGGTGCCGCCGCGGGCGCGGCCCACCGTGACGCGCCGCTTCGCCGCCGATCTCGTGTGGATGACCGACGAGGAGATCGAGGCGGGCCACAACTATCGCCTCAAGATCGGCACCGCGACTGTCGCGGCGACCATCACGCGCATCGCCGACCGGCTCGATCTCGCGAGCCTCGACCGGGTGCCGGCCGATCGCCTCGCGCTCAACGCCATCGGCCGCGTGCATGTCGAGACCGCCGTGCCGGTGGCGATCGATCCCTATGCCGAGAACCGCTCGACCGGCGCCTTCATCCTGATCGACCGCGCGACGCACGCGACCGCCGCGGCCGGCCTCGTGGCGGGGCCGCTCGGCGCGGCGCGCGACGTGCATGTCCATGCGGGCGCCGTGCAGCCGTCGCTGCGCGCCTTCGTCAAGGCGCAGCGCCCGCTCGCCGTGTGGCTCACCGGCCTGCCCGGCTCGGGCAAGTCGACCATCGCGGATCTGGTGGAGCGCCGCCTCGTCGCGCTCGGCCATCACACCATGCTGCTCGACGGCGACAATGTCCGCCAGGGCCTCAACGTCGATCTCGGCTTCGACGCGGCGTCGCGGGCCGAGAACGTTCGGCGCGTCGGGGAGGTCGCGAAGCTGATGACCGACGCCGGGCTGATCGTGCTGGTGTCGCTGGTGTCGCCGTTCCGCGCCGACCGCGACAAGGTGGCGGCCCTGTTCGGGCCCGATCGGTTCCTGGAGGTGTTCGTCGACGCGAGCCCGGAGACGTGCCGGCTGCGCGATCCCAAGGGCCTCTACGCCAAGGCGGATGCCGGCCGGATCGTCAACTTCACCGGCCGCGACCAGCCCTACGAGCCGCCGCTCGCGCCGGGCCTGGTGCTGCCGACCGACGAGATCGCCCCGGAGATCGCGGCCGAGCGCCTCGTCCAGGCGATCCTCGATCGCGTCCGGCCGCAGCCGACCAGCGCGCTCGACGGCGCCCAGTTGTGACGACGAGCACGGGCACGGCAAGAGACGAAACGACTCTCCCGGTGCTCGGCCTCGTGCCCCGGACAAGGCGCGGCAGGCCGCAGGCCTGATGCGCCGCAGAGCCGGGGCCCAGCGGCGGCACGACGAGCAGCACGGGATGCACAGCGCCTGATCGCCCCTGGGTCCCGGATCGCGGCGCAGCGCGCCGTGCCCGGGACACGAGGCCGAGGAGCAACATGTCTCCAGATCGGCCGACGGCCCTCAGAACACCGGCACGGCTTCGATGCGCAGGCTGGCGGCTGGCACCGAGACAGGCAGGCCGGCCGCGGCGAGGTGACGGTGCAAGTCGGCGGCGATGTCGTCGAGCGACGCGCCGGGGCGCGGGCCCGCGAAGGAGGCGAGCCGCGGATCGGCGGACTCCAGCCAATCGAGGCGCCATTGCGCGCCGTCGTGGCGCAGCGTGCCCTGAAGGTCGCTGTTCCACGAGATCATCCAGATCCCGAGCGTCCAGTCGCGCACGAAGCCGACGGACAGGGACTTGAGCGAGCGACCAAGCCCCGAGAGGCCGCGCGCGATGCGGGTCGGGACGTCGAGAAGCGGGGCGAGGCTCGCGGTCATGGCGACGAGCATGCGGCACGCCTGCCGGCGCGACAACGCGAACGCCTTCGTTATTTGCTGCTTCGGCGGAGAAGCCGGTCACTGCCCACGCCGACGGAAGAGAAAATTCCACGAGCCGCGGCGCGGCGCGCGCCTGCGGCACGGTCGAAACCCGGCCTCGGCTCCGCCTCGCGCCGAGGGGCGCCACCGATCTCGGGCTGGAACCATACTCCGGCGATCGCGCGCCGACGGCGACCCTGGCCAGTCGGGGCGGTCGTTGGCCGGAACCGCGGGCGCCCGCCCCGATTGACGATCGGAGAGCGGAGGCTGCCATGATCCCAGACCCCGATGCGACCTCGCCCAAGACGATCCCGGACGAGACCACCCACGCCGGCTACGTGATCGCGCCGTTCGAGCGGGCCCCCGGGCTGTGGCGCGCCGTGGTGCGGCGCGCCGATGCGGCCGCGGCGACGACGGCGAGCGCCGATCTCGACGCCTTCACGACCTCGGCCGACGCGCCCTCGCGCGACGATGCCATCGGGCTCGCGAAGGCCGCGATCGACGCCGGAATGGCGTGCTGAACGGCCCTGCCGCGCCGGCCTGGCGGGCCGTGCAAAATCCGCCTGAAACGCCGCGATCTCGCCCGCTATCTGACTGATTATTCATCGAATATTTTGGTTCGCGAGACGAACCTGAACGCTCCCTGCACGCCCCAATGGTCGAAGCCCCTGCAAGACACGCCGTCTCCGGGGCGAATGCCCGAAACCCCGACCAGAGGAGCGTGCCATGACACTCTTTGCGACCCTCGTCCCGACCACCCGCCTCCTGAAGACCCTCGTGATCACCGGCGCCCTCGTCGCCACCGCCTCGGCCGCGATGGCCGGCCCGATCGACGACCGCCAGGCCCGCCAGGGTCAGCGCATCTTCCAGGGCGTGCAGAGCGGCCAGCTGACCTATGGCGAGACCGCCCAGCTCCTGCAGAAGCAGCAGCAGATCCAGGCGATGAAGATGCAGGCCCGCTCCGACGGCTTCGTCGACCCGTGGGAGCGGGCCCGGATCAACGCGGCGCAGAACTGGCAGTCGTTGAACATCTGGGTGAAGAAGCACAACTGATCACGTCCGCGATCGGCATCGCGCCGCCCCGCCGCGAATGGCGGGGCCGGCCAGGTCCACGTGATCGAGGCCCTTCGTGATCAGAACCGCCAGGCGAAGCGGCCTTTGACGCCGTGATCCTTCACCGCGGCGCCGATCTGCCCCGCATAGGCGGCGCCGATGCTGACGGCCGGCGACAGGATGACATCGACACCGGCCTCGGCCAGCAACGCGTCGCGCGCGATCGGCACCCGCGTCACGCTGAACCCGGCGCCGGTCGCCTGGAAGGCGAGGTCGAGATCAGGTGTCACGTCTCCGAGCGCGTGCTGCCAGCCCACTGTCGCGCGCGGCACCAGGATCGTGGCACCGAGCGGAATCAGGGTCGCGGCCCGCAGGCCGAGGGTCGTGTATCCGACCTCGACGGCATTCGCGCTCGCCCATAGCGCGGCGTCACCACCGGCCTCGCGGAACCCGGTGGTCGCCCATCGAACCCAGGCGGCGCCGACGAACGGCTCGACCGCGAGGGGACCGAAACCGAGCCCGTATCCGACCTCGCCGAACGCCTGGGCCGAGCCCGCCTGGTAGGACGCCTTGATCCGCTCGGACCAGCCCGCGAAGCGCGCGTCGCGGTCGGTGGCGATGCCGTGCACCGCGACGACCGCGCCGCCGCGCAGCGCCAGGGCGCCGGCGTGCCAGCCGCCATAGGCGGCGATCTGGCCGCTGTCGATGTCGGCGGTCCCCCGGCTGGTGGACGTGCGGGAGCCGGCATAGCCGGCGGCGAAGCCGAACCGGCCGGCGACCCCGAGGCGGGCGTCGACCCCGGTCAACACCCCGGCGGTGCGATGCGCCAATGCCGTGCCGTTGCCGTCGCCGTCGAAGCGGCCCCAGCTGCCGTAGCTCTGCGCCCAGTAGACGGGCCCGCGCCGGTCGACGGCGGCGCCGGGCGGTGACGCGGCATCGCGAGGCGGCGCGAAGGCGAGCGCCGACCTCGCGGCGTCGACATTGGCCTGCGCCGTCTGCGGCCCCCCGAGCGACAGGGCCCGGACGCCCGGCATGTCGGCCGCCGTGGCTTGGCGCAGCCGGCCCAGAATCGACGAGCGGACCTGCACGCTCTCGTCGATCAAGGCGCCCGCCGTGGCGGCATGGACCTCGCCGGAGAGCTGGTCGTAGGCCTCGCGCGCCTGGTCCTCGGTCAGCGACACCACCGCCTGCACCAGCCGGGCCGCGGCCGGGTTCGCCGACGGGCTCGTCGCCGGGCTCGCATCGAACGCGGTCGCGACGGCGTGCTGGTTCGGCGTGCGGGCCACCCGCGCGAAGGCGACGGCGTTGCGGGTCAGGCTGAGGCCGACATCGGCGGCGCCGTAGGTCAGGACCGGGGTCAGGAACGCGTAGGTGCTGGTGACGGCCGAGAACGTCCCGGTGATGCTCGCCGCGCTCAGGATCGTGGTCTGGGCAGCGGCCGTGCCTGCCGCACCGACCAACTGCAGGGTGCCGCCGAGGGCCGCGGCGCCGGTCACCACGACCTTGTCCGACTGGCCCGCGGTGTTCAGCTCGACCCGGTAGATCGATCCGGACCCGAACGTCAGAGTGCCGGCGACCGTGATGGCGCCGACCGAGTTGCCCGGCGCCAGCACGCCGCCCGCCTCGACGACGGTCGACGGCAGCACGCCGGTGCCGCCGAGCGTGCCGCCCGACTGGACCGTGACGCCGCTCGCCGTGTGGATGTCGCCGTCGACGGCGAGCAGGCCGCCGCTCACCATGACGGCCCCGGTGAACGCGCTGCCGGTGCCGGTCAGGGTCCAGGTCGAGCCGTCGATCTTCGACAGCGTGCCGAAGTTCTGAAACGTCTGGGTGGCGCCGCTGCCGAGCTGCGAGACGTCGAAGCTGCCGGTCCCGCTCGCCCCGCCGAGCCGCAGCGTATTTCCGCTGCCGCCGATCACGTTGCCGTAGATCGTCGACCCGGGTGCCAGGGTCAGCGTATTGCCGCCGCCCGTGAACTGGATCGCCGTGGCGGCGAAGATCGTTCCCGAGTTGTAGATCGACGTGCCGGCGCCGGGCATGATCGCGCCCCCCGAACCGCCGATCGTGGCGCCGGCGGCGTTGACGATGGTCGCCGCTCCGCCCGTGATGATGCCGCTCCAGCCGATGATCGAACCCGTGTTGACGAGGTCGAGCGTGCCACCCGTCTGGATGCCGAGGCCCGAGGCGGCGATGCGACCGGAATTGACGACCGTCGCCGCGCCGGTCGCGAGGATCCCGCCCCCGGCCGACGCGATCACGCCGCTGTTGGTCACGGTCAGGGAGTCGCCCCGAATGCCGGTGCTGGCGGCTCCACCGGTCCCGAGGATGTTGCCGGCGTTGTTGACGGTGGCACGCCCCGTGACGAAGACCCCGTCCTGACCGCCGCTGACGACCGCATCGGACCCCACCGTCAGCGTGGCGCCGGCGGCGAAGACGCCGAAGTCGGCGCCCGTGAGCGTATTGCCGGATCCGGCCGGCACCACGATCGTGAGGCCCGTCTCGGTCCCGGTCCCGTAGCCAGAAAAGCCGGCGCTGGTGCCCGGGGCGCCGCCGCCTTGATTGTTGGTGGTCCCGGTACAGACGGCGGTGACGCCACTCGCGGCCGCCGGCGTGCAGTCGGCACGGGCGGCCGTTACGCCGGCCAGCTCCAGGCCCACGGCGAGAGCAAGGGCGCTCGCGGTGCCGGTCGCCCAGCCGAGTCCGGCGCGGCACGCGGACTGTCGGCGGAGCCGAAGGGGCTCGATTATGAGCGGCCAGCGGATCGTGGTCCGGCCCCCTGGTGGTCCCGGTGATCACCGACAATCGACGATTATGGTTAGCATCCGGTGAACGCGGCTCTGGCGGAGGCCATGGGCCGCGTTCAGGGAGAACGCCGAGGCGGAGATCGACGCGGCCGCGGCCGCGATCACTCGACGGCGCGATAGAGCCGCTCGTCGTAGAGGCTGCCGCTGCGGGGCAGGAGGTCGGTGCGGAACTGCCTGGTCGCGGCCGCCGTCGTGTGGCCTTCCCACGCCTTCGGGTCGACCCACACCTCGACGAGCGTGAAATGGTTCGGCCGGCTCGCCTGGGTGAGCCCGTCGAAGCGAAGGTTGCCGGCGCTGCCGCGGCTGGCCTCGGCCAGCGTCTTCACCATCGCCTCGCCCTGCGTCCGCTCGGTCGGGATGAAGTCGACATGGGTGACGGCCCACAGGCCGCCGTCCGCCGACGGCTTCGCGTCGCCGACCGCATGCGGACGATGCGGCCGCTCGTCATACGGGGCGGCCGCGATGGCGGCGAGCTTGTCGCGCAGCGCCTTCACATCCGCCATCGCGGCATGGGCGGCGCGCGCCGCGTCGTCGGACCAGCGCTCCAGCAGGGCGAAGTGATGCGGATGCGTGGTGCGCTGCAGTGCCGTGACGCCGACGACGCCCGGATGCTTCAGCGCCGTCGCCTTCAGCTCCTTCACCAGGGCGAGCCCTTCGGCCGCCTTGTCGGGCGCCACCTCGATGTAGCTCACCACATACTCGCCCGTGACGGGCGCGGGCGCGGGCGCAGAGGCCGGTGGCGACGCGGGGGCCGGCGTCTGGGCCGACACGCCGAAGGCGGCGAGACCGGCCAGGGCCACGCCGAGCAGCATGGTTCGGATCGACATGAGTTCTCCTTGGAGAGCGTCACGACGGCCGGGCGCCGCGAACGGGCGCACGGTTCGGCGGACAGGCGTTTCCTCGTCCCCGGCGTCTGCTGCGCCGGTGGTCTTCGACGGCCGAAGGCTGCGCCGTTCGCGACGATCAGGCAAGCCCGGCGGCCGCCATGCCGGATCGCGTGGACGTGATCGCCCGCGGCTCGGTCGAGCAGGCGGCGACCAGGAACGCCGCCACGGCGGCGGCGTGCGGCCCGAGCGCATCGCGCAGGTCGTGATCGCCGTCGATCGCGAGAAGGGTCGCCTGCGTTCCGGCGGCGACGAGCCGCTCGGCGTCGGCGAACGGCACCGTCGTGTCGTGCCGGCCGTGCACCACGAGCACCGGGCAGCCGACCCGCCGGATCGTCGCGACCGGCGCGATGTCGGCGAAGCGCGCCCCGATGGTGCGCTCGACATGGCGCAGCAGGTACCACCCGATCACCGGATAGGGGATGCGGGCCCGCGCCAGCCAGCCCCGCATGATCTCGCCCGGATGGGCGAAGGCCGAGACGCTGACCACGGCCGTCACGGCCGGGTCCCGGCAGGCGGCGAGCAGCGCCGCGCCCGCCCCGACCGAGTGGCCGATCAGCGCGATCCTGTCGGCGGCGATCCCGGGCTGCGCGCGCAGGACGCCGAGGCCGGCCGCGATGTCCTCGGCGAAGCGCGGCATCGAGGCGAAGTCCTCGTCGTCGCTGCGGCCGTGGCAGCGCGCGTCGACGAGCAGCACGGCGAATCCGGCGGCGCGCAGTGGCGCGACCACGGGCAGCATCATGGCGGCGTTGGAGCCCCAGCCGTGCATCACCAGCACGGCCGGATGGAGCGGCGAAACGGCCACGTCGCACGGCGAGCCGGTGGCCGCATCGCCGGGGGCGTCGCCGGGAGCGTTCCCTTTGGCGTCAGGCGTCGGGTCGGGCGTCACGAGCCAAGCGAACAGGCGCTTGTCGCGCGGGCCTTCGATCGAAAGCTCCCGCACGCAGTCCGCCGGCAGGCCGAGATCGAGCGGCCCGCAGTCGTGCGGCACCCGCGGCGCCCGCAGGCCCCGCAACAGCGCCCGGTGCAGGATCCAGCGCAGCCCGAGGACGGCGACGACTGCCGCGGCAAGGCCGATCAGGAGGGGGCCGGACGACATCAACATGATCGACCGCGTAGCACGGGACGTGGTCGGACGCGCGATCCCGCGTTATAGTCATATCGACCCATTCCACGAGGTGACCGAGGATGATCCGGGTGTCCTCCAAGGACTTCGGCAGGGAGGTGGAGCGCTACGAGGACGTCGCGCTCCGTGAGCCCGTGGTCGTGACCCGCGACGGCCGGGATCGGACCGTGATGATCTCGGCAGATGAGTACCGTCGCCTGAAGCGGCGCGACCGCGAGGTGCTCGGCGTCGAGGATTTTTCCGATGCGGACGCCGAGGCGGTCCGCCTCGCCGCGCCGGCTGCGGACGCGGCGGCGTTCGACCACGAGGTCGAGACGTGAATGGATATCCCGAGACCCGTCTCGGGGCTCGTGATCCGCTATGCCTATCTGTGGCGTCGTGAGCATCTCGCCGGACGCGACGAGGGCGTGAAAGACCGGCCCTGCGCCGTCCTGCTCTCGGTGGTCGACATGGCTGGATAGACCCAAGTCGTCGTCCTGCCCATCACGCACCGACCGCCGGACGATCTCGCCCTGGCCGTCGCGATACCGGCCGCGACCAAGCGTCGGCTCGGTCTCGACGAGGAGCCGTCCTGGATCGTGATCGACGAGGCCAACCGGTTCACATGGCCCGGACCGGACCTGCGGCCCGCAGTCCGAGGCGATGGGGCGAGCATCGCCTTCGGCCATCTGCCCCGTGCGTTGTTCGAAACCGTCCGAGCGAAGTGGCTCGCCCTGCACGCGGCCCGCAAGACACGGTCGGTGCGGCGGACCGAGTGATCGCGCCCCTACCCCGTCCCTTTCAGCCAGCGCCCGATGCGGGCGACCGCCTCGATCATGTCGGCTTGCGAGCGGGCGTAGGAGAAGCGCACCCAGCGGTGGCCCTCGTCGGGGTCGAAGTCGAGCCCCGGGGTCGCGGCGACGCCGGCCTCTTCCAGGAGGGCGCGGGCGAAGGCGTGGCTGTCCGGCGTGAAGGCGGAGACGTCGGCATACAGGTAGAACGCGCCGTCGACCGGCAGGAAGCGGTCGAGGCCGCAGGCCGGCAGGCCGGTGGTGAGGATCTCGCGGTTGCGCGCATAGCCGGCCTTGACGGCCTCCATCTCGGCGCGCCCGTCGAACGCCGCCTCGGCGGCGACCTGCGACAGGGTCGGCACCGAGATGGCGAGGTTCTGGTGGAGCCGCTCCATCGGCCGCACCAGCGCGTCCGGCGCGACGATCCAGCCGACCCGCCACCCGGTCATGCAGAAGTACTTCGAGAACGAGTTGATCACCACGGTCTTGCGCGACGTCGTCAACGCCGTCGTCGCCGGGAAGGCGTAGTCGAGCCCGTGATAGATCTCGTCCGAGATCACCGCGATGCCGGCGTCCTCCGCGGTGGCGATCAGGGCGGCCAGCGCATCAGGCGTCATCATCGTTCCGGTCGGGTTCGCCGGCGAGGCGATCAGCACGGCCTTGAGCGGCGCCTCGCGATGGGCGGCGAGCAGCGCCTCCGGGGTCATCGCGTAGCGCGCCTCCGGCCCGGTGCGGATCAGCACCGGCACGCAGCCGAGCGCGGTGAGGATGTGGCGATAGGGCGGATAGGCCGGCACCGAGAGCGCCACCCGGTCGCCCGGCTCCAGCAGGGCCAGGAAGGCGAGCACGAAGGCGGCCGACGAGCCGGTGGTCACCAGCACGCTCGAAGGGTCCACGGCCTCGCCGTAGGTCTCGGCGTAATGGCGGGCGATGCGCTCGCGCAGGCTCGGGATGCCGAGGCTCTCGGTGTAGCCGAGCGCGGCGCCGCTGCCGGACAGCGCCGCGCGGGCGGCGGCGAGCGCGGTCGAGGGGGCCGGCGCCTCCGGCTGGCCGACCTCCATGTGGACGACGTGGCGGCCGGCCTGCTCCAGGCGGGCCGCGGCGGACATCACGTCCATGACCATGAAGGCGGGAACGTCGCTGCGCGCCGACGGCAGGCACAGGCGGGCGCGGTCGGATGTCATGAAAAGCCTCGGACGATTTCGGCGAATCGCATACGACGGCGGCGCGGAGGCGGCCTCGGATGCGATGTCTGATGGGTCGTGGTGGCACGGCCGGTGGCGCCGCGCTGTTGCCGCATTCTGCAGGTTGTTGGGCGCGACCGGGTCGCGTCACGGCCCGTTGTGGATCGCCCGGCCACCCGCGTATCCTGACGGTGGCGGCCAAGCACCGGTTCGAATGAGCGCAGCGAGCGACCCTGTCAAGCGCCGGCCCGGGTCCGAGCGCCGGCTGATCCTGCGGGCGCCCCGCGCCGTCGCGGCGGCGGTCGCCTGCGCGGTCGCCGCGACGACCATCCCGACCCCGGCGGCGGCTCAGCGCATGCCGCTGATCCGCGACGCCGAGATCGAGCAGGTGCTGCGCGACTACACGCGGCCGATCCTCAAGGCGGCCGGGCTCACCCAGCAGAACATCAAGGTCATCATCATCAACGACCGCGCCTTCAACGCGTTCGTGATGGACGGCCGCCGCATCTTCGTGAACGCCGGCGCCCTGATGGACTCGCAGACGCCGAACCAGATCATCGGCGTCCTGGCGCACGAGACCGGCCACATCGCCGGCGGCCATCTCGCCAAGCTGCGCACCGAGCTCTCCAACGCCAGCACCATCGCCATCATCACGATGCTGCTCGGCCTCGGCGCGGTCGCGGCCGGCGCCCGCTCGAGCCAGGTCGGCGGCAACCCGGCCGCCGTGGCGATCGCCGCGCCGTCGGCGATGATCCAGCGCTCGCTGCTCGCCTATCAGCGCCAGCACGAGGAGCAGGCCGACCGGGCCGGCGTCAAATTCCTCACCGAGACGGGCCAGTCGGCCCGCGGCATGGTCGAGACCTTCAAGCGCTTCTCCGACCAGCAGCTGTTCGCCGCGCAGGGCGCCGACCCCTACCTGATGTCGCATCCGATGCCGCGCGAGCGCATCGCCGCGCTCCAGGAGATCGGCCGCACCCAGTACTGGGACAAGAAGGACTCGCCGGAGCTGCAGCTCCGCCACGACATGATGCGGGCGAAGCTCTCCGGCTTCCTCGACCAGCCGGGCGTGGTGGCGCGCCGCTATCCGCTCTCCGACCAGAGCCTGCCGGCCCGCTACGCCCGCGCCATCTCGACCTACAAGCACAGCGACCTGCGCCAGGCGCTCGCCCAGATCGACGGGCTGATCCAGACGCAGCCCAACAATCCCTATTTCTACGAGCTGAAGGGCCAGGTGCTGCTCGAGTCGGGCCGGGCCGCCGAGGCGGTGGCGCCGCTGCGCCGCGCCGTTGCCGGCGCCCCGAACCCGCTGCTCATCCAGGTGATGCTCGCCCAGGCGCTGATCGCCACCAACGACAAGAAGGCGGCCGACGACGCCATCGCCTATCTGCGCCAGGCCCTCGTCGCCGATCCCGACATCGCCGACGGCTACGCCCAGCTCGCCAAGGCCTATGGCCAGAAGGGCGACATCGCCCAGGCCGACCTCGCCGCCGCCCAGGCCGCGATGGCCCGCGGCGACACCCGCACGGCCCGCCAGCTCGCCCTGCGGGCGAAGGAGCGCCTGCCGGTCGGCTCGCCCGGCTGGGTCAAGGCCGACGACATCGCCAGCTATCGCCCACCCACCGAGGCCGGCGGCCGACGCCAATAAACTCGAAAAGGATCTCCCGATGCCGTTCCGCCCCCTGCGTGCGCTCGCGATCGCCGCCGCTCTCCTGCCGGCGCTCGCCGCGCCGCTCGCCGCCCAAGGCTTCTCGGCACCGCAGCGCGGCGAGATCGAGCAGATCGTGCGCGACTATCTGCTCAAGAACCCGGAGCTCCTGCAGGAGGTGCTGGCCGAGCTGGAGAAGAAGCAGGCGGTCGCCGAGGCCGAGAAGGCCAAGCTCGCGGTGCAGAAGCACTCCGACGCGCTGTTCAACTCGCCCCGTCACGTCGTCGTCGGCAATCCGCAGGGCGACGTCACCCTGGTCGAGTTCTTCGACTACAACTGCGGCTACTGCAAGCGCGCGCTCAACGACCTCCAGGGGCTGATGCAGGCCGACCCCAAGCTGCGCGTCGTGCTCAAGGAGTTCCCGGTGCTGGGCGAGGGCTCGATCGAGGCGGCCCGGGTCGCGGCCGCGGTGCGCCTGCAGGACAAGTCGGGCAAGAAGTACTTCGACTTCCACCAGCGCCTCTTGAACGGCCGCGGCCAGGCCGACAAGGCGAAGGCACTCGCCGCTGCCAAGGAGGCCGGCCTCGACGTCGCCCGCATCGAGCGTGACATGGGCAGCGACGAGGTGCGCGCGAGCCTGGAGGAGAGCCTGCGGCTCGCCGAGGCGCTCGGCCTCAACGGCACGCCGAGCTACGTGATCGGTGCCGGCGCGAACGCCGACGTCGTGGTCGGCGCCGTCGGCCGCGGCGCCCTGCAGCAGAAGATCAATCTCACCCGCTGCGGCCAGGCGGCCTGCTGATCACGGCAGTCCCCTGCAGCGTGGGCAGGGCGCGGAGCGCCGTGCGTGCCCACGCGGAGCGTCCCAGACATGCCTCGTGTCCCGGGCGCGGCGCATCGCGCCGTGGCCCGGGACCCAGGGGCGATCAAACCAAGTGACGACCGTGCGGCCCCTGGGCCCCGGCTCTGCGGCGCATCAGGCCTGCGGCCTGACGCGCCTTGTCCGGGGCACGCGGCTTCGGCGATTCATCCCCGCGGGGCGGCGCGGCCGATGCTCGTATAGGCGAAGCCCGCCGCCGCCATCTCGTCCGCACGGTAGACGTTGCGCAGGTCGACCATCACGGGCTGGCGCATCGCGCTCTTGAGCCGCTCGAGGTCGAGGGCGCGGAACTGCTCCCACTCGGTGACGATGACCACCGCGTCGGCGCCCTGCGCACACTCGTAGGCGTTGGCGCAGAAGGTGACGAGGCCATCGAGGTCGCGCTTCGCCTGCTCCATGCCGGCCGGGTCGTAGGCCCGCACCTTGGCGCCCATGTCGTTGAACGCCGTCACCAGCGGGATCGACGGCGCGTCACGCATGTCGTCGGTGTTCGGCTTGAAGGTGAGGCCCAGCACCGCGATGGTCTTCTCGCGCACCGACCCGCCGAGCGCCGCCGCGACCTTGCGGGCCATCGCCCGCTTCCTCTGGTCGTTGACGGCCGCGACCGTCTCGACAATGCGCAGCGGTGTGCCGTTGTCCTGCGCGGTCTTGATCAGCGCCAGCGTGTCCTTCGGGAAGCACGAGCCGCCGTAGCCCGGCCCGGCATGCAGGAACTTCGAGCCGATGCGGTTGTCGAGGCCGATGCCGCGCGCCACCTCCTGCACGTCGCCGCCGACCTGCTCGCACAGATCCGCCAGCTCGT
>NZ_NHSK01000230.1 GCF_016653355.1 Rhodoplanes elegans | reverse complement strand
CCAGAAGCTCCAGGCGGCGCGGGCCGCCGCCGACACCACGGCGGCCGCGACGACCGTGCCGACGCCCGCCCCGCCGGCCGCGACGACGCCGGAGCCCGCGGCCGAGCCCGCTCCGCCGCCCCAGCAGGCGCGCGGCAAGAAGGCCAAGGCCAAGCCGGCCGCCAAGCCCACCGCGCCCGCACAGACTGCTTCGCCGGCGCCGCCCGCGCCCGCCGTGCCCTGGCTGGAGGCGCTCAAGAACGCCCGCATGCCGCTCTACGACGTGCACTGGAGCCCCGCCGTGGTGGTGCAGACCGGTCCCGAGATCCGGGTCGGCCTGACCGACGGCCGCGTGCTGCCGCTGTCGAACGTGACGGCGCAGGCGCGCCGGGCGCTTTCGCTCCACGACGTCGTCTACGTGAAGGCGAGCGACGGCAAGAAGGGCGCCCGCGCCGATCTGCGCATCCGCCCGACCGTGCAGGGCGCCGCCCTGGTGCTGGAGAACAAGACCGGCCGCATCCTCGCGATGGCGGGCGGCTTCTCCTATCCGCTCAGCCAGATCAACCGCACGACGCAGACCAGCCGCCAGCCCGGCTCGGCGTTCAAGCCGTTCACCTATCTGGCGGCGCTCCACAAGGGCCTGCAGCCCAACACGCTGGTGCGCGACGAGCCGATCACCCTGCCGCCGATCGGCGGCACCTCGGCGGCGACCCGCGAGCGCGACTACTGGACGCCGAAGAACTACTCGGGCGGCGGCTCCGGCATCCTGACGCTGCGGCTCGGCCTCGAATACTCCAAGAACCTCGTCACCGCGCAGCTGCTCGACGGCGGCATCTCGTCCGACCCGAGCCAGAGCCTCGCCAAGGTCTGCGAGCTGGCGCTCGAGGCGCAGGTCTATCGCGACTGCGTCGGCTACTACCCGTTCGTGCTCGGCGCCCAGCCGGTGCGGCTCATCGACCTCGCCGCCTTCTACGCCGCGGTGGCGAACGAAGGCCAACGGCCGGAGCCCTACGCGGTCGAGGAGGTCGAGGAGCAGGGCAAGACCGTCTACCGCCACAAGGGCGAGCTGCGCACGCTCGCCGGCGGCGACCGCGCCGCCTTCGTCCAGCTCGAGAGCATGCTGCAGGGCGTTCTTTCACGCGGCACCGCGCGAGCTTACGCGAGCCTATCTCCCTATGTGGCCGGCAAGACCGGCACCAGCGACGACGAGAACGACGCCTGGTTCGTCGGCTTCTCCAACGACGTCACGATCGCCGTGTGGGTCGGCTACGACAACGCCGACGGCAAGCGCCGCACGCTCGGCTCCGGCCAGACCGGCGGCTCGGTGGCGGTGCCGATCTTCGCCGCCATCATGGACCAGGTGTGGGCCAAGGTCGCCAAGAAGACGCCGCTCGCCCCGCCCTCGCGCGAGGCGCAGAAGAGCCTGATCGCGTTGCCGATCGACCTGCGCAGCGGCACCCGCCTGCCGCAGAGCACGGCCGGCGCCTTCAGCGAGTGGTTCCGGGTCGACCGCTCCGGCGAGGTCGCCGACACCCAGCACCAGATGGTGTCGTCCTACGACGTCGCGAGCCAGGGCTATCGCGATCCCTACGACGGCGAGCTCTACGGCTACGGCACCGGCGGCAGCCCCTATGGCGGCGGCTACGGCGGCGGCGGTTGGGGCGGGGGCGGCGGCTTCTTCCAGGGCTTCCCGTTCGGCTGGCAACAGCAGAACCCCTACCAGCGTCCGCAGCCCTATGGCACGCCGTACGGCTCGCCCTACGGCCAGGGCGTGCGGCCGCCGGCGCAGGTGCCGGGCGGGCTGTTCGGCCAGCTCGGCCGCAGCGCCGAACCGCGCTACTATGGCCGCGACTATCCGGCCCAGCGGGTCGACCCGCAGTACCCCTACGCCGACCGCGACAGGTATTGGTGAGTGGTGAGAAGCGATCCCGTGAGCACCTCGATGACGGCGAAGCGTCTCGTTCCGGCGCGCCCTCTCGTTCCGACCCTGGCGGCGGCCGCGCTCTGCCTCGCGGTCGGGGGGGCCGCGGCGGCCGGCTTCCGCCTCCAGGAGGTGCCGGACATCGCCAAGGTCGCGCCGGGCTCGCTGCCGGCCGGCACCATCGCCTTCACGGACCACCGCGACGACAGCCTGGTCGACCCGAAGACCGGGCTGATCCGCTTCTCCGACTGGGCCAAAGCCCGGCCGCAGCAGAAGCGCCTGCTCGCGCTCTATCCGGCCTACGAGGAGCCGAGCGTCACGGCGACCGTCAACGGCGTCAGCAAGACGTTCAAGCGCAAGCTGCACATGTATGTCGCCGAGGCGAAGCTCGAGCTCGCCCGGCCGCCGGCCAGCGTCGACCTGACCCGGTTCGTCACGCTGCCGACACTGGAGAAGATGGACCCGGCCATCAAGCATCGGCTGATCGGCCCGGACGCCGTGGTGCCCAACAAGGACGCGCGGCTGTCCGCCCACAACCCCGACCGCCGCTGGTGCGAGAGCCCGACCACGACGATCTGCGTCCAGTCGCGCTACCAGTTCGAGGGCAAGCTGCCGGCCGCCATCATGCTGCTCAACAAGCTGCGCGACTCCGGCAAGCAGATCGCCGACCACCTGGAGTTCCAGAGCGAGGTGCGGATCGTCCCGCCGGCCGACATCGACCAGGCCGCCGTGGCGGCGCTGACCGGCGTCGACACGCCGGTCGCGGCGGCGCTCGAGCAGACCATCGTGCACGTCAACCAGGTGATGCAGTTCGGCAAGGTCCTGGCCGTGCTGCAGCCGAGCCCGGCCGACCCGAACCGCACCATCGCCTCGATGTTCGTGGCACTCGCCGTCGAGAGCGACCTGTTCGAGAAGCGCAAGGAGCTCGAAGGCGTCCCGGTGCTGCGCAACATGGTCCCGGCCCAGGTGCTCGCCGGCAACTCTTCGTTCAACACCGGCACGTCGATCAGCGCCGGGCTGCCGAGCTACTCGCGCAACCGCATCGAGGCGATCGCCACGGCGCTCGCCGCGCGCTGACGCGCCGCGCCGTCCCGCGCCGGATCGCGGTGCACCGGATGGTCGTGCCGAGAGTCGTCGTGCCGACGGTCGTCCGGCCGACCGGACGCGACGATCGCGCATGGCGATCCGCGCGCCCGCTTATTGTCCTCTCTGTCCGGGCTCTCTAAATCTGGCGCGGGAGCGCCTCGCCGGGCGCGCCCGGCGATGCCTTCGGCATCGCTCAGGGGAGATGCCGATGCCGTCCTCCGGGGACTGGAAGATTCCGCCGGCCGCACAGCCGAAGGCGGAGGGCTACAAGTTCGATCTCGACCAGGCGCTGTCCGCCGTCGTGTCGCTGCGCGCCGAGGTGCCGGCCGACGCCACCACGGCCGAGACGCTCGGCACCGAGCGGGCCGGCCACGGCGTCGTCATCGGCGACCGCGGCCTCGTGCTCACCATCGGCTACCTGATCACCGAAGCCGAGGCGGTGTGGCTGCGCACCATCGACGGCCGCGTGGTGCCGGGCCATCCGCTCGCCTTCGATCACGAGACCGGCTTCGGACTGGTCCAGGCGCTCGGCCGGCTCGATCTGCCGGTGCTGCCGCTCGGCAAATCGGCCGACCTGCTGGTCGGCGAGCACGCGATCCTGGCCGCCGCCGGCGGCCGCCACCGCGCCGTCGCGGCCCGCATCGTCGCCCGCCAGGAGTTCGCCGGCTACTGGGAGTACGTGCTCGACGACGCCATCTTCACGGCGCCGGCGCATCCCAACTGGGGCGGCACCGGGCTGATCAACGCGGCCGGCGAGCTGGTCGGCATCGGCTCGCTGCATCTGGAGCAGCGGCGCGACCCGGACACCGTGTTCCACGTCAACATGATCGTGCCGATCGACCTGCTCACCCCCGTGCTCGACGACCTGCTCCGCCACGGCCGGCCGAACCGGCCGGCGCGACCGTGGCTCGGCGTCTACGTCACCGAGCTGGAGGACAAGCTGGTGGTCGTCGGGGTGGCGAAGGACAGCCCGGCGCAGCGGGCCGACCTGCGCGCCGGCGACGTGTTGCTCTCGGTCGCCGACGACTCGGTCGACACGCTCGCGGCGCTGTTCAAGCGCATCTGGTCGCTCGGGGCCGCCGGCGTCGAGGTGCCGATCACGGTCCAGCGCGACGGCCGCATGCTGGCCCTGCGCGTCACCTCGGGCGACCGCCAGCGCTTCCTGCGGATGCCGCGGATGCATTGAAGCCCGGTCATCCCGGGGCGCGAACCGCAGGTTCGCGAGCCCGGGATCCATAGCCCCGGTGCTGATGGCTCACGATGTACAGGGCGTATGGGTCCCGGGCGCGGCGCCGAAGCGCCGCCCCGGGACGACGAACTCTCTGCGTCGACCCGCCCTACTTCCCCTCCATCGCCTCCAGCTCGTCGATCATGCTGGCGATCAGGCCGAGGCCGCCCTGCCAGAAGCCGGGGTCGCGGGCATCGAGGCCGAACGGCGCGAGCAGCTCGGCATGCGGCTTGGTGCCGCCGGCCGCCAGCATGTCGAGATAGCGCTCGGCGAAGCCCTCGTGGGCGTTCTCGTAGACGGCGTAGAGGGCGTTCACCAGGCAGTCGCCGAACGCGTAGGCGTAGACGTAGAACGGCGCGTGGACGAAGTGGCCGATATAGGCCCAGAAGGTCTCGTAGCCGGGCTTCAGCTCGATCGCCGGGCCGAGGCTCTCGGACTGCACCTTCATCCAGATCTCGCCGATGCGGTCGGCGGTCAGCTCGCCCTCGCGGCGCTCGGTGTGGATGTCGCGCTCGAACGTGTAGAACGCGATCTGCCGCACCACCGTGTTGAGCATGTCCTCGACCTTGCCGGCCAGCATGGCGCGGCGGCGCTTCTTGTCCGTGATGGCATCGAGCAGCTTGCGGAAGGTGAGCATCTCGCCGAACACGCTCGCCGTCTCGGCGAGCGTCAGCGGGGTCGGCGCCATCAGCGGGCCGTTCTTCGCCGCGAGCACCTGATGCACGCCGTGGCCGAGCTCGTGGGCGAGCGTCATCACGTCGCGCGTCTTGCCCTGATAGTTGAGGAGCACATAGGGGTGCGCCGACGGCACGGTCGGATGCGCGAAGGCGCCCGGCGCCTTGCCGGGCCGCGTCGGCGCATCGATCCAGCGATCGGTGAAGAAGCGCCCGGCGATCTCGGCCATGCGCGGCGAGAACTGGCCGTAGGCCGACAGCACGGCATCCTTCGCCTCGTCCCAGGGAATCGTCGGCGTCGCCACCTTGGGCAGCGGCGCGTTGCGGTCCCAGTGGGCGAGGCGCTCCTTCTTGAACCACTTCGCCTTCAGGGCGTAGTAGCGGTGCGACAGCCGCGGATAGTTTTCCCGCACGGCAGCGACCAGCGCCTCCACCACCTCGCGCTCGACCCGATTGGCGAGATGCCGCGAGTCGGCGATGTCCGCGAACCCGCGCCAGCGGTCGGAGATCTCCTTGTCCTTGGCGAGCGTGTTGGTGATCAGCGTGAAGGTGCGCAGGTTCTTGCCGAACGTCTCGGCCAGCGCCTCGGCGGCCTTGCGGCGCACCGTCTCGCTCGGGTTCTGCAGGAGCGTCAGCGTCGGCTCGAGCGGCAGCGCCTTGCCCTGCACGGAGAAGCGCAGCCCCGCGATGGTCTCGTCGAACAGCCGGTTCCAGGCCGCGTAGCCGGTCACCGACTTCTCGTGGAAGAGCTGCTCGACCCGGTCCTCGAGCTGATACGGCTTCTCCTTGCGCACATCCGTGATGAACGGCCGGTAGTGGCCGAGCGCCGGGTCCTGCATGGCGGTCTCGAGCAGCGCGTCGTCGATGCGGTTCAGCTCGAGCGCGAAGAACAGGAGATGCGACGAGGCGGCCGTGATCTGGTCCTGGACGTCGCCGTAGAACTTGGCCCGCACCGGATCCGTGGTGTCGCCGGCATGGACGAGGCTCGCATAGGAGATCAGGCGGCCGAGCAGGTCGTCGAGGCCTTCGAGCTGCTTGATCGCGTCGGCGAGCGCCTTCCCGGCGTCGGGCTGGGCGGCGAGCGTCGCAAGCCGGCCCTTGAACGCCTCCTCGAAGGCGACGCAGCCGGTGCGGGCGCGATCGAGGTCGCGCTTCACCTCGGCCGAGTCGATGCCGGGATAGAGGTCGGCGAGGTTCCACTCGGGCAGTGCCCCGAGGTCGACCGCGCTCGGAGCGGCCGGGGTCTTCGTCACAGTCGTCGCGGTCATTGCGGCAGCGGTCCTTCCAAGTCCGGGCGCCGGGCTCGCCCGCGAGACCCGGTGCGGTCGCCATCGTAGGGGGCGCGGCGCGACGAGGCAAAGCATGGCGGCCTCCTCGGGCCGACCTGCGGCCATTTGCGCGTCCCGCCCCGACGGGCGGCGCGTCGATCTTCGGACAATCCCAACAGGATTGTTCACTTTCGAAACGATCAAAATCCGGAGCGGTTCGAGACAGGCCCGATCGTCGCGCCCCATCAAAGCGTTGCTAAAATCGCGAACGTCTTCTTTATACGACATCGAAAGAAAACTAATCTCTCTTCCAACACTGTCATTTCTCTAATCTACTGCATCGATACGCAATTCTTGTTTACGCGAGGCAAAGTCGCGCGCTAGCGTCCGGCCGTACTCCGGTACGTGCACGCCCCGCCGCCGATCATGGCTCGGCCGGGGCCCTGTTGTCCGACCCCCGTCGAAGGCCCGACCCCATGAGTGTGGGACCATGAGCGTGAACGTGATTTACGGATCGGACGCCGGCGCCACGCGCGCGGTCGCCTCGCGCATCGCCAAGCGTGTCCAGGGCAAGGCGATCGACGTCGCCCAGGCGACCACGGCGGATTTCGAGACCTGCAGCCTCCTCATCCTCGGCTCGCCGACCTACGGGGCGGGCGACCTGCAGACCGACTGGGAGTTCGGCGGGCTCGACAAGCTCGCCGCCGCGAACCTGGCCGGCAAGAAGGTCGCCCTGTTCGGCACCGGCGACCAGGCGAGCTATCCCGACAGCTTCGTCGACGCGATGGGCCTGCTCTACGACCAGGTGGTCGCCAAAGGGGCGATCGTGGTCGGCTTCACCGCGACGGCCGGCTACGACTACACGGCCTCGAAGGCCGAACGGGACGGCAAGTTCGTCGGGCTGGCGCTCGACGAGGACGGTGAATCGTCGAAATCCGACAAGAGGATCACGGCATGGATCAGCCAGCTTCTCTGAGCGCCACGCTCGGCATCTTCCGCCATCACCTCTACGAGCTGTCGAAGGGGATGCGGCCCCTGGTGCTGATGACGGTCAATGCCGAGGCGGTGACGCCGATCGTCGAGCGGCTGGTGGCGTCGGGCGTCGCCCATCACGTCCACGCGGCCTGCCGGTCGCGCTTCAACGTGGTGTTCGGCCGCCCGGCCGCCGTCACGGCGGTCAAGCGGTTCATGTCCGGGCCGCTGTGCGACCTCTCGGCCGAACACGACTTCATGCTGGGCATCCTGCTCGGCTACGACGCCGAGCAGCAGTGCCTGCGCTACGTCGCCCGCGCCGAGGCGGCCGGCCGCGCCGACGCCCCGGCGCGCCGGGACGCCGCCGCGACGGCGGCCGAGACCGCCCGTGCCCTGGCCGAGGCATCCCAGGCCGTGAGGCACTGAAGCGGGCCGGGTTGTTCGAGAAGGCCGATCGGTAAGATCGTCGGACCGACGGCAACCCGCCGTTTGCCATCGCGCCAGACGCCGCGGCGACGTTAGTCCACCGATCACCGCGGCGTGCTTCAGTCGGTCCCGGACATCTTCCGGGGTTCGCCGCCGATGCGCAGCATCATCGTCTTCGCGCTCCTGGCGCTGGCGCTCGCCGCCACGGTGCCGAAGCTCTATCTCGACGCCACCGCCAATCCGGCCCCGGCCGCGCCGACGAAAGCCGCCGCTCCGCCGGACTCCGGCGGCGGGACCCTGACGCTCCTGAAGGACGCGCGCGGCCACTTCCAGACCACCGCCTATCTGGACGGCGTCCGCCTCTCGTTCCTGGTCGATACCGGCGCCTCGGTGATCGCCCTCAAGGCGAGCGACGCCGCCCGGCTCGGCGTGCGGCCGCGGGCCGCCGAGTTCACGGCCCGGGTGTCGACCGCCAACGGCACCGTGATGGCGGCGCCGACCCGGATCGGCCGGGTCGATGTCGGCGGCATCGTGGTCCACGACGTCGCCGCCCTGGTGCTGCCCGACGGCGCCCTGTCGGAGAACCTGCTCGGCATGTCGTACCTGTCGCGGGTGCGCTTCGAGCACCGCCACGGCCGGCTGACGATCGAGAGATAGGCGAGGCACCGCCTCGCCCGTGATGCGGCGCGGCACGCGCCCGGCACGGCCCCGGCCCGAGCCGGCGGAATTGTAGACAATGAACGAGCTGTGCTCGACCGGACCGGCCGTCCGGGCGTAGTCTCGCAAGACGATGCGAGAGACAGCCATGGCCAGAGACAATCGGACGGGCGGCAAGCGGCTCGGCGAGCAGCATGATTCGCTCCACAACCTGATCTACCAGGAGATCAGGAGCGCGATCGTGGACGGCCGGCTGAAACCCGGCGAGCGTCTGGTCGAGGAGCGGCTCGCCGAGGAGTACGGCGTCTCGCGCAATCCGATCCGCGAGGCGATCCGGGCGCTGAACGCGGACGGGCTCGTCGACGTGTCGAGCCGGCGCGGCGCCCAGGTCGCCGATCTGGCGCCCGAGAAGGTCCGCGAGATCATCGAAATCCGCGCTCTGCTCGAGTCGCACAATGCGCGGCTCGCCGCCCGCAACCGGAACCCGGTGACGCTGAAGAACGCCGAGGCGATCCTGGCGCGCGGCCGATCGGCCCTGACGAGCGGCCGGCGGCGGGGCCTGCGCGAGCTGAACGAGCAGTTCCACCGCGCCCTGGCCGAGGCCGGCCGCAACAAGTTGCTGTTCGAGCTTTTGGATTCGCTGCGGGCCCGCAGCGCCCTGCTGTTCTCGCCCGACGACCCCGACCGCCAGGCGGTGAGCTGGCAGGAGCACGCCGGCATCCTGCAGGCGATCGTCGACGGCGACGAGGAGCTCGCCGCGAAGCTCGCCATGGCTCACGTGCTGGGGGCCGGGGAGACGCAGCTGCAGGCGGCCGGGGCGGCCGGCCCCGCCCCCGGATCAGCCGACGAGCTGGCGGACAAGAAGCAGGAGCGCCGCGAGAGCTGAGAGGCCGAGCACGGCGAGCCGGACCGTCCGGCCCGGCAGTCTCCGGGTCAGCGGGGTGGAAAGCCAGAAGCCGAGCCACAGCGGCGCGATCAGCCACGTGCCGAGCACCACGTCGTGCACGCCGAACCGGCCCGTGAACGAGAGCGCCACGATCGAGGTGAGCGAGCCGAGGAACAGGAAGCCGCCGAGCGAGGCCCGCAGCGTCGGCTTCGGGGCGTTCTGGTACATCAGCGCGATCGGCGGGGTGCCGACCGACGTGATGGTCCCCATGAAGCCGGACAGGCAGCCGGCGCCGAACATGGTGGCGGGCGAGATCCGCGGCTCGAACCGCGCGAGGCTGATGGCGACGCCGGCCAGGATCAGCAGCGCGAACATGATCGAGATCTCGCGCACCGGCAGGATGCTCATCGCGAGCGCCGCGGCGATCGAGGCCGGCACCCGGCCCAGCATGGCGAAGCCGATTCCCTTGGTGTCGAGGCCGGAGCGCTCGCGCCGGACCGCCAGCACGGCGATGACCAGACCGAGGAACAGCATCGGACCCGGCACCAGCTCCGGATCGATGATCGCCAGGATGGGAGCGGCGAACACGCCGAAGCCGACGCCGCTCACCCCCTGCATGCAGGCGCCGACCAGGACCAGCACGCTGGCGACCCCCCAGCGGGCGACGAGATCGGACAACATCGGATCGGCGAGGAGGGTGGCCATTTTCGTCTACTGTATACAATTTTCGGAGACCTGGAAAGGCCGATGCTTCGGGCGGGATGGGGCGGCGGCGAACCGCCGCCCAGGCGTGACAGGAGGCCGAGGCCGGGACGCAGGCCGGCGTCGGCCGGCGCTCATTCGTTTCGGTTCCGGCCTCGGCCGGCGCTCTCGGTTTCGTCTCCGGCGTCAGCCGGCGCTCGCGCGCTTCGCCGGCCGGGTGATCCGGAACTCGGCCCACTGGATCAGCGCGTAGATCGCCAGCGACATGAAGCCGAGAATGACGATCGCGGCCATCACCATGTCCATCCGGAAGATCTGGCTGCCGTAGACGATCAGATAGCCGAGCCCCGCCTTCGAGGCCTGGAACTCGCCGACGATGACGCCGACCAGCGACAGGCCGGCATTCGCCTTCAGGGTCGCGATGAAGGTGTGGACATTGCTCGGCAGCACGACCTTGGCGAGGATCTGCCCGCGCGTCGCCCCGAAGGTCCGGGCCAGCTTGATCTTGTTCGGATCGGACTGCCGGAAGCCCGTGTACAGCATCAGGATGGTGATGAAGAGCGCCACCGCGACGGCGACCGCGTAGATCGAGCCTTCGGCCCCGAGCCAGATGTAGAAGATCGGCACCAGGGCGATCTTCGGCAGCGCGTTGAGAACCACCAGGAAGGGGTCGAGCACCCGTTCCAGCCGCGGCGACAGCCACAGCAGCACCGCCACCGCGGTGCCGAGCACCATCGCGAGCAGGAAGCTGACCACCACCTCGACCAGCGTGACGACGATGTGCTGGCCGAGCTCGCCGCCCTGCACCATCTGCACGAACGCCGTCCAGATGGCGCTCGGGTAGCTGGTCAGCATCGGATTGACCCAATGCAGGCGCGGCGCGATCTCCCAGCCGGCCAGGACGACGAGGACGAGCCCGATCTGGGCCGCGACGATCAGCAGCTTCTCGCGCCGGCGGGCGGCGAGCCAGTCGAGATACTGGCGGCTGTGCGGGACGGCCGTCCGCGCCGCCGACGCGTCGGCTGGTGCGGTCGACGGTAGCGCGGCTGCGGCGATCGACGTGTCACTCGACATGGACCTCAAGCTCCTCCCAGACGGTGTTGAAATAGGACGGGAACTCGGCGGCGTCGCGGGCCGCGAAGCTGCCCGGGCGGCCGCCGGCGTGGCTCGGGAAGGCGATCGGATGGATCGACTTGATCCGGCCGGGCCGTCGGCTCAGCACGATCACCCGGTCGGCCATCGCGATCGCCTCCGGGATGTCGTGGGTGACCAGGATGGCGGTCTTGTCCTCGGTGCGGATGATGCCGCCGATCTCGTCGGCGATCGACAGCCGGGTCTGGAAGTCGAGCGCCGAGAACGGCTCGTCGAGCAGCAGGATGTCGGGCCGCAGGCACATGGTGCGGGCGAGCGCCGCGCGCTGGCGCATGCCGCCGGAGAGCTCCGACGGCTTGCTGTCGAGGAAGTCGCCGAGGCCGTAGCGCTTGAGCAGCCGCTCGGCCCGCACCCGCGCCTCGAACATGTCGTGACGGCGGATCTCCGGCCCGAGGACGCAGTTCTCGGCGATGGTCCGCCACTCGAACAGGCTGTCCTGCTGCAGCATGAAGCCGACCTGCGGCGACGGGCCGGCGACCGGCACGCCGTCGATCAGCACCTCGCCTTCGGTCGGCCGGATGAGGCCGGCCAGCAGGGACAGGAGCGTGCTCTTTCCGCACCCCGACTGGCCGACGATGCTGACGAACTCGCCCTGCGCGACCGTGAAACTGATGTCGTGCAGGGCTTGCGTCTCCCCCTTCGGCGTGAAGTAGCGCAGGCCGACGTTGCGGAACTCGATCTTCGGGCTGATCATCGCGTGCTCCGGTGGACGGCTCACTTCGCCGCCGTCGCGAAGGCAGGATCGACGATCTTCTCGTAGGCGACCTTCTCGCCGGCGCCGAGAACGCCGGAGGCGATCAGCAGATCCTGCATCGCCGCGATGGCCTCGGGCGCGACGAGCGGCGTGGTCTTCCAGACGCCGGCGTCGCGGTGGCGGACGACGGAGGCGGCGAGCTCGTCGGCGGAGACGCCGGGGAAGTACGGCGCGAGCACCTTGGCGGCCTCCTGCGGGTCGGCCGTCTGCAGCCAGCGCTCGGCCTTGGCGATCGCGTCGGTGAAGCCCTGGATCACCTTCGGGTTGGCCTTGATATAGCTCTCGCGGGCGGCGAACACCGTGTAGTCGATCTTGCCGGCGGCCGCCCCGACATTGGCGAGCGCCCGCCCCTTGCCGGAGGCCTCGATCTTGGTGACGTCGGGCTCGAAGAAGGTCCCGTAGTCCGCCGTGCCGGCCATGAAGGCGCCGAGACGCGCCGGGATGGCGACGTTGGTGATGATGGTCACGTCCTTGTCCGGGTCGAGCCCGTTGTCCTTGAGGACCTTGTCGAGAAAGATCGCCGGCGAGGAGCCCTTGCGCCATCCCAGGATGGTCTTGCCCTTGAGCGACGACCAGGCGAAGCCGCTCTGCGCCTCGCGGCCCACCAGGAACGAGCCGTCGGTCGCGGTCAGGCCGGCGAAGATGCGGATTTTCTCCGGCGACTGGCCGTTCTGGATGTACACGGCGGTCTCGGGGCCGGTCAGCACGACGTCGGCGGCGCCGGACAGCAGCGCGGCCGTCGCCTTGTCGCTGCCCTGCGCGGCGACGAGGTCGAAATCGATCCCCTGCTGCTTGAAGTAGCCCTGCCCGTGGGCGACGTAGAGGGGCGAGTAGAAGAGCGAGTGGATCACCTCCATGAACTTGATCTTCTGCACCGGCTCGGCCGCGGCGGCCGGCGGTGCGACCACGGCTGCGACGCCGATTGCGACGGCGCAGAGCACGCCCGAGATGATCTTGCGACAGCCCATCGTGAATGCCTCCTGGCTCGAATGCGCCCGCGGCGGCGCCCCGCTTCCCGCCATGCAACCGACATGCCAGGATTGCCCACGGTAGATTGTCTGCTGTATACAATGGACGAACGCGCCGCGGTCCGGCCGGATCCCGGCGCGACCGGGCGGGAGCGCCGAAAAGGCGGCCACCGCTGCACAAATGGAGAGCAGTCATGCACCCCTTCGAGATGCCCGACTGGGCGGTCGAGCGTGTTCGGGCCCGCCAGGGCTGCGCGCTGGCGCATCGCGACGTCGCGCCCGAGCGGACCGCGCTGGTCGTCGTCGACATGCAGAACCACTTCATGGCGCCGGGCGCCGGCGGGGAGACGCCGCCCGCCCGCGCCATCGTCCCGGCCGTGAACCGGCTGGCGCGGGCGTTGCGCGACGCCGGCGGGCTCGTCGTATGGATCCGCACCCTCTTCACCGAGGGCGCCCTGCACACGATTCCGCACTTCCATCGCACGCTGCTCACGCCGGATCGCTTCGACGCCCGCGCGGCGGCGCTCGCCGAGCATGCGCCCGGCTCGGCGCTGTGGTCGGAGCTCGACGTCCGCGACGGCGACCTCGTCGTCGGCAAGACGCGCTACAGCGCCTTCATCCAAGGCGCCTCCGATCTCGACGGCATCCTGCGGGCCCGCCGCATCGAGGCCGTGCTGGTCGCCGGCACGATGACCAATGCGTGCTGCGAATCGACGGCGCGCGACGCCATGATGCTGAACTACCGCACCACCATGGTGCACGACGCCAATGCCAGCCTGCGGGACGACGAGCACGCCGCCGCGCTGATCAACTTCTATCTCTTCTTCGGCGACGTGACCGACGTGGCCGAGCTGGAGGCCCGCTGGGCCGGGACGGCGACGGCTGCGGCGACGGCGACCGGCTGACGCCCGGGCGGCGCAGCCGGAGTCGCGTTCCGAAACGGCGTGCCAAACCGGGCGGGGCGCAGTAGATTGGCCGGCATTTCCGCCGGACCCCGTCCGCGCCCACCAGGGACCACCCGATGACGATTTCGCCCCTCGCCGGCAAGCGTCCGCCCGCGGAGCTGCTGGTCGACCTCGACCGCCTCGACCGCGCCTATTACGAGCGCACCCCGGACGTCTCCGACGCGACCCAGAAGGTCGCCTTCGGCACCTCGGGCCACCGCGGCACGTCGCTCGCGTCCTCGTTCAACGAGGCCCACATCCTCGCGATCTCGCAGGCGATCTGCGAGTACCGGGCGGCGCAGGGAATCGACGGCCCGCTGTTCATGGGCAAGGACTCGCACGCGCTCTCCGGCCCGGCCCAGCGGAGCGCCCTCGAGGTCCTGGCCGCGAACGGCGTCACGGCCGTCATCCAGCGGGGCGACGGCTACACGCCGACCCCGGTGATCTCGCGCGCCATCCTGGCCTACAACCGCGGCCGCAAGGGCCATCTCGCCGACGGCATCGTGATCACGCCGTCGCACAATCCGCCCGAGGACGGCGGCTTCAAGTACAATCCGCCGCACGGCGGCCCGGCCGACACCGACGCGACCAAGTGGATCGAGAACCGCGCCAACGCGCTCCTGCGCGACGGCAATCGCGACGTGAGGCGCGTGTCCTACGAGCGCGCGCTGGCCGCCGACACGACCCGGCAGGACGACTTCGTCCATTCCTACGTGAACGACCTCGAGGCGGTCGTCGACATGGCGGCCATCAAGGCGGCCGGACTGAAGCTCGCGGTCGATCCGCTCGGCGGCGCCGGGCTCGCCTATTGGGAGCCGATCAACGCCCGCTACGGGCTCGACATCGACATCGTCAACAAGGCCATCGACTTCCGCTTCGCCTTCATGACGGTCGATCACGATGGCAAGATCCGCATGGACTGCTCGAGCCCGCACGCGATGGCGAGCCTGGTCGGCCTGAAGGACAAGTACCGGGTCGCCTTCGGCAACGACACCGACGCCGACCGCCACGGCATCGTGGTGCCGGGCGTCGGCCTGATGAACCCGAACCACTATCTCGCCGTCGCGATCCAGTATCTGCTCACCCATCGCGCGGACTGGCCGGCGACCTCGGCCGTCGGCAAGACGCTGGTGTCGTCGAGCATGATCGACCGGGTGGTCGCGAGCCTCGGCCGCAAGCTCTCGGAGGTGCCGGTCGGCTTCAAGTGGTTCGTGCCGGGCCTCGTCGACGGCTCGTGCTGCTTCGGCGGCGAGGAGAGCGCCGGCGCGAGCTTCCTGCGCCGCGACGGCACGACCTGGACGACCGACAAGGACGGCCTGATCATGGATCTGCTCGCCGCCGAGATCACGGCCGTGACCGGCAAGGATCCGGGCGAGCACTACCAGGCGCTGACGCAGCAGTTCGGCGCCCCCCACTACACCCGCATCGACGCGGCGGCGACACCCGACGAGAAGGCGCGGCTCGGCAAGCTTTCGCCCGCCGCCGTGACGGCGAGCGAACTCGCCGGCGATCCGATCACGGCAAAGCTCACCAACGCGCCCGGCAACGGCGCGGCGATCGGCGGCCTCAAGGTGACGACCGACGCCGGCTGGTTCGCGGCGCGCCCCTCCGGCACCGAGAACATCTACAAGATCTACGCCGAGAGCTTCCGCAACGCCGTCCACCTGAACGCCATCGTGTCGGAGGCGAAGGCGATCGTCTCCGCCGCGCTCGCCGGCGAGAGCACGGCGGCGGCGTGATTCAATTCACCTCTCCCCGCTTGCGGGGAGAGGTCGGACCGCGAAGCGGTCCGGGTGAGGGGGCGCTTCCGCGAATCGCAGAGTCTCTGCTGCGTCGAGACGCCCCCTCACCCGTCTCGCCGCATTGCGGCGAGACACCCTCTCCCCGCGCGCGGGGAGAGGGACGACCGCCACCGCATCCTTGTTCGACTTCTCACGCCATAGGTCCCCATGTTCCCCGTCCCGCGGCCTGCCCTGTCGCCGAACACCTACGATTACGAGTCGCTGCCGCTGGTGAAGCCGACCGGCTTCCGCGAGTACGACGCGCGCTGGCTGTTCGAGCGCGAGATCAACCTGATGGGCGTGCAGGCGCTGGGCATGGGGCTCGGCACGCTGATCCGCCGCGCCGGCGTGAAGCCGGACATCGTGACGGGTCACGACTTCCGCAGTTACTCGGCCTCGATCAAGACGG
>NZ_NHSK01000229.1 GCF_016653355.1 Rhodoplanes elegans | reverse complement strand
GGCGGGGGCGATCGCCGGACGGCCCCGCCTGCGGGAGGTGCCGTGCCGGGGCGTTCGGGCGGCCGGTCGCGGCGACGCGCGTCCCGAACCCTCGCCCCCCCTTTACGCCGGCTTTACGGGCTTCGCCGGCCTTCGGCATCGCGGCTTTACGCCGGTCTGCCGTAACCTTGTCGACGGATCAGCCTCGACAGGGAGAGCGCCCGTGCTCGTCGACCTCGCATTCGTGATCGGAGGCCTGGCCGGATTCGGCCTGCTCGGCCTCGCCGTCGTCGTTGCCGAGCGGCTGTGAGGCGGCCATGGGGATCTTCGACATCGTCCTCGGGCTGACCGTCGCGGCCGGCCTCGCCGTCTATCTGGTCGCGGCGCTGCTGCGGCCCGAGCGCTTCTGAGCGACCCTCCGCCGGACCACGAGCAAGAAAATGTTCGCCACCGTCACCGCCGATCTCGCCCAGATCGGCCTCTATCTCGTCCTCCTCGCCGCCCTGGCGCTGCCGCTCGGCCTCTACATGGCCAAGGTCTACACGGGCGAGATCGCGTTCCTCGCGCGCGCCGAGCGGGCCGTGCTGGCGCCGGCCGGCGTGCCGCCAAAACACGAGCAGCACTGGACCGCCTATGCGCTGTCGCTGCTCGCCTTCAACGCGGCCGGATTCGTCGTGCTCTATCTGGTGCTGCGATTCCAGAACCTGCTGCCGCTGAACCCGCAGGGGTTCGACGGCGTCGCGCCGCACCTCGCCTTCAACACGGCGATCTCGTTCGTCACCAACACCAACTGGCAGAGCTACGGCGGCGAGACGACGCTGTCGACCCTCTCCCAGATGGTCGGCCTGACGACGCAGAACTTCGTCTCGGCGGCGAGCGGCATGGCGGTCGCCGCCGCGGTGGCGCGCGGCCTCGCCTCGCGCCAGGCCCGCAGCATCGGCAGCTTCTGGACCGATCTGGTCCGCTCGATCCTCTACGTGCTGCTGCCCGCCTCGATCATTTTCGCGCTGGTGCTGGTCTGTCTCGGCGTGCCGCAGACCCTGCACGCGTCCGCCACGGCGACGACGCTCGAAGGCGCGCAGCAGACGATCGCGCTCGGCCCGGTGGCGAGCCAGATCGCGATCAAGCAGCTCGGCACCAACGGCGGCGGCTTCTTCAACGTCAACGCGGCGCATCCGTTCGAGAACCCGACGGCGCTGTCGAACCTGCTCGAGATGCTGGCGATCCTCGTCATCCCGGCGGCCTTCTGCTTCACCTATGGCCGCATGGTCGGCGACCGCCGGCAGGGCCGCGCCCTGTTCGCCGCGATGGGGATCATGCTGATCGTCGCGATCGCGATCCTCTACACGACCGAGCGGCTCGGCAACCCGCTGCAGGCCGGCGTGATCGACGCCGGTGCCGGCAGCCTGGAGGGCAAGGAGGTCCGCTTCGGCATCGTCGGCTCAGCCCTGTGGGCGGCCGTCACCACGGCGGCGTCGAACGGCTCGGTCAACGCCATGCACGACTCGCTCACCCCGCTCGGCGGCCTCGTCACGATGCTGAACATCCAGCTCGGCGAGGTGGTGTTCGGCGGCGTCGGGGTCGGCCTCACCGGCATGCTGCTGTTCGTGATCCTCACCGTCTTTCTCGCCGGCCTGATGGTCGGGCGGACGCCCGAGTATCTCGGCAAGAAGATCGAGGCCCGCGAGGTGAAGCTCGCCGCCCTGACGCTGCTGATCATGCCGGTCGGCGTGCTCGGCTTCGCGGCGCTCGCGATCGCGACCGGTCATGCCCAGACCTCGGTGCAGGACGCCGGCCCGCACGGGCTGTCCGAGCTGCTCTATGCCTACTCGTCGGCGACCGGCAACAACGGCTCGGCCTTCGCCGGCTTCAACGCCAACGTCGCCTGGCACGACACCTGGCTCGGCATCGCCATGCTGATGGCGCGCTTCGGCTACATCGTGCCGATCCTCGCGATCGCCGGCTCGCTCGCCGCCAAGAAGACGGCCCCGGTGACGGTCGGCACCTTCCCGACACACGGGCCGCTGTTCGTCGGCCTCTTGATCGCCACGATCCTCATCGTCGGCGCCCTCACGTTCCTTCCCGTCCTCGCGCTGGGGCCGATCGCCGAGCAGGTGTCGATCCTGGCCGGGCAGACGTTCTGAAAGCCGCGCTCATGAGCAAGCATCCCCCCGCCGACATCTCGCTCTTCGCGCCGAGGATTCTCGGTCCGGCGGCCCTGCAGGCGCTGAAGAAGCTCGATCCGAGGAGCCTGGTGCGCAACCCGGTGATCTTCACCACCGCGGTCGCCGCGGCGCTCGCCACCGTGCTGACGGCGCGCGAGGGGCTCGCCGGCGGGCCGACGGTCTGGATCGGCCTGCAGATCACGGCGTGGCTGTGGATCACGGTGCTGTTCGCCAACTTCGCCGAGGCGGTCGCCGAAGGCCGCGGCAAGGCGCGGGCCGACAGTTTTCGCGCGACGCGTCAGACCGCGCGGGCCAAGGCGCTGGTCCTGCCGGGGAACCGCGCGCTGTGGGAGGGCAAGGATCTCGACCGGGTGGAGCCCGGCGAGCTGATCCTGGTCGAGGCCGGCGACATCGTGCCGACCGACGGCGAGATCGTCGAAGGCATCGCGTCGGTCGACGAGAGCGCCATCACGGGCGAGAGCGCCCCGGTGATCCGCGAGGCGGGCGGCGACCGCTCGTCGGTGACGGGCGGCACGCGGCTCGTCTCCGACTGGCTGGTGGTGAAGGTGACGGCGAGGCCGGGGCAGACGTTCCTCGACCGCATGATCGCGCTGGTCGAAGGCGCCAAGCGCCAGAAGACGCCGAACGAGATCGCCCTCGACATCCTGCTCGCCGGGCTGACGCTGGTGTTCCTCGTCGTCGTCGTCACGCTGCCGTTCTTCGCCGCCTGGTCGGGCACGACGGTGCCGATGGTCTATCTGGTCGCGCTGTTCGTCACCCTGATCCCGACCACCATCGGCGGGCTCCTCTCGGCGATCGGCATCGCCGGTATGGACCGGCTGATCAAGGCGAACGTCGTGGCGAAGTCGGGCCGCGCCGTCGAGGCGGCCGGCGACATCGACGTGCTGCTGCTCGACAAGACCGGCACCATCACGTTCGGCAACCGGATGGCCGACGCCTTCGTGACGGCGCCGGGCGTCGCCGAGCGCGATCTCGCGGAAGCGGCGTGGCTCGCCTCGCTCGCCGACGAGACGCCGGAGGGCAAGTCGATCGTCGAGCTGGCGGTGCGGCGCTTCCGCTTCCACGACGACGCCGTGCGCACGACCGCCACCTTCGTGCCGTTCACGGCCCACACCCGCATGTCGGGCGCCGATCTCGCCGGCGGCGGCGTGGTCCGCAAGGGGGCCGTCGACGCCGTCCTGGCGCAGGCCGGCCGGACGCACGCGGGCCGGACCGATCCGGCGCTGGAGAGCGCGGTGCGCCGCATCGCCACCTCGGGCGGCACCCCGCTCGCGGTGTCGCGCGACGGCGTGGTGCTCGGCGTCGTCCATCTCAAGGACGTGGTGAAGCCCGGCATCCGCGAGCGCTTCGCCGAGCTGCGCCGCATGGGCATCCGCACCGTGATGATCACGGGCGACAACCCGCTCACCGCGGCGGCGATCGCAGCGGAGGCCGGCGTCGACGACGTGCTGGCCGAGGCGACGCCCGAGAAGAAGCTGGCGCTGATCCGCGCCGAGCAGGCGGACGGGCGCCTCGTCGCGATGTGCGGCGACGGCTCGAACGACGCGCCGGCGCTCGCCCAGGCCGATGTCGGCGTCGCCATGAACTCCGGCACGCCGGCCGCCAAGGAAGCCGGCAACTTGATCGACCTCGACAGCGACCCGACCAAGCTGATCGAGATCGTGATGGTCGGCAAGCAGCTGCTGATCTCGCGCGGCGCGCTCACCACATTCTCGATCGCCAACGACGTGGCGAAGTACTTCGCCATCCTGCCGGCCCTGTTCGTCGCCGCCTATCCGGGCCTCGCCGTGCTCGACGTGATGGGGCTCGGCACGCCGCAGTCCGCAATTCTCTCGGCGATCGTCTTCAACGCGCTGGTCATCGTCGCCCTGATCCCGATCGCCCTGAAGGGTGTGCGCTACACGCCCGCCTCCGCCTCGGCCTTGCTGTCCCGCAACCTGTTGGTCTACGGACTGGGCGGGCTCGTGGCGCCGTTCGTCGGCATCAAGCTGATCGACCTCGTCGTCGATCTCCTGCATCTCGCCTGAGAGGCCGCCATGCTTTCGATCCTGCGTCCCGCCGTCGTGCTGCTGGTGCTGTTCACCCTCCTCACCGGCGTCGCTTATCCGCTCGCCGTCACCGGCCTGGCCGCGGTGGTCGCGCCGCATCAGGCCGCCGGCAGCCTGATCGTCCGCGACGGCACCGTGGTCGGTTCGGCCCTGATCGGCCAGTCCTTCACGTCCAACCGCTATTTCCACGGCCGCCCGTCGGCGACGACGGCGGCCGATCCGGCCGACCCCAGCAAGACCATCGATGCCCCTTACAACGCCGCGGCGTCGGCCGGCTCCAACCTCGCCCCGAGTGCGAAGGCCCTGCAGGAGGCGGTCGCGGCGCGTGCGGCGGCGCTCGGCGTCCGTCCGGCGCCGGCCGACCTCGTCACCGCCTCGGCCTCCGGGCTCGACCCGCATGTCTCGCCGGAGGGCGCGCTGGTGCAGGTCGCCCGCGTCGCCGCCGCCCGCGGACTGCCCGAAGCGACGGTCCGGGACCTCGTCGAGCGTCATGTCGAAGGCCGCGCCTTCGGCCTCCTGGGCGAGCCGCGCGTCGACGTGCTGGCCCTCAATCTCGCGCTGGACGCGCTGAAGCCGTGAGAGCCGCCCGCCGATGAGCCCCGAGCCGGACCGCCCCGATCCCGACGCCCTGCTGGCCGAGGCCCGCAAGGCCGGGCGCGGCCGGCTCAAGGTCTATCTCGGCGCCGCGCCGGGGGTCGGCAAGACCTACGCGATGCTGGAGGAGGCCCGCGCCCGCCGCGCCGCCGGTGTCGACGTCGTGGTGGCGCTGGTCGAGACGCACGGCCGGCCCGAGACGGCGGCGCTGCTCGACGGCCTCGAGCAGCTGCCGCGGCGCGAGCTGCCCTACAAGGGCCGGCTGATCGCCGAGCTCGACCTCGACGCGCTGCTGGCCCGGCGGCCGCAGCTCGCCCTGATCGACGAGTTCGCCCACACCAACGTGCCGGGCAGCCGCCACGCCAAGCGCTGGCTGGACATCATGGAGGTGCTCGACGCCGGCATCGATGTCGTCACCACGATCAACATCCAGCACGTCGAGAGCCTCGTCGACGTCGTCGCCCGCATCACCGGGGTCCGGGTCCAGGAGACCGTGCCCGACGACGTGCTGGCGCGGGCCGACGACATCGAGCTGATCGACCTGACGCCGGAGGAGCTCGCCGAACGGCTGAGGGAGGGCAAGGTCTACGTCCCGGACCAGGCCGGGCTCGCGCTCGACAACTTCTTCTCCAAGGGCAACCTGACGGCGCTGCGCGAGCTGGCGCTGCGCACCGCGGCGAGCCACGTCGACGCCGACGTGCTCGCCTGGATGCGCCAGCACGGCGTGCGCGGGCCGTGGCCGACCCAGGACCGCCTGCTCGTCTGCCTGAGCGACGCACCGACCGCCAAGACCCTGGTCCGCGCCGCCCGCCGGATGGCCGACCGCGCAAAAATCCCGTGGATCGCCGCCACCGTGCTGACCTCGCGTCGCGACAGCCTCGGCGGCGAGGCGCGCGAGAATCTCCGCGCCGCGCTGCGGCTCGCCGAGACGCTCGGCGGCGAGGCCGTGCAGCTCCATGTCGAGTCGGACGTCGCCGCCGAGCTGCTCGCCTACGCCCGCAAGCGCAACGTCACCCGGCTGGTGATCGGCCGCCCGCGCCGGACCGGCTGGCACCGGCTCGACCGCTGGCTGCGCGAGCCGGTGTTCGAGCGGCTGATCGACGACGCCACCGATTTCGAGGTGACGGTCGTCACGCCCAAGGCGGAGACGCGGCGGCATCGGACCGGGGCGACCGCCGTCCCCGTCCCGCCGTGGCGCGCCTTCGTCCGCCCGACCGCCGAGACGGCGGTCGTGATCGCGCTGGCGAGCGCCTTCGCCTGGCCGCTGTGGCACGTGGTGCCGCTCGGCTCGCTCGCCGTCGTCTACCTGGTCGGCGTGCTGCTGATCGGCATGCGGCACGGCCTCGCCGGTGCCCTGATCGCCGCGGCGGCCGGCTTCCTCGCCTACAACTTCTTCTTCACGACCCCCTATTTCAGCTTCGCGGTCGCCCAGGAGGAGTCGGTCGCGGCCCTGCTCGTCTTCCTGGTCAGCGCGGTGTTCACCGGCACGCTGGCGAGCCGCCTCAAGCGCCAGGTGGAGAGCATGCGCGCGGCGCAGCGGCGGACCGAGACGCTGTACGACTTCGCCCGCAAGATCGCCTCGGTCAGCAAGGCCGACGACGTCCTGTGGGCGGCCGCCGCGCATATCGCCATGACGCTGAACTGCCGCTCGCTGATCCTGATGCCCGACGCCGGCGGGCGGCTGGAGCAGGTGCAGGGTCACCCGTCCATCGAGGAGGGTCTCGATCCCAAGGACGAGATGGCGGCGCAATGGGCCTTCACCAAGAACGAGCCGGCCGGAGCCGGCACCGACACGCTGCCGACCGCTGCCTGGCTGTTCGTGCCGCTCGCCACCGCGCAGGGCGCCATCGGCGTGGTCGGCGTCTGGTTCCGCGACCGCTCGCAGACCCTCGACCCGGAGACCCGCCGGCTGCTGACCGCCGTCGAGGACCAGGTCGCCGTCGCGGTCGAGCGGCTCAAGCTCGCCTCCGACCTCGCGGCGTCGCGTCTCGCCGCCGAGAGCGAGAAGCTACGCTCGGCGCTGCTGAACTCGGTGAGCCACGACCTGCGCACTCCGCTGGTCAGCGTCATCGGCGCCCTGTCCGGGCTCGCCGAGGACGACGGCGCCCTGCGGCCGGAGGATCGCCGCGAGCTGGTCGCGACCGCCCTCGACGAGGCGCGGCGGCTGAACCGCTTCGTCCAGAACCTGCTCGACATGACGCGGCTCGGCTACGGCGCGCTGACGCTGCGGCGGGCGCCCGTCGACCTGCGCGAGATCGTCGGCCGGGCCCGCGCCGACCTCGCACGGCCGCTCGCCGGGCATCCGGTCGAGGTCGACATCGCCCGCGACCTCCACGTCGACGTCGACCCGGTGCTGATCGGCCAGGCGGTGATCAACGTGCTGGAGAACGCCGCCAAGTACGCGCCGCCCGGCACGCCGGTGCGGATCGCGGCGGCGGCGAGCGGCGCCGTGGTGACGCTGACCATCTCGGATCTCGGACCGGGCATCCCGCCCGAGGACAGCGAGCGGGTGTTCGACCTGTTCTATCGGGTGCGCCAGGGCGACGGCCAGCCGGCCGGCACCGGGCTCGGCCTCGCGATCGTGCGGGGTCTCGTCGAAGCGCATGGCGGGGCGGTGCGGGCGCGGCCCGGCGAGGGCGGCCGCGGCACCGCGATCGAGCTGGTGCTGCCCGCCGCACGGCCCGAGACGGACACCGGGGTGGATTCGGGGACGGACACGGGAGACGGCGCATGACGGAGGCGACGACCACCCGGGTGCTGGTGATCGAGGACGAGGTGGCGATCCGGCGCTTCCTGAAGATCGCGCTGCCGAGCGCCGGCTTCGCCGTGGTCGAAGCCGATCGCGGCCGCACCGGCATCGAGCGCGCCGCGACGACGGCGCCCGACGTGGTGGTGCTCGACCTCGGGCTGCCCGACATGGACGGCAAGGCGGTCGTCGCGGCGATCCGCGAGTGGTCGCAGGTGCCGATCCTGATCCTGTCGGTGCGCGACGCCGAGGCCGAGAAGATCGCGGCGCTCGACGCCGGCGCCGACGACTACGTGACGAAGCCGTTCGCCACCGGCGAGCTTTTGGCGCGCCTGCGGGCCCTTTTGCGCGGTCGCCGTGCGCCGACGGCCGAGAGCGCCGTGCTGACGTCCGGCCGGCTCGCCGTCGACCTCGCGCGCCGGCTCGTCACCGTCGACAGCACCGAGGTGAAGCTGACCCGCAAGGAGTTCGACGTACTCGCGCTGCTCGCCCGCCACGCCGGTCGGCTGGTCACCCACAAGCAGCTCCTGACGACGGTGTGGGGGCCGGCCCATGTCGACGATGCGCACTATCTGCGCATCGCCATCGGCCATATCCGCGACAAGCTCGGCGACGACGCGGCGGCGCCGGAGTTCATCGTCACCGAGCCGGGCGTCGGCTACCGACTCGTGACGCCGAGGTGACGTCGGGGGGAGGTGGGCGTCGAGCCCCCGACCCGATCAGCGCCTTCGGCCTCGGATCGCACGATCACATGCGCGTCATCGTCCCGCGCCGTGTCCAGATCTGCATACTCTCGGCCGACCGCGATCAGTACGGCTGCGACGGTGAATCGATGCCCTGACGGCTCACGAGGTGCACCATGATCTCCCGCAGAGACACGACGCTGGGCGGACTCTCTCTTCTCGCCGCGAGCGCGTTCGGCGCCCCGGCCCGGTCCTTCGACGGGCCGCTGCGCGACCTGGTCCACGACGCCGAGGATTTCAAGATCGCGTCGGACGCCTATGTGTTCGGCTATCCGCTCGTGACCATGGAGATGACGCGGCGGATCATCACCAACGTGGCGGCACCGGAGGGCACGCGCGGCCCGATGGGTCATCTCATCAAGCTGCGCCAGTATCCCGACGCGAGCTTCCGCGACGTCACCGCGCCGAACGCCGACACGCTCTACACCACGGCCTTCTTCGACGTCGGCGACGAGCCATGGGTGGTCGAGGTGCCCGACATGAAGGGCCGCTACTTCCTGCTGCCGTTCCTCAGCGGCTGGACCGACGTGTTCGCGGTGCCCGGCACCCGAACGACCGGCACGCAGGCCCAGTCTTATCTGATCACCGGCCCGGGATGGTCGGGACAGGTCCCGGCCGGGCTCACGCAGATCAAGTCGCCGACCAGCATCGTCTGGATGCTGGGGCGCATCTACTGCACCGGCACGCCGGAGGACTACGCGGCCGTGCACGCGCTGCAGGATCAGTTCAAGCTCTATCCGCTGTCGGCGCGCGGCAAGGCGTGGACGCCGCCGGCCGGCAAGGTCGATCCGGCGATCGACATGAAGACGCCGGTGCGCGACCAGGTGAACCGCATGACCGCGGTCGCGTATTTCACGCTGCTCGCCGACCTGATGAAGCGCAATCCGCCGTCCGCCAAGGACGCGCCCGCGATGGAGCGCTTCCGCCAGATCGGCCTCGTCGCCGGCCAGCCGTTCGATCCGAAGGTCGTCGACCATCGCTGGGACAAGCGGCTGCCGGAGCTGTCGTTCGACCGCATCATGCTGCACTTCAAGTTCAGCGGCGGCGACGTCTCCGAGATCAACGGCTGGGGCTTCACGCTCAAGACCGGCACCTATGGCACCGACTATCTGCAACGCGCCCTGATCACGGCGATCGGGCTCGGCGCCAACCGGCCGCAGGACGCCGTCTACCCGACCTCGCTCAAGGACGCCCACGGCAAGGCCTACGAGGGGTCGAGCAGATACGTCCTGCGCTTCGCCAAGGGCGAGCTGCCGCCGGTCAGGGGCTTCTGGTCGCTGACCATGTACGACGAGAACTACTTCTTCGTCGCCAACCCGATCAACCGCTACGCGATGAGCATGCGGACCAGCCCGAAGCGCGAGCCGGATGGATCGCTGGTGATCTACGTCCAGAACGAGAGCCCGGGGGCGGACAAGGAGGCGAACTGGCTGCCGGCCCCGAAGGGCAAGTTCTACCTGATGCTCCGCCTCTACTGGCCGGACGAGAACGCCCCGTCGATTCTCGACGGCTCGTGGATCATCCCGGCCGTGACCAAGGCGAGCTGATCAGGAGCCCATCGAAGCGTAATGGAAGTGCTATTCGACCGTGATGCCGTTGGCCTTCACGACCTCGCTCCACTTGGCGATCTTGGGCGAGCTCCTGGCGCAGGATCCGGCGATCCGGGCGATCACCTGCAGCGCCGATCAGCTGGCGCAGGGCGTCGTCGTCGAGGCGTTGGCGCGCGGGCTGCGCGTCCCTGACGACATCGCGGTCTGCGGCTTCGGCAATGCCGAGTTCTCGGCCCACACGGTGCCGTCGCTCACCACCGTGAACGTCGACGGCGCCGCCATCGGCCGCCTCGCCGGCGAGATGATCCTGGCGCGCTGCCGCGGCGAGACCGTGCCGGAGCGGATCGTCGACGTCGGCTTCGAGGTCGTGCAGCGGAAGTCGGCGTAGCTCGGGGGCTGGCGCCGCCGCTCGCACCAGCGGCCGGGACGTTGCGGAGGAGCAATGCAGGCCGCCACCGACGGCGCATCGTCGCGCCGCGCACCGCCGTTCACAGATGAAAGTCAAAGCCCCACGGTATTGCCCGCGAGACGGATCAACATCGGCCGCAAACCTGAAACAATCTCAGCATTGCCGCGACGATGATCCGCTCCGACCGCAACTCCGTGGGGCCGACTCGACATGTCATTTTCTTAAGTGTATTGAATCGAGTCAATCTTCGAATCTACGTAATACATTCACCTATGACGTCTGACACGAATGTTCTAATGCAGATCGTTACACCTCGACGCTTCTGCTGGACGGCCGCGGACACTTCGGGGGGTCCTGGCGTTCGGCGGAATCGGCCCAGAGATCGGTCCTGGGATCGGCGACGGAGGCGAGCCGCACAGAAGGGTCCGAACGGTCGGAGGGACGGTTCCGACGCGCCCCTCGTGTGATCAACCACATGTATTGATCACGAGACATGACGGCAGCGAGCGCAACAGCGGCCCGGCCGGAGATTGACTGCGGCAGAATTGCCTCGTAGACGGCCAGCTTTCGAGATCGCGCGACGAGCGCCCGAAAATACAAGCTTCTCCGGCCGAAGTAATACTCCCCTGCGGAGACCAGCTCGTCAGCTTCGAGCCCTCTCGATCGACTGCCGAGAATATCCAGGATGAGTCTTGCCGCCGACCATGAACGATACTGCGACATTGTACCAATATAAGCCAAATACCACTCGGATGGAATAATCCCCCGGAAGTACGTAGTGGGATTCCAAGAGAGGACTAGCCTGCTGCGCTAGAGTCCGATTTCTGGTTAGCAATAAAGGTACGGATCTCGACACATTTTATTCTGCTCGCAGTGTTTCGCAGTACAGAACTAACAAAGACTCGAAAATAGTTCGTTTTTACCAGTTTTTTTACTTGTCGCATTCACTGTTTTCGATGCGATCCGGTCGGTCGCGGTCAGCGAATTCACCGTCACTCAGGGAACGGGCGGCATACCGCCCGTGCGTGAACCATGTTGTCCAAGGTCCGCTTCACGATCGGGCGCCGGATCTACGCAGTCATCGGCCTCGGCTTTCTCGGCATCCTGGGGATCACCTGGCTCGACTCGGTCGAGCTGGCGTCGAGCCTGAAGACGCAGCGGCAGTTCGAGCTGCAACACCTGACCGATCTCGCGATCGCCATCGTGGCAGGGGAGGATGCGGCGGCAAAGGCTGCCGGGCTGCCGCCCGAAGAGGCGCAGAAGCGGGCGCAGGCCCGCCTCGCTGCCTTGCGCTACGGGGGCAACGAGTACTTCTTCGTCACCGACATGCAGGGCCGGATGGTGATGCACCCGATCGCCCGCGAGCTGGTCGGCACCGATGTCACGAACCTGAAGGATGCCGACGGTGTCCGCATCATCGGCGGCCTGATCGATCTCGTCCGGCGCGACGGGCGCGGCGTTCTCGCCTATGCGTGGCCGAAGCCCGGGGCCGACAGGCCGCAGCCGAAGATCTCCTACGCGGCCGGCTATGCGCCGTGGAGCTGGATTGTCGCGACGGGCGTCTATGTCGACGACCTCGAGGCGCAGACCTGGGCGGCGACGCGCCGCGCCCTCCTCGCCGCCGGCGTCGTGCTTCTGATCACGCTCGCCGTGTCGATGGTGGCGGCCCGCGGCATCACGACCCCGCTGCGACGCATGACCTCGACCATGAAGGACCTCGCGGCGGGAGCGCTGGACGTCGAAATCCCGGGCAGGGGCCGGCGCGACGAGATCGGCGAGATGGCCGGGGCGGTCGCCGTGTTCAAGGCCAACGCCATCGAACGCCGGCGCCTGGAGGCCGAGCAGAAGGAGGCCGAGGCGCGGGCCGAGGCGCAGCGCAGGGAGGACATGCACCGGCTCGCCGACCGCTTCGAGACGGCTGTCGGCGGCATCATCGCCACCGTCTCGTCGGCCGCCACCGAGCTGGAGGCGACCGCGACCACGCTCACCCGCACGGCCGACACGACGCAGCGCATGTCGGGGACGGTCAGCGTCGCCTCCGAGGAGGCGTCGACCAACGTCCAGGCCGTCGCCGCGGCGACCAACGAGATGTCGTCGTCGGTCGGCGAGATCAGCCGCCAGGTGCAGGCGTCGAGCCGGATCGCCGACGAGGCCGTGCGGCAGGCCGAGAAGACCGACGCCCGGGTGACCGACCTCTCGCAGGCCGCGACCCGCATCGGCGACGTCGTGAAGCTGATCACCGCGATCGCGGAGCAAACCAATCTGCTCGCGCTCAACGCGACGATCGAGGCGGCGCGCGCCGGCGAGGCCGGCAAGGGCTTCGCGGTCGTCGCCCAGGAGGTGAAGGCGCTGGCCGCCCAGACCGGCAAGGCGACCGGCGACATCTCGGCCCAGATCGCCGGCATGCAGGCGGCGACCGCCGACTCGGTCGCGGCCATCAAGGAAATCAGCGGCACGATCGGAAAGATCGCCGAGATCTCGTCGGCGATCGCCGCAGCGGTCGAGGAGCAGGGCGCGGCGACGTCGGAGATCTCGCGCAACATCCAGCACGCCGCCGCCGGCACCACCCAGGTGGCCGCGACCATCACCGAGGTCAGCCGCGGCGCCGAAGAGACCGGCGCCGCGTCGGGCGAGGTGCTCGGCGCCGCCGGCCAGCTCGCCCACGAATGCACCCGGCTGAAGAGCGAGGTCGAGACGTTCCTGGGCACCGTTCGAACCGCGTGACGGAACGATCCCTGTGGCAGGTCGATCATGCATCGCTATGTCAGCCGAAACAGCCTGCGGCGGCGCCCCGTCGAGCCGCCGCCGGCGCCCCACACCGAGCTCGGGACCACCGCAGCGCCACCCCCTGGGCCCGACCTCATCCAGGCTGCCGCCGCGACCATCGAACGACTTGCGGCCGTGACCGGAGAGAGGATCGAGGCGCTGATGCGCAAGGTCGGCGCTCCGCCGTGACGTCCGGGCGGGCGCCATCGGCGTCTGGGCAGTGCGTCGATGGAGCACCGAGGAGGTCCAGCGGCAGACGGCGTAGGACGATGTAGCAACGCGGGGCCCGCACCGGCGAGGTCGATCGGGAGCGTCGGTCCGTCGCGCCACTGCCTAAAACGTGGGCGCATTCATAAGCTGAGCCTATGTCAAATGTACAACTTGATATTTTACAGCGCGCCCGGGCGGGCGTAGTCGAGGGTCGAGGCTGGTCCCCCGACGGCCCCGCACCGACTGGCTGGCGTGCCCGCCGTCGACCCCGCTCGGGCCGCGGCGCCCTCGCCGAACCCCAACGCCCGGGATCCCGATCATGCTCGAGACCTTGCAGAGCCTCACCCTGGAGCGGGTGCTCACGCCCGTCTACGACGAGAGCCCGCGTCCGGACGACTTCATCGTGACCATCAATCAGCGCCGCGTCGGCCGGGTGATGAGCTCGTTCGCCGATGGCGTGTTCCGCCGCTGGTACTGGTCGATCGACGCCGCGCGGGCGCCCGAGGATCGCGGCGTCGCGATGAGCCTCGACCAGGCCAAGCGCGCGCTGGCGCAGCGGCTCACGGCGAACGCGATGGTCGGGATGCGGCCGCGCCACGCGGAGCGGAGCTTCGCCGCCGGCCGCTGAGCGCGCCACGCCGCTGATCGTCGACGCGACGAGTCGCCTCCAGAAACGACGAAGCCGGCGCTCCGCCGCGGCTCGCCCCGATCGGGGGCCGCGGTGGCGCCGGCTCTTTTCATACGGCGATCGTCACGTGACCATCGCTGTCCGAAAAAAGAATCGGCCGGTCGCGTCGCCGCGGCCGGCCGTGTCGGGTGGTGGGCCGGACCTGTGGTCCGGCGCCCGGTCAGGCGCGGGCGCGCACGCCGCTCTCGCGGCCCCGGACGCCCTGCACGCGGCTCGTCACCACGGTGGGAGCGACGGCGGTGCGGACCGTCTCGCGGGCCACCTCGCGCGGCGCCTCGCGGCGGGCCGTCTCGGCGCGGACCGGCTCACGCGCGGTGTCACGGGCGGTCTCGCGGGTCGGCTCGGTGCGGCTCGGGGTGCTGCGCGCCACCACGCGCTCGACCTGACGCGGCTGCACGCTGCTGGTCACCGGCGTGACCGGCGCGGTGCGGCCGCTGCGGGGCGTCACCGGCGAGGTCACCGGCGTCGGCGTAGCGCTGCGCGGCTCGACCCGGCTGGTGACCGGGCTGGCGACCGGCGTCGGGGCGGGGGCGGGGGCGGCACGCCGCGGCTCGACCCGGCTGGTGACGGCGCCGCGCGGCTCCAGACGGGCGCGGGTGACCGTCTCGGTCTCCGGGCGCATGAACAGGCCACGCACCGGCTGCACGGGCTGCGGCTCGGGGATCTTCGGCGCGACCTTGATCGGCTGCGGCAGGCTCTCGGCGGTAACGCGGCCGCGCACCGGGGTCGGACGGGCGGCCACCGGGGTGACGCGCGACGTGACGGTCGTGACCTCGACCGGAGCCGCGGCCTTCGCCGTCGCGGCGTCGTCGTTGGCAGGCTGGGCGATCTCGACGTCGTGCTTGAGCGACTCGATATAGCCGCCGGCCATCCGGTAGCCGACGAAGCCGATCGCCGCGAACACCAGCACGCTGGCGATCAGCAGCCGCTGCGAGCCTTCCACGAGCGCCGCGTCCGGGGTCGCCGCCATCGCGGCCGTCGAGCCGACAGCGATGCACACGAGCATGACCGCGCCGATGGCGCGCGTCCAGAACGTCCTGTCGAATCCGCGGAAAGCCGATTCAGAGGCCATGGTCCGTCTCCAGCTGGAAAATATGTACTACGTGACGAGGTCTCGTCCGGTGAATGGCAGCGCCCGACCGGACGGGGAAATCCTGACGAATCACATCAGGAACGATGATTAACACATTCCGATACCGTGCTTAAATTCCATTGGTTAATGAATCATTAAAATGCGCCCGAAGGTGGTAAACCGTCGCCCGGCCCCGGGCCACGCGTGCGGCGGAGCAGCAATCCGGATTGCCGTGGCGAGTCAGGGCGTAAGCGGCCATGGCCGGGCGCTTGTCCACAGCCGTGCGGTGCATTGCAACCTGAGGGCGCGACCCTCGGCCGCGCCCCGCCGGTTACCGGTCGGATTCGGCCGGGAGCGTGTGCCTCAGCCGCGGATCAGCCGGGGCAGCAGCATCTGGTGGCGCGGGCAGAGCGAGTCCGGGTTCTGGTAGGCGGCGCCCGCGAAGGCGGTCAGGTAGCTGCGCAGGCTGGTGAGGTCGACGATCTCGTCGACGAAGCCGTGCTGGGCGCACCAGGCCGGCCGCGACGTCTCGTAGTACTTCCTCGCCATCTCGTTCATCTTGTCGGCGACCGGCTGCAGCGGCTTGCCGGCGTCCTTGTCCTTGACGGCGCGTCGCGCATAGGCGGCGACCGCCGCGGTCTCGCCGTGCATGACGTAGATCTCGGTCGCCGCGGTGCCGAGCGTGAAGGCGTTGTGGCGGTTGGCGGTCGGCCCGCCCATCACGTAATGGGCGGCGGCCGAGCCCTTGCGCAGCACGACGAGCATCATCGGCACGTCGGTCTGCTGGATCGAGTAGATCAGCGACTGGCCGAGGCCCAAGAGCTCGGCCCGCTCGGCGACGTCGCCGACGTCGATGCCGGTCGTGTCCTGGAACCAGACGACCGGGATGCGGTCGCGGCTGCAGTGGGTCACGAACTCGCTCATCTTGATCAGGCCCTGGCGGTAGAGCTTGCCGCCAATGCCCGGATAGTCCGCGTATTCCGGGTAGCCGCGCGGAAGAACGCCCTGGCGGTTGCCGATCACGCCGGTGAGGAAGCCGTCGACCTTGACGAGGCCGGTGAAGATCTCGGGGCCGTAGTCGGGCCGGAACTCCATCGTCTCGCTGCCGTCCACGAGGCGCGCCAGGATGTCGTCGAACGAGTAGGTCTCGCCCTGGTCGAAGGGAAGCAGGTGATAGAGGTCCTCGGCCGGGAAGGCGGGCTCGGCCGGCGCGGCGACCCGGAAGAACTCCGGATCGTAGGCCGGCAGCATGCGCATATACTCCTTGATGCCCTCCAGCACGCCGGTCTCCTCCTCGTAGACGCGGGTGAAGAAGCCGGTGTGCTCGAAATGCGTGGCGACGCTGCCGGGCGGCTTGGTGCGCATCTCGCGCGTCTTGGCGATCAGATCCTCCAGCACGGCGGCGTCGAAGCCGCCCTTCGGGGCCATGCCGGAGACGATGCCGACACCGCCGACCGCCATGTTGGCGTCTTTGTGGGCGATCAGGATGGTCGGCGAGATCGCCTGATAGCCGCCGCCGGCCGGATTGGTGCCGTAGATGCCGGCGAGCACCGGGATGCCGGTCTGCTCGAGCTCGGCGTGGCGATAGAACGGCGTGCCGGAGCCGCGCCGGCCCGCATAGAACTTCTCCTGGTCCGGCATCTTCACGCCGCTGCAGTTGACGAGCCACACGAGCGGCACGCGCAGCCGCTTGGCGAGGTCCGTCACCTTCAGGATGTTCTCCGACTGCCCGGGGATCCAGGCGCCGGCCAGCACCTTGTTGTCGAAGCCGATCACCACGGCCCAGCGGCCGGCGATCTTGGCGAGCCCGTCGACCACGTTCGTGGTGCCTTCCGGGTTGCTCTCCGGATCGTACAGGCTGTGCAGCGGATGCCAGGTGCCGGGATCGACCAGATAGCCGAGGCGCTGCCAGATGGTGAGCCCGCCGCGCTTGTTGATCTCCTCGGTCGAGATGCCGACCTCGCGGCGCGCGTCACGCAGCTTGGCGAGCTCCGCCTCGACCGCCTCGAGGCCGCGCCGGCTGTCCTGCGTCCGAGCGATCCGGTTCTCCTTGAGCGCCTTGCCGAACGCCGGCATCCGCTCGAAATAGGGCCGCATGGTGCACTCCTGGAGATGATCGCCGCCGGACGGCGGGACGAGGCGGGGTTGTTGTCACGAGCAATCGGCCGGGGCCGGACCAGCGTCAAGAGCGACGCGGCCGGCCGGGCCGACAGGGGGTCTAGGCCTGCTACTCTGCGGCTTCCTGCGCGACCGTGGCCGACGGCTGGTTGAAGCGCGGCTTGCGCTTCTCCAGGAACGCCTGCATGCCCTCGCGCTGACCGTCGGTGCCGAACAGGGCGTGGAAGGCGCGGCGCTCGAAGCGCAGGCCTTCGGCGAGCGGCAGCTCGTGGGCGCGCTGGACCAGCTCCTTGGCCGTCATCGCGGTC
>NZ_NHSK01000228.1 GCF_016653355.1 Rhodoplanes elegans | reverse complement strand
CCCTATGCGGGCTATGCGCCGGTTTCCGGCTACGCGCCCTACCCGGCCTATGCGGGCCCGATGCCGGTCGCCTGCCCGGGCGGCTACTGGGCGCGCCGGCCCCTCTACGGCCCCTACGGCGAGTTCGCCGGCTATTCGCGGCCGCGCTGGTTCTGCCCCTGAGGCACCCGCATCCGCACGAGGCTTCGAGACGGCTGGCGATCACGCCGGCCGTTTTCGTTTCAGGAGATCGCTTCCGCTGCGGCCCGGCCGCGCGCCTCAGCGTCCCGCCCGCGCCCGCATGTGGTCGAGCACGCTGGCATCCGGCCAGCAGTCGAGCGGCAGGCCGTTCTGCTTCTCGTAGGCGCCGAGCGCGAGGCGCGTGCGCATCCCCGCCTTGCCGTCGATCTTGTCGCGGTAGAGCCCGAGCGCGGCGAGGCGCTTCTGCATCTCCTCCAGATCCTTGGTGCGCAGCTGCACGACCGGGTCCCAGGTGCGCGCGAACGGCCCGCCGCCGGCGATGCGATCGGAGACGTTGCCGACGAACAGCACGTACAGATCCGAGAAATTGTAGTCCTTGATCACGTAGTAGTTCTTCATGATCAGGAACGACGGCCCGTGGGTGCCGGCCGGCTGCAGCAACGAGGCCGGCTCGTCGAGATCGGCGGCGGCCGGGCGCTTGCCGCCCGCCGGCGCATAGCCGGCGGCGAGCCACTCGCGCAGCGGCTTGAGGTTCTCCGGATCGGCGATCGTGCAGTCGAAGCCGCGCGCCGGCGGCGTCACCTCGTAGGCCCAGTGCTTGCCGGGCTGCCAGCCCTTGGCGTGGAGCTGCTGGGCCGCCGAGGCGAGCGCGTCGGGGACCGAGCGGAAGATGTCGCGGCGGCCGTCATTGTCGAAGTCGACGCCGTGCTTGTAGAGCTCGGACGGCAGGAACTGGGTGAGGCCCATGGCGCCGCCCCACGACGCCCGCATGTCGGCGCGCGGCGTGCCGTCCTGCAGCATCTTCATGGCGTAGAGCAGCTCGGTGCGGAACATGTCCTTGCGGCGGCCGTAATAGCCCTGCGTCGCCAGCACCCGCAGCGCGTCGTGCGGCAGCTTGTAGGAGCCGAACGCGGTCTCGCGCCCCCAGATCGCCAGCACCACCGAGGCCGGCACGCCGAAGCGCTTCTCGATGCCGGCCAGCGTCGCGCGATGCTCGCCGTAGAGCTTGCGGCCCGTGGCGGCGAGGTTGGCGAGGTTCTTGTCGCGCAGATACTCGGCCGGCGTCTGGACGAACTCGGCCTGGCCGCGCGGCGGCGCCTCGGCCCGGCCCGGGATCACCAGATCGGGCAGCGAGAGGTCGGGCTCGAGGCCGCGGATCGCCTGGTCGAAGACGGGGCGCGAGACGCCGAGCGCCTGCGCGTCCGGCCACAGCGACTGCAGCCATTTCTGGAAGTCCGCATCGGCCGCGGCCGCTGGCTTCGGCGCCAGCACCGGCACGCCGCCGGCCAGCGTGGCGACGGCCAGCATCACGACCGGGAGCATCGCCGCGAGCGAGCGCCTGGCGGCGGACAGCAGGGTCATCGGGTTCTCCAGGTTCCGCGAGAGAGACGAATCGGAAACGGAGAGAGGCCGGTAAACAAGGTTTTAATTTGGAGAGCCGCGACGATCGCGACGGCACGGGCCGACGGCGCGAAAAGAACAATCCGCGAAGCCGGACGAATCGGAAACGGAGCGGGGGCGATTAACAAAGGATTACGCGCCGCCGGACGCTGCGGCCCGGGCGCTTCCGTCGCGTCGTCGCGAACGTTCCCGCTCCGGTCCGGCGACACGAATCGGAAACGGAGCGTGGCCGGTTAAGACTTCGTTGCAGCGCCGCGCGTGCGGCGCGTCAGGAGTTCGTTTACCATAATCGCATCGCCCCGCGTCGCCGTCAGGAGGACGCCCGATGCTTCGATCCCTTCCCCGTTCCGGATTCGTCTCGCTGCTGTTCACGCTCGCCGCCCTGCAGGCCGCCCCGGCCGCCTCGCCGAGCGAGCTGCTCGACGCCCTCGTCGCCGCCTATCCGGATGCGCTCGCGCGTCACGACGGAGAAAAGCTCACCTGGCGCGACGGCACCGTCATGGCGGTGTCGGACGGCCGACCCGACAAGCCATTCCGGGAGCGTCTGACGAACCCGTCGATCCTCGATCAGATGACGCCGCCCTACCGCACCGGCCGGCTCGCCGCGCCCCCCGCCCTGAACGACGATCCGGGCCGGTTCAGGAACGAGGCCTTCTTCAAGAAGATGTACGGCGACTGCACCAAGGGCGAGGTGCAGGCCCGCATGGTGCCGATCGTCTGGCTGCCGAAGAGCTGGGGCAAGAAGGTTTCCGTCACCAGCGTCAACGGCATCGCCGACAAGCTGAAGGCCGTGTCGGACGAGATCGAGACGCTGCCGCCGGCGATCCGCAAGGCCGCCTTCCCGATCGCCGGCGTGCTCGCCTGCCGGCCGGTCGCCGACACCGGCAAGATGAGCATGCACGGTTACGGCGCGGCCATCGACCTCAACCTCGAGGTCTCCGACTACTGGCTCTGGACCAAGAAGACCGACCCGATCCCCTACAAGAACCGCATGCCGCAGGAGATCGTCGACGTGTTCGAGCGCCACGGTTTCGTCTGGGGCGGCAAGTGGTATCACTACGACACGATGCACTTCGAGTACCGGCCGGAGCTGATCAGATCCGGGGCGAAGTGATATCGATGTCCTCGCCCGATGAGGCGAACTGAAACTGCGACTTAGCGGTGCCTCGTGTCCCGGGCGCGGCGCAACGCGCCGTGACCCGGGACCCAGGGCGACAACATGAGGAATTGCCGGGACGCTTGCCGTGCCGCCCCTGGGCCCCGGATCTGCGACGTATCAGGCCTGTGGCCTGATACGTCTTGTCCGGGGCACGCAGCCGAGACTCGACACCCACCTCACCCCACCACGCCGGCCGCGCGGAGCATCGCGATCTCCTCGTCGCTCGTGCCCAGCACGGCGCGGAGGATTTCGTCGGTGTGCTGGCCGAGGCGCGGCGGGGCGCGATCGTAGCGGGGCGGCGTGCCGGCAAGGCGCAGCGGCGACGCGATGGTGGCGACCGCGCTGCCGTCGTCACGCGGCAGGTCGATGCGCAGCCCGCGATGCTTCACCTGCGGCTCCTCGAACACCTGGGCGTAGTCGTTGATGGCGCCGCACGGCACGCCCTGCGCCTCCAGCGCCGCGACCCACTCGGCCGTGGTCCTCGTCTTCAGCGTCGCGGCGAGGTCGGGGATCAGCACGTCGCGGCCGACGATGCGGCCCGACATGGTGCTCCAGCGCGGATCGGCCGCGAGATCGGCGCGGCCCAGCACGTCGCAGCAGCGCCGCCATTGCGCGTCGTTGCCGACCGCGATCACCACGTGGCCGTCGGCAGTCGCGAACGAGCCATAGGGGACGAGGCTCGCATGCGCGTTGCCGTAGCGATGCGGCACCTTGCCGGAGGCGAAGAAGCCGGTGACCTGGTTGCCGCCGAGCGCCACGATGCAGTCGAGCAGCGCCATGTCGATGTACTGGCCGCGCCCCGACACGCTGCGATGATTCAGCGCCGCCAGGATGGCGATCGTCGCATACATGCCGGTGAGCACGTCGGCGATGGCGATGCCGACCTTCTGGGGTCCGCCGCCGGGCAGGTCGTCGCGCTCGCCCGTGATGCTCATCAGCCCGCCCTGCGCCTGGAAGACGAAGTCGTAGCCGGGCTTGTGGGCCGAGGGGCCGTCCTGGCCGTAGCCCGTGATCGAGCAGTAGACGAGCCCCGGATTCGTCGGCGCGAGGCTCGCATAGTCGAGTTCGTAACGGGCGAGATCGCCGACCTTGAAGTTCTCGATCACCACGTCGCTTTCCGCCGCGAGCGCGCGCACCAGCGCCTGCCCCTCGGGCCGCGCGATGTCGATCGCGATCGACCGCTTGCCGCGATTGGCGGCGGCGTAATAGGTCGAGTCGCCGCTCGGCCCGCCGTCGGCGTCCGCCACGAAGGGCGGCCCCCAGGCGCGGGTGTCGTCGCCCGTGCCGGGCCGCTCGACCTTGATCACGTCGGCGCCGAGATCGGCGAGATTCTGGGTGCACCAGGGACCGGCGAGCACGCGCGAGAGGTCGAGCACCCGGATGTGAGAAAGAGCCGTGGTCATGAGACGCAGACTTCCGAGACGATGAGGCGCGGGGCCGTCGGGCCCGCGACCGGACGGAGCGGTGACGCATCGCTCGCGACGCGTCACCGCTCGCGGCGGATCATTGCGTGGCGCGGATGTCGGCCTTGGTGACGACGCCCTGCCACTTCTCCATCTCGTCGGTGACGAAGGTGGCGAAGGCGGGCTGCGACAGGTTTCCGGGCTCGGCGCCGAGCTCGGCCAACTTGGCCTGGGCGGCGGGCGCGTGCAACACCTCGCGCACGTCCGTCGAGATCTTGGTCACCACGGCCGGCGGCATGCCGGCCGGGCCGTAGAGGCCGAACCAGGCGGTCGCCTCGAAGCCCTTCACGCCGGCCTCGTCGAGAGTCGGGATGTCGGGGGCGGCGGCGGCGCGCGTGCGGCTGGTCACGCCGAGCGCCCGCAGGTTGCCGGCCTGGATGTGGCTCACCACGCCGGGCAGCGAATCGAACATCATCGGGATGTGCCCGCCGAGAAGATCGTTCAGGGCCGGCGCCGCGCCCTTGTAGGGCACGTGCGTGATCTTGATGCCGGTCTGGAAGGCGAACAGCTCGCCCGAGAGATGATTGGCGCCGCCCGTGCCGGCCGAGCCGAAGTTGAGCTTGCCGGGCTGCGCCTTGGCGAGCGCGACGAGCTCCGGCACGGTCTTGGCCGGCACCGACGGATGCACCACCAGCACGTTCGGCACCACGGCGACGAGCGCGAGCGGCGTGAAGTCGGCGCGCGAGTCGTAGCGGAGCTGCTTGAACAGCGACGGATTGATCACGTGATGGGTCGCCGTGACCATCAGCGTATAGCCGTCGGGCGGCGACTTCACGAGCTGCTCGGAGCCGACCGTGCCGCTCGCGCCGCCGCGATTGTCGACCACGACGGTCTGGCCCCACTTCGCCGAGAGCTGATCGGCGAGCAGACGAGCGAGAATGTCGGTGGTGCCGCCGGCCGGGAACGGCACGATGATTTTTACTGTCTGGGTCGGCCAGCCTTGCGCCGCGGCGGGCGTGGCGGCGCCCGGCGCGACGCTCAGCAGGGCCGCGAGCGCGGCGGCGAATAGGCTTCTCATGGCGTCTCTCCCGATACGTTCTTGTTTCTTGTCGTTGCGGTCGCCGGCCTCACGGGCCGGCGCCACCGTCTGTCTTTGAGCGGCTTTCGCCGACGTCGTTCCACATTCCGTTCATCCCCGCGAAAGCGGGGATCCAGGGGCCGATTGCCGTGTCGCCCCTGGGTCCCCGCCTTCGCGGGGACGAGCGGAGGCTCCGATGAATCACGACCGAACGACGCCCTGGCCGCCTTCTCACCGCGCTAGCGGGAACTCCGCCGTCGCCTCGCCTTGCGCGATGGTCGCGCCGTGCTGGTTCCTGATCACGACCTCGATCACGGCCCAGCGGCTCTTCGCCGTCTCCTTCTTGGCCGTCACGGTGCCGGTCGGCACGATCGTGTCGCCGGGCTTCACGGGCGCCTTCCAGCGCGTCTCCAGACGGCGGTGCACGCCGCCCATCGGATAGAGCCAGTCGGTCAGCATCCTGGACAGCAGACCGAAGTTCGTCATCCCGTGCATGATGATGCCGCCGAACTGGGTCTTGCCGAAGCTGCCCTTCATGTACTCGTCGTCCCAGTGCAGCGGATTGTAGTCGAGCGAGGCGTCGCAGAAGTCCCGGATGGTTTCGCGGGTCGGGTGGAACGGCGAGCCCGTGATGGTGTCGCCGATCGCCAACGTCTCGAAGCTGCGGCTCTCCGGCCGGATCGTGGAGGTCTCGGTCATCGCGTCCTCACATCGGCCGGATCGTCCAGCCGCGGCCGGAGCAGATCACGTCGTCGTTCTGGTTGAAGAACACGTTGTCGTGGATGACGAACAGGCGATCCTTGCGGATGAACTTGTCGAGCGCGCGGGCGTCCATCCGGATGGTGTCGCCGGGCCGCGCCGGAACGTTGTAGCTCCACGACTGGCCGGCATTGACGGTGCCGGGGCTGCGCATCCAGTCGTCCATCGGCGTGCAGGCGAACATCAGGAGGATGTGGATCGAGGGCGGCGCGATCAGCCCGCCATGGGGCGACGCCTTGGCGTAGTCCTCGTCCATGTAGAGCGGGTGCAGGTCGCCGACCGACCGGCAGTACTTTTGGATCGCCTCCTTGGTCAGCACATAGGGCACGGTCTTGCGCGGTGCCCCGGGGACGATGTCGTCCCACATTTTTCGCGCTTTATCGTCTTTCCAAAAGTCCACCGCCACGGCGCTCACGGATTGCATGCCTCTCCTCGGCTCCCTCGTTCGTTCGTCGACCCGGGGCTTGCATCGTCGTGCGCGACACGCTAACAATGACCGCCAGGCGAACTTTTATGATCACCAAGCGAACCTTGCGGCGGCGGGCGGCCGCTGTCAAGGCGGGAGTCGGCGTTCATGGCGACGGTGGAGAGCGAGAGCTTCGTCCGGGCGCTCGCCCGCGGCCTGCGGATCATCGAGGTGCTCGGCCAGGGCGCGCCGCGCCAGACGCTCGCCGAGATCGCCGCCGCCTGCGACCTGCCGCGCAGCGTCGTCAAGCGCTTCGCCCTGACGCTCACGGAGCTCGGCTACACGGGCCAAGACGGCAAGCGCTTCTGGCTCACCCCGAAGGTGATGACGCTCGGCCTGTCCTATCTCTACGCGCTGCCGTTCTGGCGGCAGGCCCAGCTCGCGCTGGAGGAGCTGTCGGCCGAGATCGGCCAGAGCTGCGCCATGTCGGTGCTGGACGGGCACGAGATCGTCTATGTGGTGCGGGTCCCGACCTATCGGATCCTGCGCGCCAGCCCGACGCTCGGCAGCCGCCTGCCGGCCCATGCGGTATCGATGGGCCGGGTGCTGCTCGCCGCCGCCCCGGCCGCGACGCTCGACGCCTATCTGGCGAGCGCGCCGCTGCGCCGCCTCACCCACGCGACCATCACGGACCCGGACGCGCTGCGCGCCGCCGTCGGCACGGTCCGCGAGACCGGAACCGCCTGGGTGGACGCCGAGCTCGACGAGTCGATCTGCGGCCTCGCCGTGCCGGTGCGCGACGGCGACGGCACGGTCGTCGCCGCGGCGAATGTGAGCCTGCCGACCGGCACGTTCGACGAGGCGCGCGCCCGCGCCGAGTTCCTCGCACCGCTGCGCCAGACCGCGGCCCGCATCCGCGCGGCAATGTGACGGGGGCATGCCGGTCCGCGCCGCCTTGCGGCTTGCGGAGCGCCGATCCACTAGCCTATGTGGGGGACGTCCTCGCCGCCGGTCCGGCCCGCGTTCAGGCCTCGCGAACACGCGCGTCCGCCGTACCCTCCCCCACAGGAC
>NZ_NHSK01000227.1 GCF_016653355.1 Rhodoplanes elegans | reverse complement strand
GCGAATCCCGCGGGCGCGCACGAACGCCTTCAGCTCCCGAGCCGACGCGGTCAGTGCCGCTTCACCACCGAGCCCCTCGACGAGCCGATCCCACTCGGTCGAATCAAGATGGTTCCTTGCCATCTCCGACTTGAATCACATCCCGATTCCGACGGAAATCCCCTTATCTTAGCGCCTATGGGGCTCGTCCTGGCCATCCACGCTCTTCCCCACGACCCGACGACGCGCACCGAGGCGCCTTAAAAACGTGGATGGCCGGGACGAGCCCGGCCATGACGGATTCCGAACCTTTGACCGGCCCTACTAAGGCGCCCTACTTCGGCGCGCGCTTGGCGAGAATCCGCTGCAGGGTGCGGCGGTGCATGTTGAGACGGCGGGCGGTTTCCGAAACGTTGCGGCCGCACAGCTCGTAGACGCGCTGGATGTGCTCCCAGCGCACCCGGTCGGCCGACATCGGGTTCTCGGGGGGCTCCGGCTTCTTGCCCTCGCCGGCGAGCAGCGCGGCGGCGACCTCGTCGGCGTCAGCCGGCTTCGACATGTAGTCGAAGGCGCCGAGCTTCACGGCCGTGACGGCCGTGGCGATGTTGCCGTAGCCGGTGAGCACGATGCCGCGGGCTTCGGGCCGCTTCTTCTTCAGCGCCTGGATGACGTCGAGGCCGTTGCCGTCGCCGAGCCGCATGTCGACCACGGCGAAGGCGGGCGGCTGGCGCTCGACCTGCTGCAGCCCGTCGGCGACCGATTCGGCGGTCGTCACCGTGAAGCCGCGCGATTCCATGGCGCGGGCGAGGCGCTGCAGGAACGACTTGTCGTCCTCGACGATCAGCAGCGTACGCTCCCCCACCGGGGCCGACACGGCCGGCGCGGACGAAGACGCGGCTTCCATCATCGCTTTCGATCCTCGAAGGTTCGCCGGTCGGGCCGGCAGGATTGTCTTCGGCACTCTCGGGTGCCGACGCAGTCTCTACGACGAGGCTGCCCGGTCCGATGCCGGAATGCGCCGGACGTGATGTCGCACCTCTTCACGGCTGTCAGGTAGGCACGAACCACCGGCGTCTCAAGCCCTGCCGGGCGCGGCCTCCGCCTCGTCCGGCTCGGTCTCCTGGTCGGCCGAGCCCCACAGCGTCTCGACCGGATGCTCGAACTCCTCCCGGCTCCAGCGGATGCGGATGATCGCGCCGCGTTGCGGAAACCGCCGGTTCTGCAGGGTCAACCGGCCGCCGGAACGCTCCAGCAGGGTCTTTGCAATGAAGAAGCCGAGGCCGAGCCCGGGCGAGTCCTCGCCCTTGCGGCGGCCGCGACGACTCGTCACGTAGGGCTTGCCGAGCCGGTCCATGATCTCGGGCGGGAAGCCCGGCCCGTCGTCCGAGATCATGATCCACACCGAATCGGCGTTCCACGACACCGCCACCTCGACCCGCTCGCGGGCGAAGTCGGCGGCGTTCTCGACCAGATTGCCGAGCCCGTAGAGGATCGCCGGGTTGCGCACCCCGATCGGCTCCGGCCCGCCCTCCGACGGCATCACCACGTCGATCGCCGCCTCGCCGGTCCGGTGCGGCGCCACCACGTCCTCGACCAGGGCGGAGATCGGCATGCGCACGAACATCTCGCCGGGCGCCGGAAACTCGGAGAGCTTGCCGAGGATCTCGCGGCAACGCTGCGCCTGCTGACGGAGGAGCCGGATGTCCTCCAGCATCGGCGAGGCGGGGTCGAGATCGTTCTCGAGCTCCTTGGCGACCAGCAGGATGGTGGCGAGGGGCGTGCCGAGCTCGTGCGCCGCGGCGGCGGCGAGCCCGTCGAGCTGCGAGAGATGCTGCTCGCGCGCCAGCACCAGCTCGGTCGCCGCCAGCGCCTGGGTGAGCTTTCGCGACTCCTCGGCGATCTGGCCGGCGTAGACGCTGATGTAGCCGATGGCGAGCGCCAGCGCGAGCCAGACGCCGAACACGTAGATCCACGGCAGCTCGAAGCTGCCGTCGCCCGGCCACGGCAGCGGAAAGTAGGCGAACATCAGCACGGTCGCCGAGGCGATCGCCAGGAGGCCGAGCATCAGCGTGAGCCGGGACGGCAGGATGCTGGCGGAGATCAGCACCGGCCCGATGAACAGCAGCGCGAACGGGTTCTGCATGCCGCCGGTGAGGAACAACAGGATCGCCAGCTCGGCGATGTCGACCCCGAGCAGCAGCGCGACCCCGTTGGCTTCGAGCCGCGCGTCGCCGTGGAAGCGCCACAGCAGATAGACGTTGAGCGAGCCGTAGAGCGTCACCACGGCCAGCGCGACCCAGAACAGCGCCTCGCTGACCAGGCTGTCGTGGACGATCAGCACGGCGGCGAGCTGGCCGAACACGGCGATCCAGCGCAGCCGGACCAGCGTGTCGAGGCGGACCGGCCGGGACGGCTCGTCGTCGGGCGTCGAAAGGGCGGGCGTCGTCATGACACCATCGTAGCAGGCCGGCGCGGGGGAGGCAGGTGCGCCGCGTCGTAGCAGGCGAGGCGCCGCAGGAGCACCGCGACGCGCCGAGACCGAACCGACGAGGGCGAAGCAGGCACCGATGCGCCGCTCAGCTTCGCCGGCCCTGCTGCTCCTGGGTCTTCAGCCAGTCCGAGAGCGTCTCGGTCGACTTCCGGGCCTTCTTGCCGACCGACGCGACGGTCGACGCGCCGCTCGACGCCTTGCCGCCGGAGGCGCGGCTCGCCGCGCCGGCCTTCTTGGCGACACTGCGGGCCGGCGCGGCGGGCGCATCGGCGCCGTCGCGCGCCAGCCGCAGCGCGCGCAGCCGCTCGGTCTTCTCGCGTAGCGCCTGGGCCTCGCGCTCGTAGAGCGGCAGCGCCGTCTTGCTGCCGTCCCCGCGATCCTTTGGACGGTCGTTCATTGTAAGCTCCGGATTCCGAATGAGAGGGGCTAGGGGTCCAGCGCCTTGCGCAGCGCCGCGTTGATGCGGTCCTGCCAGCCGGGGCCGGCCTCGCGGAACCGCTCGAGAATATCCTGGTCGATGCGCAGCGTGACCTGCTCGCGCACCGGCGGCAGCCCTTGCGGCCGCACCGGCGCCGCTTCTGCTGGTCCGGGCGGCGGCTTCGCCGTCACCGCCTTGAAGGCCTTCTCGGCCGCGGCCCGCGCATCCTGCCCGCGCCGGGGCTCCTGCCCCCGCAGGGGCGGGCGGCGTGTCCTGTCGCCGGTCATCGGCATCCCTCGTGCGTCTCCTGCTGGTGGTCCGGTGGCGGGGTGACCGGGGGCGATCCGTCGCCCCGAGGCGTCGCGAAAGCCGCGGCACGCCCCCGATGCGACAGGATCGGCGAAGTCGAAAGCTGCGCGTTCGCGACCCGCCGCGTCACGGCATACGGCACGCGGCCGGTACAGCCGAATCATCCTCGCACATCCGGGCCGTCGACTGTAGCGGGTCTCTGCGGATGGACGACGCGACGCGCCCCCACCGGGCGGCGCGGCGGACGGACGGATCGCGCCTCGCTCCGCGGGGCGCGAAAAAACGTACCGAACGGACGCCGCTAGGCCGTGTGGCCGTCGCCCGGCGTGGTCGGGGTCTTCTTGGCGCGCTGCGGCGTCATCGGCGCCGGCGCGAGCGAGGGATGGCCGCGGGTGCCGCCGAGCTCCGCCTGGGCGTAGTCGTCGCCGGTCGGCCGCTCGGCCGCCGGATCGGTGCGGGCCGGAGTCGCCGGACGCGGCACCGCGCCGGCCGTGTCGGGCATCGGCCTGTCGTCGGCGCGAGCCGGATCGTCGGCACGGGTCGAGCCGTCGCGGGGCGTGTCGGGCATGGCGCATCTCCGGGCTTCTCGAACGACAACAAAGCCACGGCGGCGCGGTTCGAAGCGGGGCTCCCGCCGCGCCGCTCTGCGGTCCGCGCCCTTGCGCCGGCCGCGCATCCCCCTACATTCGCCGAGCCCATGACAGCCCCCACCACAGCCCCCACCACCACGGCAGCCCCGATCACGGCCGGCTCCGGTCCGGCCGCAGCCGACACGCCGGCGGCGAGCGGGACGCCCGCCGTCGCGGTCGATCGCCTGGTGAAGATCTACAAGGGCGGCACCGCCGTCGACGGCATCTCGTTCGCACTGCCGCCCGGCTCGGTGACGGGCCTGCTCGGCGGCAACGGCGCCGGCAAGACGACCACGATCGCGATGATCATGGGGCTGGTGATGCCGACCTCCGGCACCGTGCGGGTGCTCGGGGCCGAGATGCCGCGCCAGCGCTATCGCGTGCTCGAGCGCATGAACTTCGAGAGCCCCTATGTCGAGATGCCGCTGCGCCTGACAGTGCGCCAGAACCTCGGCGTGTTCGGCAAGCTCTACGGGGTCGACGACCTCGACGCCGTCATCGCGCGCCTCGCCGAGGACCTCGATCTAGTCGCCCTGCTCGATCGCCCCACCGGCAAGCTCTCGGCCGGGCAGAAGACCCGCGTCGCGCTCGCCAAGGCACTGGTCAACGCGCCCGAGCTCCTGCTGCTCGACGAGCCGACCGCCTCGCTCGACCCCGACACGGCCGACTGGATCCGCGGGCACCTCGAGCAGTACCGCGAGCGCCGCGGCGCCACCATCCTGCTCGCCTCGCACAACATGGGCGAGGTCGAGCGGCTGTGCGACCGGGTCATCATCATGAAGCGCGGCCGCATCGAGGACGACGGCACGCCGGCCGACCTGCTCGCCCGCTACGGGCGCAGCAATCTCGAGGAGGTCTTTCTCGACGTGGCGCGCGGGCGCGGCGAGCCGCAGGAGGGCGACGCGGCCCGGGAGGCGGCGCAATGAGCGGCGCGACGCGCAGCGGCGGCGGCGAGTGGGAGATCTCGGGCCGGCGCATCGCCGCGCTGGTCGAACGCTACTGGTACCTGCTGCGCTCGTCCTGGCCGCGGCTCCTCGACCTCGTCTACTGGCCGGCCGTGCAGATGCTGATGTGGGGCTTCCTGCAGACCTACGTGTCGCAGAGCGACGGCTTCTTCGCCCGCGCCGGCGGCACCTTCATCGGCGCCGTTCTGCTGTGGGACATCCTGTTCCGCGGCCAGCTCGGCTTCTCGGTGTCGTTCCTCGAGGAGATGTGGTCGCGCAATCTCGCCAACCTGATGATGAGCCCGCTGCGGCCGATCGAGTTCGTGATCGCCCTGATGATCATGAGCATCGTGCGCCTCTCGATCGGGCTCGTGCCGGTGACGTTCCTCGCCATCGCGTTCTTCGGCTTCAACCTGTGGGGGCTCGGGCTCGCGCTCGCGGCGTTCTTCGTCAACCTGATGCTGACGAGCTGGGCGGTCGGGATCTTCGTCTCCGGTATCCTGCTGCGCAACGGGCTCGGCGCCGAGAACCTCGCCTGGACCATCATGTTCCTGATGCTGCCGCTCGCCTGCGTCTACTATCCGGTGGCGGTGCTGCCCGGGTGGCTGCAGACGATCGCCTGGATGCTGCCGCCGACCTACGTGTTCGAGGGGATGCGGGCCCTGATGATCGACCACGTCTTCCGGGCCGACCTGATGCTGTGGGCGCTCGGCCTCAACGTGGTGCTGTTCGCCGCCGGGACGGCCGGCTTCCTGGCGCTGCTGAAGAGCGCGCGCCGCCAGGGCTCGCTCCTGCAGACCGGCGAATAGCCATTCACTCTTTGCGTGCAGGACGTCGACACATCGCGCACAATGATGCGTGATAAAAACGTGCGCGAAATTTTTTGTCTTTTTCGGCCCCGAAACTGGAATTTGACGTTGCGCAATGCTGCGGCGCACGGCAGCATTGATCAAACATAAATTCCTGCATCCAAGCGCGCACGCCGGTCTTCCGGCGCGCGAAAGGGAGCTGCACCATGACCATCCGGGACGTCGACCATACTCCGCCGCCGCCGCCGTCGATGGAAGGCTTCGGCATGGGCCTGTCATCGCCGCTGTACTGGTTCTACGAGATGACGCATGTGGCGCTGAACCCGTCGCGGGCGCTGGCGCACGCCACCCATGCGTTCTTCAAGAGCCCGAGCAATCCGGTGTCGTCGACGACGATCGGCAAGTCGATCTCGGCCGCCTGCGAGATGTTCGAGCGCGCCACGCGGCGCTACGCCCAGCCCGAATGGGACATCGAGCACACCGTGGTCGAGGGTCGGCTCGCGCCGGTGTCGGTCGAGGCGGTGTGGGAGCGGCCGTTCTGCCGGATGCTGCATTTCGACCGGCAGGTGGCGATCACCCACAAGCCTGACCCGCGCGTCCTCGTCATCGCGCCGATGTCGGGCCACTACGCCACGCTGCTGCGCGGCACCGTCGAGGCGCTGCTGCCCGACCACGACGTCTACATCACCGACTGGATCGACGCCCGCATGGTGCCGATGAGCGAGGGGCGCTTCGATCTCGACGACTACATCGACTACATCATCGGCATGCTGCGCCTGCTCGGCAGCGACACGCATGTGCTGGCCGTCTGCCAGCCCGGCGTGCCGGCGCTGTGCGCCATCTCGGTCATGGAGGCGAACGAGGAGGCGCATGTCCCCGAGTCGCTCATGCTGATGGGCAGCCCGATCGACACCCGCATCAGCCCGACCCAGGTCAACCAGGTGGCCGAGAAGCGCGGGATCGACTGGTTCCGCCGCAACGTCATCACCAAGGTGCCGTTCCCGAACCCGGGCTTCATGCGCGACGTCTATCCGGGCTTCCTGCAGCTCAACGGCTTCATGTCGATGAATCTCGACCGCCACCTCGAGGCGCACTCGAAGCTGTTCCAGCATCTCGTCGAGGGCGACGGCGACTCGGCGGCGGCGCATCGCAAGTTCTACGACGAGTACCTGGCCGTGATGGACCTCACCGCCGAGTTCTATCTGCAGACCGTCGATTCGGTGTTCATCCGCCAGCTGCTGCCGAAGGGCGAGTTCGTCCATCGCGGCATCCGGGTCGACCCGAGCAAGGTCAAGCGCGTCGCGCTGATGACCATGGAGGGCGAGCAGGACGACATCACCGGGCTCGGCCAGACTCAGGCGGCCCACACGCTGTGCTCCAACATCCCGGAGGCGAAGCGGCTCCACTACGTGCAGCCCGGCGTCGGCCACTACGGCGTGTTCAACGGCTCGCGCTTCCGCAACGAGATCCTGCCCCGGATGGCGGCCTTCATCCGGGCGAACGACTGATCCGGCCGCGCCGCGCCTTTTCGGCGCGGCGCCGCAGGCGGCTCAAGTCCTTGAAACACGAGCCTGAATCTCGGGCGGGACAATCGTTCCTGGGGGCCGCCTAGACACGGGCGGCCGGGATTTGCAACGGGCTCCGACCGATTTCGAGGGGCCGCCGCAACATCTTCTTTCCACAGCACAAATTCGAGCGGTATCGAGTCCGGGCCAGCCGTGAAGCGCGGACTATCGATTCACTCCTTTTCACCCCACATCTGGCCCGCGGGGCGCCGGATCTCACAAGATTTGGCCCCTCGAAAACGACCTTTGCGAGGGGGCTTCAAGGCGGCCCGAATATGGCACACTGCGGCGCGGGGACGGGGTGGATTCGACGACAATGACCCTGCGCGCCATGCTGTATCGACGCCCGAGCGAGCCGCACGCCATCGAGGTGGTGTTCGAGCGCTCGATCTATCTGGTGCGGCTGCGGCGGCACCGGCAGGCGCGACGCTATACGCTCCGCATCCAGGCGGCGACCCGCGAGGTCGTGCTCACCATGCCGCCGCACGGCTCCATCCGGGAGGCGCGCGACTTCGCCGAGCGGCACGGCGGCTGGATCGCCGCCCGCATGGGCCGGCTGCCGAAGCCCGCGCCCTTCGCGACCGGCACGGTGCTGCCGCTGCGCGGCACGCCGCACCGCATCGTCCATCGCCGCGGCGCCCGCGGCACCGTGTGGACCGAGACCGACGAGGCCGGCGACAAGCTTCTGTGCGTCGCCGGCGAGGCCGAGCACCTGGAGCGCCGCGTCACCGACTTCCTGCGCCGCGAGGCGAAGCGCGACGTCGAGGTGGCGGCCCGCGCCTATGCCGAGCGGCTCGGTCTGAAGATCAAGCGAATCACCATTCGGGACCAGACCAGCCGCTGGGGTTCGTGCTCGACCACCGGGGCGCTGTCGTTCTCGTGGCGCCTCGTGCTGGCGCCGCGTTACGTGCTGGACTACCTCGCCGCCCACGAGGTGGCACATCTCGTCGAGATGAACCACTCGCCGCGCTTCTGGCGGCTGCTCGACCGGCTGTGCCCCGACATGCGCCGCGCCAAGGTGTGGCTCGAGGTGCACGGCGGCGACCTCCACCGCTACGGCGCCGGCCCGGACGAGCCGATCGCGCGGCGCCGCCCGCCGACGGCGTGAGCCGCCGAGCGCACGACTTCGCCGTGGTCGTCGTCGCACAGGCGAGGGCTTTGCAGAATTGCTCGGTCGTTCCGGGGCGGCGCGCAAGCGCCGAGCCCGGAACCCATAACCCCTGTATTCCGTGAGCCACCGGCGCCGGGCGTGGATCCCGGGCTCGCGGACCTGCGGTTCGCGCCCCGGGATGACGAATGCCCCGCCTTCGCGGGGACGAGCGGGTGGGCGGCCGCGGAGGCTGCGGCCCACCTCGACAGCGCGCGGTCGCACGCGCTACATGCCGGGCCGGCATGGTGACCGGCCCGCTGCGGACGCGACGCACGTCCCACACCGCCAGCTCCCGGACCACGACAGAAATGCTTCGCCCGAACACCTTCGCGCTGACGGCCCTGCTGGCGCTGATGACCGCGCTCGGCCCGCTGGCCATGGACCTCTACCTGCCGTCCTTCCCGGAGATCGGGCGCACGCTCGCCGCGTCGCCGTCGCAGGTGCAGCTCACGATCTCGTTCTACATGCTGGGCTTCGCGGTCGGACAATTGTTCTTCGGGCCGATCTCGGACCGCTTCGGCCGCAAGCCGGTGCTGTCCTTCTCGCTGGTGGTGTTCTGTCTCGGCACGCTCGCCTGCGCCGTGGCGCCGTCGATCACGGCGCTGATCGCCGCCCGCGTGCTGCAGGGCGCGGGTGCGGCCGGCGTCATCGTGCTCGCCCGCACCGTGGTGCGCGACCTCTACGACGGCGCCCGCGCGGCGCGCGAGATGGCGCTGATGGGCGCCATCATGGGGATCGCGCCGATCCTCGCGCCGGTGGTCGGCGGCGTGCTGGAGGAGTGGCTCGGCTGGCGCGCGGGCTTCGTGCTGATCTTGGTCGCCGGCCTCGCCGCCATGGTGGTGGTGCGCCGGCTGCTGCCCGAGACCGTGCCCCCGGCGCGCGACGACGCCAAGCTCCTGCAGGGCTCGCTCGAATCCTTCGGCATCGTGATGCGCAACAAGGCGTTTCTCGCCTATCTCGGGATCGTCACGGCGAGCTTCTCGGGCCTGTTCGCCTACATCTCCGGCTCGCCCTTCGTGATGCAGAGCGTCTACGGGCTGTCGCCGACCGGCTTCGGCCTGTTCTACGGCGTCACCTCGCTCGGCTTCATCTCGGGCGCGCTGACCGCCGCCCATGTGGTGATGCGGATCGGCTTCGACCGCACGATCGGGATCGGCGCCGTCGGCGTGCTGGTCGGCGGGATCGGCACGCTCGCCGCGGTCGGCTTCGCGCCGACCTCGATGGAAGCCCTCGCCGCGGCGCTCGCCGTGTTCCTGTTCGGCTTCGGCCTCGCCATGCCGCAGGCCCAGGCCGGCACGCTGCAGCCGTTCCCGGACCGCGCCGGCGCCGCCTCCTCGCTGGTCGGCTGTGTGCAGCAGACGGTCGGCGCCGCGGTCGGCGCCGTCGTCGGCCTCGCGCTGAACACGACCGCCTGGCCGATGGTGATCGCCATCGCGCTGACCGGCGTGATCACGTTCGCGATCTGGATCACGACGCGGCAAGTGCGCGCCAGCGCGCACAGGCGTTAAAGAGCTGCGCGCCAGCGTAGACGTGGAGTCTCGGGCGCCGAGCCCGACCCACACTCCGCTCATGCCCGCGAAGGCGGGCATCCAGAGCCACACGTCGCGCGGCCCCTGGGTCCCCGCCTTCGCGGGGACGAACGGTCCATCAGTCACCGCCCGCTCAGGCGATCCAAAAACCAGCCGTCGAGACCGTTAGCGGCCGCCGGGCGCACGCCACCGGCCACCGAACCGCCCGAGGTCGGGGCCGGGCGCGGCGGCGGGGCGGCGTTGGCGGTGGCGCCCCAGCCGGGCGCCGTGGCGGCGGCCGGAGCAGGCGCCGAAGGGGCCGACGACTGCGGACCCGGCGCCGAACCCGGCGCCACGCCGCCGCCGTAGCCGTAGCCCGGGCTCGTCGGAGCCGGCGCCGAAGGCGGCAGCGTCGCCGTGGTGCCGGAGAGGCCGACCAGATCGGCGACCGGCACGCCGTCGTGGGCGCTGCGCATGAACTTCGACCACGCCTCCACGGGCGGGCCGCCGCCCGTCATCTTCTTGGTCGGCGAGTTGTCGTCGTTGCCGAACCACACGGCCGTGACGAGATGCCCGGTGAAGCCGACGAACCAGGCGTCGCGGAAATCCTGGCTGGTGCCGGTCTTGCCGGCGACCGGCCAGCCCGGCACGGCGTTGCCGGCGCCGCGCGCGGTGCCGACCCGCACGGTCTCGCGCATCATCTGATTCATCATCGCCACGGAGGCGGGCTCGATCACCCGGCCCAGCATCGACGAGGGGCGCGCGTAGAGAACCTTGCCCTTCGGCCCGCGGATCTTCTGCACGACGTGCGGCACCGTGGCGACGCCGCCGTTGGCGAAGGGCGTGTAGGCGTTGGTGAGCTCCAGCACCGACACCTCCGAGGTGCCGAGCGCCAGCGACGCGTTGGGCTCGAGCTTGGAGGAGATGCCGAGCCGATACGCGGTCTTCGCCACCGCGGTCGGACCGAACTCCATGGTGAGCCGCACCGACACGGTGTTGAGCGACTGCGCCAGCGCGTTGGTCAGCGTGACGGGGCCGTGATACTCGCGGCCGTAGTTCTCCGGCTTCCAGCCCTTGATGGCGATCGGCTTGTCGTCGCGGAGCGTGTCGGGCCGCAGGCCGCGCTCGATCGCGGTGAGATAGACGAACGGCTTGAACGCCGAGCCGGGCTGGCGCTTCGCCGCGACGGCGCGGTTGAACTGGCTCTCCTGATAATTTCGTCCGCCGACCAGCGCCCGCACGCCGCCCTCCGGCGTCATCGCGACCATGGCGGCCTGGGCGACGCCGAACTTCTCGCCGCGCTGGATCAGCGTGTCGATCACGGCCCGCTCGGCGAGGATCTGCAGCGCCGGGTCGATGGTGGTCTCGACGACGAGATCCTCCTCGACGCGGCCGACGATGTCGTTGACCACGTCCATCACCCAGTCGGCGACGTAGCCGGCCGAGCCGCCGCCCGGCTTCACGACGCGGGGCGGGTCGGCCATCGCGGCCTTGAGGGTCGCGTCCGGCGCCATGCCCTCGTCCGCCATCGCGGCGAGCACCAGCTGGGCGCGGCGCTCGGCCCCGTCGTAGTTGCGGGTCGGCGCAAGCTTCGAGGGCGACTTGACGAGACCGGCGAGCAGCGCCGCCTCGCCGACCGTCACCTCGCGGGCCGACTTGCCGAAGTAGCGCTGCGCCGCGCCTTCGACGCCGTAGGCGCCGGAGCCGAAATAGACGCGGTTCAGATAGAGCTCGAGGATCTCGCGCTTGGAGAACTTCTGCTCCAGCCACAGCGCCAGCATCAGCTCCTCCAGCTTGCGCATCAGCGTGCGCTCCGGCCGCAGGAAGAGATTCTTGGCGAGCTGCTGCGTGATCGACGAGCCGCCCTGCGAGATGCCGCGATGCGCGATGTTCGCCCACACGGCGCGGCCGAGCCCGATCAGGTCGATGCCGAAATGCGAATAGAAGCGCCGGTCCTCGATGGCGATGAAGGCGTTGGGCAGATGCGCCGGCATCTCGCGCAGCGGGATCGCCGAGCCGCCCATGTCGCCGCGGCTCGCCATCAGGGTGCCGTCCATGCCGACGACCTGGACGTTGGGCGGGCGCTTGGGCACCTCGAGCGCGTGGATGGGCGGCAGATGCATGGCGACGTAGACGAACAGGCCGCCCGCCGCGATCACGACCCACAGGCCGGCGACCGCCATCCAATAGACCCCGCGCCCGAACACCGAGCCCTTCGGGCCGCGGCCCTTGCCGCCCTTGCCTTTGCCGCCGCCCTTGCCGCCCTTGCCCGCCGCGGCCTTGGCGCCGCCCGCCTTGCCGCCGGCCGGCTTTGCGCCGCCCTTCGACTCGCCGGCGCTGCTGGCGCCTTTGCCGGCGCCCCCGCCCTTCCCGGTCGCCTGCGCCATGGCGGGCTCCTCGTCGATGTCGAAGGCGTCGATCTCGTCATCCCGCCGCCGCTTGCCGGAGCGCGGCACCCCGACCTGAGCGTCCTCGTCGACGACGATCACGGGCGCCTTGGATTTCCTGGGCTCGCCCTTCTGCGGCGGCTTCACCTCGGGGGCGCGCGCGGCCGCGCTCTTAGATGCCGCCCCGGCTCCGGCGTCTCGCGTGCTCTTCGGCGGCGCCATGACACTCCCCGGCCGGACCGCCTTTCGGCACCCGGATTTCACCGGCAAGCGCCGGCAGCCGACGCCCCCACGACGCCGGCATGTCCCCGCGTGAGCGTAGCGAAAGCGCGCTTAAGTGCGGGTTAAGGCAAGAGGCCCGGGGTCGACGCGGCGCACACCCGCACGCCGAGCCGGTCCTAAGATTCATGGATAACGAGGAATTACCTCGAACTTTAGCGATCGGCCGTTGTCGCGGCGGGGCGGCTGACTGACACTCGTACCGGACGTGAGAGCGCGGCGCGCAACCGCCGTGTCCGGCCGAACCGGCCATCACGACGACCGGCGTCAGAAGACCGGCAAGCCACACCGTCGACCGCGGCGCCACCGACCGATGCAGCGTCGGAAACGGCACCGTCGAGACACGGCACCATCGACAGCGAGAGGAACCGAGATGAAGCGTATCGCGTACACGATGCTCCTCGCCGGGGCGGCGACCCTGGCGTTTTCGCCCGCGGCCTCGGCGCAGCGGTGGCACGGCCCCGGCCTGTATCGGGGCGGCGGCTACGGCGTCGCCGGCCGCACCTGGGCGCGGCCCCCGATGGCGCGCGGCTACGGCGTCTATCGGGCCGGCTGGCGCAGCACCGGCGTCCGCTCCTATGGCTGGCGGGCGGCGGCGTGGCGCGGCTACGGCCCGCGCGCCTATGGCTGGCGCGGCTATGGCTATCGCCCGTGGGCGCCGGCCGCGATCGGCGCCGGCGTCGCCGCGGCCGCCGTCTATGGCGCGACCGCCGCCTATGCGCCCGGCTATGGCTACGGGTACGGGTACGGGTACGGGGCGCCCGTGGTCGCGTCCGGCTGGGGCACCGGCTGCGGCGCGACCTTCGGCACCGGCTGCGGCTGGTCGGGCGTCCGCTACGCGCCGGTCACCTACGCGGTGCCGGCCGGCTATGGCTGCGGCGGCTGCGGCTACGCCGTCGTCTATCGCCCCGGCTGCTGCTGAGCGCCGGGCCGAGATCGTGATTCCCGGATGGCGCACGCGCCATCCGGGCTACGAGCGAGCCCGCATCTGCTCGCCACTCGCTATTCGCCACTCGCCTCACTTCAGCTCGATCTTGGCGGCCTTGATCACCGGGCCCCACTTGTCGGCCTCGGTCTTCATGTAGGCGGCGAAATCCTTCGGCGAGGAGCCGACCGCGACCGAGCCGGTCTTCTTCAGGTAGGCCTCGACGGTCGGATCCTTGAGCGCCGCGGCGACGTCCTTCTGGATCTTCTCGACGAGCGCCGGGTCCATGCCCTTCGGCCCGAGCAGGCCCCACCACACCGCGGTGTCGAAGCCGGCGATGCCCGCCTCGGCGACGGTCGGCACGTCCGGCAGGGCCGGCGAGCGCACGCCGGTCGTCACCGCGAGCGCCCGCACGGTGCCGCCCTCGAGCTGCCCGACCACCTCGGCCATCGGGTTGATGCTCATCGGGATCTCGCCGGCGATCACCGACATCAGCGCGGGCGCGCCGCCCTTGTAGGGGATGGCGACGATCTTCACCTTGGCCATGTGGTTCAGGAGCTCGCCGGCGAGATGCGCCGAGGTGCCGATGCCCGACATGCCGTAGGACAGGCTCTCGGGCTTCGCCCGCGCCTGGTCGAGCAGCTCCTTCAGGTCCTTCACCGGGCTGTTCTTCGCCACGTTGATGGTGAGCGGCGAGTAGGCGACCTCGGTGATCGGGGTGAAGTCGGCGAAGGTGTCGTAGGGCAGCTTCGGATAGAAGAACTGGTTGAGCGGATGGCCGCTGGCGACCAGCAGCAGCGTGGTGCCGTCGGCGGGCGACTGGATCAGCGCCTGCGAGGCGATGATGCCGCCGGCGCCGGGGCGGTTGTCGACGACGATCTGCTGGCCCCAGGTCTTCGACACCGCCTGGCCGACCGTGCGGGCGAGCACGTCGACGGCGCCGCCGGCCGCATAGGGCACCAGGATGTGCACGGGCTTGGTGGGGAACGACTGGGCCGGCGCGACGGACGGCACGGCGGCGACGAGCGGCAGCGCCAGCGCCGCGAGCGCGAGGCGTCTCGTGAGGGTCATCGACGATCTCCCTGAAGGTCGCGCACCGGCTAGCAGGACGAGCTCGCGAGTGATCGAGCCGCCGCCGGCGCGTCGAAGCGGTTGGCAGCCGGAGGCTGCGCCCCGGGCAGTGATGATGCAAATGGTTCGTTTTGCGCGATTGAGCAATCTTGTGCATCTATCGCGGTCCGGTGGCCGGACGGAGCGCCGTCCGCCGCCGTCCGGCGCCCACCCCCTCAGTTCGGCGTGATGTTGGCCGCCTTGATCACCGGCACCCACTTCTCCATCTCGGCCTTGTGGTAGGCCGTGAAGCCGTCCGGCGACTGGTGGGCGGCGGGCGGGATCTCCTGGGCGATCTCGGCGTAGCGCGCCTTCACCTTGGGGTCGGCCAGCGCCTCGCGCACCGCCGCCCCGAGCCGGTCCAGCACCTCCTTGGGCGTGCCTTTCGGCGCCCACATGCCCTGCCAGACCGAGACCTGGAAGCCGGGCAGCCCAGCCTCCTCGGTGGTCGGCAGATCGGGCAGCACGGCGAGGCGGGTCGGCGAGGTCACGGCGTAGGCCTTCACGGTGCCGGCCCGGATCTGCGGCAGCGCGCCCGACGTCTGCTCGATCATGGTGTCGAGATGGCCGGCGACCACGTCCTTGAGGCCGGGCGCCGAGCCGCGATACGGCACGAACTGGAACTTCACCCCGATCTTGTCCTGGAACGTGAGCCCCGAGACGTGGCCGGGCGCGCCGACCCCGCCGGTCGCCATGGTCGGGCCGGGCTGGCTCTTCAGCCAGGCGATCAGCTCCTTCAGATTGGTCGCCGGCACGTCCTTCTTCGACAGGATGATCTGCGGCCCGGCCGCGAGCTGCGCGACCGGCGCGAAATCGCCGAACAGGTCGTGATTGAGGTTCGGATAGATGCCGGCATTGACGACGTAGTGGTTCCAGCCGCCGATGCCGAGCGTGTAGCCGTCGGCCGGCGAGCGGGCGACCCGGCCGGTGCCGATGGTGCCGGACGCGCCGCCGACGTTCTCGACCACGAGCGTGGCGCCGCCGAGCGCCGCCGCCATGCGCTCCGTCACGATGCGGGCGATGGTGTCGGTCGGCCCGCCGGCGCTGGCGGCGACGATGACGGTGACGGGACGGCTCGGATAGGTCTCGGCGATTGCGTTTTGAACGAGGCTGCCTTGCACGAGGACGGCACCGGCCGCACAGGCGGCCAGGACGAGCACTGATTTCATGTCGCAGACTCCGTGTCGACGGAAGAACCGGTGGCGAGCGCGGACGGGATGACGAACGTGAACGAGCGGAGGAGCGCGGAAGCGGAGCGAGCGCGAAACGGTCGTGGCGGGCGCAGGACCGCGGCCGCGCGGAAACATGCGGAGCCTAGCACGCTCACCTTGTATGAAAAGATGTCTTGTCCGTCGCATCCGGTCGCAGGGCGTGATTGGCGCGACGATCTGATCAGATCGTGTGTGCACTGCATTCGATGCAGTGCGGGATGACCGACGACAAACGGCCGGTCGGGTCTGGCTCCTTTCGTGGAGCTTGAACGAGGACGAAAGACCCATACGACGGAACGGCCGCAGCGCCGGCGTGAGGCCGCTCCGGGCGTCGAGTCCAGCGTGGCGGCGCAGGACAATTCGGACTTTTCTCGCACCGCACACCGACTATGATGCGGGCGATCGCACCCCCCGATTCATAGCCGGACCGGTCGATTCTCATGCCGCCGCCCCTCGACGACCTCTCGCCGGCCATCGCAGCCGCAGGAGACGCCGGCCTGACGCTCGGCGCGCTGAAGACGAAGTTCGTCGGCGCCGCCACGCGCGGCAGGCCCGAGCGCGAAGCCGCGCTGCGCGAGGAGCTCGCCGCCCTGACCCGCGAGGGGGCGATCTGGGGGCCGGTGCGGCACGGCGGCACGCAGTACTATTTCGGCCGTGGCCGCGGCCCATCGATCGAGACGGCGAGCGCCATCGTGGTGCGGCTGGTGCTGCAGTCCGGCACCAAGCTCGTGTCGAAGCCGGGGCTGGAGAAGAAGGTCACCGGCATGCACCGGCGGTTCTTCGCCGACGCGCTCAAGCATGCGGTGGCGAGCCGGGCGATCGTCGAGCTGTCGTGCGGCACGTCGAAATACTATTTGCACCGCGACACTGCGGCGGACCGTTTCGGCTTCGACGCGCTCGACGCGGCGGACAACCGTGCGCCACAGGCCGCGCCGGCGCCCGATCCGGTCGCGAAATCCGCGCCCGCCCTGACGTTCGAAACCCTGCTGCCGGCCTATCGCCGCATCAAGGCTGAGCAGGGGGGCTTCTCGGCCGTGAAGATCTTCGACCTCGAAGCGGCTCTCGGGGCATCGCGTGAAAACCTGCACGCGCTGCTGCTCGCCGAGGCGAAGGCCGGCCGCGTCTCGCTCCACCCCACCACCTCGGTCGAACTGCCGCCGGCCGTGATCGCGGCCGGCATCCGGATCGCCGGTTTTTCCGAGCCGTTCGTCACTGTCGTCGTCAAGGACGAGCGATGAGCCGCCGCGTGACCGACATCGCCGTCAACCCGTTCGAGGACGACGTGGTGCGCGAGCCGCGCGACGTGTCGTTCTCGGTGAGAGGCCTCAACGACGCGCCGCTGAGCCGGCTCAATCGCGAGTTCTCGGCGCTCGACGGCGGCCCGCCGCCGCGCAAGCCGGCGCGCGCCAAGAAGGCGCAGCTCGTCGTCTCGCCGGACCGCGGCTACGGCAAGTCGCATCTGCTCGGCCGCCTGTTCGGCAAGCTCGGGCGGCGCGCCACCAAGGTCTATCTGCGGCCGTTCCAGGATCCGTTCAAGGCGTGGCACTCGATCCTGCTGCTCACGCTGCAGGAGCTGGAGCAGCCCGACGAGGCGCGCCGCGGCGCGCCGCGCCAGATCGAGTCGCTCGCCGTCGGCACCCTCGCCCATGTCGCGGCCGACTTCATCGCTGACCTGCCGAACTACAAGGACGCGGCCGGCGCGGTGGCGTTCCTGCGCAAGCTCGGCGCCGAGGCGACGTTGCCGGACGACAAGACGCGGCCGTGGTTCGAGTGGCTGAGCGGCCGCATCCTCGATCCGCGCGACATCGGCAAGCTGACGACCCGCATGCATCTGCGCGGCATCGAGCTCGACGGCCGCGAGCAGGCGTGGCTGATCGTGCTGGCGGCGATCGCGCTCGACGAGCGCGCCGGCGAGGGCCGCCGCACCGCGCTCAAATGGCTGCGCGCCGAGCCGCTGGAGCCCGACGAGCTCGACTTCCTCGGCCTCTCCGCCGCCGACAACGAGCTGCGCGCCGACGCGACGGCGCAGGAGATCAACGACCTCTCGTTCCGCCGTCTGCAGGGGCTGTGCCTGCTCGCGTCCTACTACCGGCCGTTCCTGTTCTGCTTCGACCAGACCGAGTTCTACGCCAGCGACCCGGCGCTGATCCGCACGCTCGGCAACTGCATCGACCAGCTCTATGTCGACCTGCGCAACCACCTCACCGTGATCACGACCAACCAGGAGAACTGGGTCACCGAGATCATGCCGCGGATCGCCGAGCCGCAGCGGGACCGGCTGGCGCCGAAGATCGAGCTGGAGGGCATCCAGATCGACGGTGCGCGCGAGCTGATTCTGTCGCGGCTGCAGGACTACGATCTCGACGACGCCGAGATCGAGAGGTTCTTCGCCGACGGCTGGCTCGAAAAGGTCTTCGATCCGCTGCAGCAGCACGGCGTGCGGCACCTGCTGATGCGGGCCGCCGAGCGGTTCCGCGCACTGGCCGAGCCGTCGGCGCCGCCCGCGCCGAAAGCGTCGCTCGACGATCTGTTCCTCCTCCAGGTCAACGACGTGCGCTCCAAGCAGGCGCTGATCGCCTACAGCCCGGACGCGCTGATGTGGTTCGTCAAGGACGTGGGCAAGGGGCAGCCGGGCGTCACGGTCAGCCGGCCGGCGCATCGCCGCTACGTCACGGTCGAGTGGGCGTGGCCGGACCGCTCGGTGTTCTTCGCCTTCGAGGGCGGCGACCACTGGCACCGCTGGGGCAGCATCGCCCGCGAGGCGGTCGAGCTCGCCGAGGCGATCCCCGGGCGCAGCGTGCGCACTTATGTGTTCCGCACGCCCGACCTGCCCAAGGTGCCGCGCCCGACCTGGACGGCGGCCAATCGCGAGATCGCGACGGCCGAGCAGAAGGGCTTCGCCATCGTGGCGCTGACGCTCGACCAGGTGTGCGAGCTGCATGCGGCGCGCGAGCTCTACTCCAACGCTCTGCAGGGCAACATCCCGTATGGCGGCACCGAGACGCTCGCGTTCCTGCAGGCGCGCTTCGCCCCGCTCCTGAAGAGCCTCGCCGAGCGGCCGCGGCCGCCATCGGCCGGACCGACGCCGCAGCCGGCCGGGAAAGGCGCTCCGCCGGCGACGACATCGAGCCGACAGGCGACGGCCGGACAGCCGGCCAATGGACAGCCGGCGCCCGACGGCGCGGCAGCCGTCGAGCTCGACGCCAAGCGCCTGCGCCTGGTGCTCGAGACGGTGCGCGAGCAGAAGATCGTCGACATCACGGCGGTGCTCGGCCGGCTCGGTGACGAGGCCCTGCGCGACCCGCTCCTGCGCAGCGTCGAGGTCCATCCAAATCTCAAGGCGCATCCGGGCCCCAAGACGATCTTCCTGCAATGGCGCAACACACCCTGACGGCGAGCGAGCTCACGGCCGCCGTCCTCGACGAGGACTGGCGGGCGCGCTGGCGCGCCGGCGACAAGCCCTCCACCCGCAGCTTCGCGCCGCCCGGCACGCCGCGGGCGATGAGCCTGCGCTTCCACACCGAGGCCGAGGCGCTAGTGCGCTGGCTGACCGCGCCCGAGAGCATCGCCACGGCGGCTAGGGCCGACACGGCCGAGGCGCTGGTCGATCATCTGTGGGCGACCTCGCTGCAGGCCCTCACCGACAAGCTGTTCGCCAAGGGCCGCGGCGAGGAGGCCCAGCTCTTCACGGCGCGGCTGCGGAGCTTCTGCGCCCGCCTGATCGATCTGCGGCAGCGCGCGAAAAACTTCGAGACCTGGCAGGACGTGTTCGTCGCCGCCGAGCAGGATCTAGCCCGCGTGCCGGTGCGGGTCGGCGACGGCACGGTCGAGATCCGCGCCCGGGTCGACGCGATCCGCATCCATCCCGGCGGCCATCTCGAGGTCGTCGACTACAAGCTTTCGCAGGGGGACCGGCAGAAGCACGACCTGGTGCAGCTGTCGATCTACGCCCATCTGCTGCCGCTCTGGCGGCCCGGCTGCAGCTTCGTCGGCACGCTCGAATACTATCTGCCGGAGTTCTCCGAGCTGCATGTCGCGCCCGACGATCTCGCCGCGATCTTTTCGGACATGGTGGCACCGGTGCTGGCGGAGCTGTTTCCCGCCGCGCAGCCTCAAGCCACGAAGCGAACCCAGCCCCCACGGGGCAACGCGCCGGCACGCGACGATGCGCCAGCAGATCCGGTGCGCACGCCCGCGCATAAGTCCGATCCGAGCGTGGCGCTGCTGGGCGACAAGGTAATCACCGCCTTCGGCGCGCACAATCTCGGCGTCGAGGTGACGGGCGTGATCCAGGGGCCGCAGCTCGTGCGCATCAAGCTCACGCCGCGGCCCGGCGTGAAGGTCGCCTCGCTCGCCAACCGGGCGGCCGACCTGCAGGTGGCGCTGGCGCTCGCCGAGCCGCCGCTGATCCGCGCCGGCAAGGGTTTTGTCATGCTCGACCTGCCGCGGCCGGAGCCGACGCCGTGCCTCCTGAAGGACGCGCTCGCAGGGGCGCTCGCAACCACGCTGAAGAGCCCGGTGGCGGTCCCGATCGGCATCGGGGTGGAGGGCGAGCCGGTGATCGCCGACTTCGCCGATCCCAACACCTGCCACGCGCTGGTCGCCGGCTCGACCGGCTCGGGCAAGAGCGAGTGGCTGAAGGCGATGGTCGCGACGCTCGTCCTGCGCAACACGCCGGCCGCGGTCCGGATCGCCCTGATCGATCCCAAGATCCTCACCTTCGCGGGCGTCGAGGCGAGCCCCTATCTGTGGCGACCCGTGGCGACCACGCTCGCCGACGCGATGGCGATCCTGCGCGCCGCCATCGCCGAGATGGAGGAGCGCTACCAGCGGCTCAAGCGCGGCGGCTTCGCCAACCTCGCCGAACGCATCGCCGCCGGCGAGACCGACATCCCGTTCCTGGTGCTGGTGTTCGACGAGTTCGCCGACCTGATCCTGGCCGGCCGCGACGAGAAAAAGGAGTTCGAGGCGCTGGTCGCCCGCATCGCCGGCATGGGGCGGGCCGCCGGCATCCATCTGGTGCTGGCGACGCAGCGCCCCGACAAGACGATCGTCACCGGCCTCGTCAAGGCGAACCTGCCGCTGAAGGTCTGCCTGAAGGTCGCCAATGCCGTGAACGCCCAGATCGTGCTCGACGAGCCCGGCGCCGAGAGCCTCTACGGCAAGGGCGACCTCCTGTGCGACTTCGGCAAGGGCTTGGTGCGGGCGCAGGGCCTGTTCATCCCGCAGGCCGCGTTCCTGGCCGCGATGGCGCCGCCGGCGCGGCGGACCGGGCGGGGCTGAGGGACTCTGCCGCCCGCTTGCCGCTCTCCGCCGGCTTCGCCACAGTACGGCCGCGTCGGCGTGGCCTGCATGAACCGGCGTTTTCCGGCAAGGCATCGCGTGGCCCCTGCTCCCTCCGAATTCGAAGCCCCCCATCGGCTGCGATCGCTCGTGCGCTCGCGCGAGACGGCATTGGTCGTGCTCGGCGCCGTGGTCGGGGCCATTGCCGGCCTGGTCGTCACCGCCATGAACGCCGCGGTCAACGGCCTGCACGCGCTCCTGTTCGGCATCCCGCCGGGCACGCGGCTGTCGGCCTCGTGGTCGGTCGATCCGATCGCGGCGATCGCGGTGCCGTGCCTCGGTGGGCTCGCCTTCGGCATCGCCTCGGCCTGGCTGGCGGCACGCCGGCCGCAGCGCGAGATCGACCCGATCGAGGCCAATGCCCTGCACGGCGGCCGCATGTCGCTGCTGGGCAGCGTCGTCGTCGCGGTCAAGACCGTGTGGTCGAGCGGGGTCGGCGCCTCGGTCGGCCTCGAGGCCGGCTACACCCAGCTCGCCGCCGGCATCGCGTCGCGGCTGGGCATCGCGTTCCGGCTGCGCCGCGGCGACCTGCGGGTGCTGGTCGGCTGTGGCGCCGCGGGCGGCATCGCGGGCGCCTTCCAGGCGCCGCTCGCCGGCGCCTTCTACGCCTTCGAGCTGGTGATCGGCACCTACTCGGTCGCCGGCCTCGCACCGGTCGCGGCCGCCGCCGTGGTCGGCTACGCGGTCGCCGGCGCGCTCTCGCCCGGCCATCTCGGCATCATCACGGTGGAGACCGGGAAGATCGCGCATCACGATCTCCTGCTCGCCGCGGCGCTCGGCCTCGCCATGGCGGGCCTCGGCATCGGCGTGATGCGGTCCGTCGCCGTGGTCGAGGCGTTGTTCGTGCGCTTCGTCAAGCCGGCGCTGCGGCCGTTCCTCGGTGGCCTGGTGGTCGGCTGTCTCGCCTTGATCACGCCGCGGGTGCTCTCGTCCGGGCACGGTGCCCTGCATCTCGTCGGGCTGCTCGACCTGTCGCTGAAGACCGTGGCGCTGATCCTGGCGCTGAAGATCGTCGCGTCGGTGGTATCGCTCGGGTCGGGCTTTCGCGGCGGCCTGTTCTTCGCGTCGCTGCTGATGGGCGCGCTCGCCGGCCAGATCTTCGCCGTCGCGATCGCGACGGTGGCCCCGAGCCTGCACGTCGACTCGAACGTCTGGTCCGTCGTGGCGATGAGCGCGCTCGCCGCCACCGTGATCGGCGGACCGCTGACCATGACGTTCATCGCGCTCGAATCGACCGGCGACCTGTGGCTCACGGTCGCCGTGCTGGTCGCCGTCATCGTCGCCGCACAGGTGACGCGCGAGACGTTCGGCTACTCGTTCGCGACCTGGCGGTTCCATCTGCGCGGCGAGACGATCCGCAGCGCCGCCGATGTCGGCTGGATGCGCGACCTCACCGTCGGCCGGATGATGCGCGAGGCCCGCACCGTGCCGGCCGACACCACGATCGGGGCGCTGCGGCGCGCCTTTCCGCTGGGCTCGACCGGGCAGGTGGTGGCGGTCGAGGCGGACGACGTCTATGCCGGCCTCGTCTCCGTGCCGGAGGCGCATGCGGCCGAGCGCGACGCGGCGGCGCCGGTGCGCAGCCTGCTGCGCTTTTCCGACGAGATGCTGTCGCAGACCATGACGGCCAAGCAGGCGGCGGCCGTGTTCGACCGTACCGAGGCGGAGGCGCTGGCGGTGGTCGAATCGGAGGAGACCCGCAAGGTGATCGGCCTGCTCACCGAGGCCTATCTGCTGCGCCGCTACTCGGCCGAGCTCGAGCGCCGCCGCCAGGAGATCATCGGAGAAGGGTGACGCTCTGCCGCGACGACGCTCACGTCGCCGACACGGCGAACGCGCCGTCGAGACTCGCTGAACGATCTCACAAACGAGAATCAGATCGTGCCGCCGCTGGTCCGAACACCTGCGGACGACGCGGGCCGCCGGCGACGCGGCGTCAGGCCGGCCAGGCGAAGGCGATCTTGTCGAGCGTCTTGGTGCCGAAGGTCTCGGACGAGCGCGCCACCGGGCGGCCGCCGAGCGCGCGATAGAAATCCAGCGCCGGCTCGTTGTCGGACAGCGCCCAGACCACGATGCTCTTCATGCCGTTCTGGGCGAGGTCGCGGCGCGCCGCCGTGAACAGCCGGCGACCGAAACCGAGGCCCTGGAACTCCGGCCGCATGTAGAGCTCGTAAATCTCGCCCTCGTAGGCGAGGCTGCGGGCGCGGTTGCGGCCATAGTTGGAGTAGCCCGCGATCTGATCGCCGAAGCAGAACAGCGAGACGCGGCTGCCCTTGCGGATGGCGCCGTCCCACCACGCCGGACCGCGCCGTTGCACCAGCTTTTCCAGCTCGGCGCCCGGGATGATGCCGCGATATGCGGTCCGCCAAGCCTCGTCGTGGGCCGCTGCGACCGACGTCGCATCGGAGACCTTGGCACGGCGAATCTCGATCAGAACGGTGCTCATGGCCTCGATTAGAACCAACGCGCCGACCTGCATCAAGAGGGCGCAGATACGTATTCTTCACCGTGATCGCGACTGTGTCCCCCTGGACACATGCGGGTCGTCGCGGCCACGCCTGCCGCAGTCGCCCGCCGAAGCCGGGGTTTCGCGCGGGTCGCGATCAGGCCGGCGCGGTGCGCGCGGCGTTTCGGCGAGCGAGATGGACCGCATGGGCGGCGCAGCCGAGCAGGCCCGGCTCGGCGCAGGTGACGAGCGCGGTCGGAATCCTCTCCAGCATCGGGCGCATCGCCGGGTGCGCCTCGAAAGCGGCGCGAAACGCCGCGCCGTCGATCAGGTCCCCGAGCTTCCGGGCGACGCCGCCACCGACATAGAGACCGCCCGTGCTCTTGAAGGCGAGCGCGATGTCGCCGGCGAAGCGGCCGAGCAGGCGCACGAACAGCGCGACCGTCGCGCGCGCCGCCGGATCGCCACGCTCCGCCGCCGCATCGATGCCGGCGGCATCGATCATCGCGCCATCGTGTGCCGGCGCGTCGGGATGCAGCGCCGCGTGGAGCCGCGCGAGACCGGCGCCCGAGATCACGGTCTCGGCCGACACCGCCTCGACCGTGTCGGCGATGCGCCGGAACACCGGCCATTCGTCGGCCGCCGCGGGACCGAACGACATGTGGCCGGCCTCGCTCGCCACCGCCGTGAAGCCGCCGTCCTCCTCCGGCACCAGCGCGGCGACGCCGAGCCCGGTGCCGGGGCCGAGCACCGCGAGCGGCCCGTCGCGTCCCGGCAGCGCTGAGCCGAGCGGCCGCAGATCGGCGGGCCCGAACAGCGGCAGGGCCCACGCAAAGGCCTCGAAGTCGTTGATGGCGCAGGCCCAGCGGAAGCCGAAGCGCGCCTCGATGCGATCGAGGTCGAGCACCCAGTCGCGATTGGTGAGCGCGATCCTGCGGCCCTGCACGGGCCCGGCGACGGCGAGCACGGCGGCCTGCGGGGCGAGACCGGACGCGGCGAGATAGTCCGCGATCGCGGTGTCGAGACTCTCGACGCGATCATTGGCGAAGCTGTGCACGTGCTCCGGCAGTCCCTCGGGGCCGGTCACGGCGAGACGCGTGTTGGTGCCGCCGATGTCGGCGATCAGGCTCGTGATCATGCAGGCGGGTCCGCGGCGCGAGATCGAGGACGAGGATGTCGACCTCAGATATCGCGCCGCCGGGAAATCGCAAGGCGCCGCACGGCATCATCGCCGCCCGACCATGGTCGCCAGATGCGACGGAACGCATTCGGACGCAGGCGACGGATGCGCGGGGCGAGCCCGCGCATCACGTGCGGATGCGCGGATGTGCCCGCTCAGCCCCACACCTCGCGGGAGATCTCGACGATCATCGACAGCTTCGCCCACTGCTCCTGGTCGGCCAGGATGTTGCCCTCCTCGGTGGAGGCGAAGCCGCATTGCGGGCTGAGCGCGAGCTGGTCGAGCGGCGCGAACTTCGAAGCCTCGTCGATGCGGCGCTTGACCGCGTCCGCGTCCTCGAGCGTGCCGGTCTTCGAGGTGACGAGGCCGAGCACGACGATCTTCTTGCCCTTGGGCAGGAAGCGCAGCGGCTCGAAGCCGCCGGCCCGCTCGGTGTCGTACTCCAGGAAGTAGCCGTCGTAGTCGATCTCGCCGAGCAGACGCTCGGCCACCGGCTCGTAGCCGCCCTCGCTGATCCAGGTCGAGCGGAAGTTGCCGCGGCACACATGCGTCGTGATCACCATGTCGTGCGGCCGGTCGGAGATCGCGGCGTTGATCACCTCGGCATAGATGCGCGGCAGCTTCTCGACCTCCTCGCCGCGCTCGCGGGCGAGCTGGAGCTGCTCCTTGGAGCAGAGATAGGCCCACACGGTGTCGTCGAACTGAAGATAACGGCAGCCGGCGTCGTAGAACGCCTTGACGGCCTTCTTGTAGGCGCGGCCGAGATCGTCGAAGAAGGCGTCGAGATCCGGATAGACCGACGAGCTGATCTCCTTGCGGCCGCCGCGGAAGTGCAGCAGCGTCGGCGACGGGATCGTCATCTTCGGCACGACCTTGGTGTTGGCCGCCAGGAACTTGAAATGCTCCAGCATCGGGTGGCCGGAGAAGCCGACCCGGCCCGTCACCCGCACGCCCTCGGCGCGCGTCTGCACGCCGTGGAACTGGATGCCCGACTGCGCCTCGAAGCCCTCGACGCCGTCGAGCTTCTTCAGGAAGTCGAAATGCCACCAGGAGCGGCGGAACTCGCCGTCGGTGACGGCCTGCAGGCCGATGTCCTCCTGGGTGCGGATGACGCGGCGGATCTCCTCGTCCTCGACGCGGTGGAGCTCCTCGGCCGGGATCTCGCCGGCCTGGAAGCGGGCGCGCGCCTGCTTTAGCGCGGCAGGTCGCAAGAGGCTGCCGACCTGATCGGCCCGGAACGGCGGACGATTGCGCGACATGTGCTTCTCCCTCTCATTGTTCGCTTCAGTGAGGCCGTCATTCCGAAGCGCCGCGAAGCAGCGAGCCCGGAATCCATAACCCCAGTCAGTGAGTATGGATTCCGGGCTCGCGGGCCTTCGGCCCGCGCCCCGGAATGACGAATATCTTTATCCAGCCCTCGCCGCCGCCCGCTTCGGGCCGCCGTGGCTGACGCCGAGGAAGCCTTCGAGCACGGCGCGGTCCGCCCTCAGCGCGGCGCTGTCGCCCGCATGGACCACGCTGCCGCGCTCCAGCACCACGGCCCGGTCGGTGACGCCGAGGATCTTCTGCGCGTTCTGCTCGACGATGATGGCGGAAAGACCCTCGTCGCGGGTGATGCGGGAGAGCGCCGCGATCAGCTCCTCGACGATGATCGGCGCGAGCCCCTCGGTCGGTTCGTCGAGTAGCATGAGTCTGGGGTTCAGCACGAGGGCGCGGCCGACCGCCAGCATCTGCTGCTCGCCGCCGGACAGCTGGTTGCCGAGATTGCCGCGCCGCTCGGCGAGCCGCGGGAACATCGCGTAGACCTTGGCGGGCGACCATGCGCCGGGGCGCGCAACCGCGGTGAGGTTCTCGTGGACAGTGAGCGACTTGAAGATGTTGCGCTCCTGCGGCACCCAGCCGATGCCGGCATGGGCGCGCTGGTCGGGGCGCAGCCTCGTGATGTCGCGGCCGGCGAGCCTGATGGTGCCGCCGCGCCAGCGCGTCACCCCGACGATGGTGTTGACCAGCGTCGTCTTGCCCATGCCGTTGCGGCCGAGCAGCGCGAGCGAGCGGCCTTCCGCGAGGGTGAGCGAGATCTCGTTCAGCACCACGGCCTCGCCGTAGCCGGCGGAGAGGCGCTCGATCTCCAGAAGCTCAGGCATCGACCGGCTCCCCGGATTCGAGCGACTCGCCGAGATAGACGGCCTTGACCCGCGGATCGCGCGCGACCTCGTCGGGCGTGCCCTCGACGAAGAGCTGGCCGTTGACCAGCACGGAGATGCGATCCGCGAAGGTGAAGACGATGTCCATGTCGTGCTCGATCAAGAGCACCGTGACGTCCGCGGGCAGGCCGGCGACGGCGGCGAGGATCTCGTGGCGTTCCGCCTCCGGCACGCCGGCGGCCGGCTCGTCGAGCAGCAGCACGCGCGGCCGGCAGGCGAAGGCGAGGGCGATCTCCAGGAGCCGCTGCTTGCCGTAGGGCAGAACGCCGGTGCGCTCGTGCATCACGTCGGCGAGTCCGAAGCGTTCGAGCAGCGCGGCGATCTCGTCGACCACCTCGGGCCGGGTGCCGGGCACCCGCCAGAAATGCGTGCCGGTGCCGAGCCGCTCGGAGATCGCGAGCCCGAGCGTCTCCACCGGCGTGAGGTCGGCGAAGAGCTGGTTGATCTGGAACGTGCGGGCGATGCCGAGCCGCACGCGCTGGTGCGGATCGAGCGTCGTGATCTCCCTGCCGTCGAGCAGGATCTCGCCGCCCGACGGCTTGAGCACGCCGGTCAGCATGTTGACCAGCGTCGTCTTGCCGGCGCCGTTGGGGCCGATCAGCGCATGGCGGGCGCCGCGCGCGATCGACAGGTTGACGTCGTTGGATGCGACGATGCCGCCGAAGCGTTTTTCCAGGCGGCGGGTCTCCAGGACCGGGACAGGGGACATGGACATCACGGGCGCCCTTCCTCGCCAGCCTGCGTGCTCGGCGCGCGGCGCCAGGAGCGCCAGTCCGACACGCGGTCGGCGAGGCGGCGCAGCGGCGCGAACCAGCCGCCGATGCGGTCGCGGCCGACCAGCACGATCAACACCAGGAACAGGCCGATCCAGAACTGCCAGTATTGCGGCGTCGCCGCCGCGATCCAGTCCTGGGCGAAGCGGAACACCACGGCGCCGATCAGCCCGCCGTAGAGATGGCCGGTGCCGCCGATGATCAGCACCAGCAGCGCGTCGGCGGAGCGGTCGAAGGAGAGCGACTCGAGCGACGTGAACGCGGTCGTCTGGGTCAGCAGCGCGCCGGCGATGCCGGCATAGGCCGTCGCCATGGTGTAGATGCCGACCAGCCGCCAGGTCTGGCCGATGCCGACCGCCGAGGCACGCAGCGGATTGCCCTTGATCGCCTGCAGCGACAGGCCGAACGGCGAGCCGACGACGCGGCGCGCGATCACGAACAGCACGAACAGCACGACGAGGCTGTAGACATAGGCGGTGTGGCCGTAGAGATCGAAGCGGAACAGGCCGAGCACCGGCTCCATGCTGATGCCCTGCAGGCCGTCGGCGCCGCCGGTGAGCCAGGCGGCGCGATTGGCGACCTCGCGCACCAGAAGCGCGACGCCGAGCGTCACCATCAGGCGGGTGAGATCGGTGCCGCGCAGCACCAGGAAGCTCGTCGCAAAGCCGAACAGGCCGCCTGCCAGGCCGGCGACCAGAAGGCCGAGCACCGGCTCGGTCACCAGCGCGTGCTTGGCGAGCAGGCCGGCCGTGTAGGCGCCGACGCCGAAGAAGGCGGCATGCCCAAGCGAGATGATGCCGGCATAGCCGAGGATCAGGTCGAGCGAGAGCGCGAGCAGCGCCCAGATCACGATCTCGGTGAGGATCAGATGGTGCTCGGGCAGCACCCAGATGGTCGCCGCGGCGGCGAGCCAGAACAGGATCTCGAGCGGCGTCCAGCGGGCGCGGGCCGTGAACTGCGCCGAGATCGCGCCTGCGAGCTTCGCCGAGGTCGACACGTCGGGACCTCTCATCGCGCACCCTTCCGGACGAACAGGCCCTGCGGCCGCAGGATCAGCACCACGATCATGATCGTGTAGATGACGAAGGCCCCGAGCTGCGGCACGTAGTACTTGCCGGCGACGTCGGCGATGCCGAGCAGCAGCGAGGCGAGGAACGGCCCGGTGATCGACGAGGTGCCGCCCACCGTGACGACGATCAGGAAGTAGATCATGTATTTGAGCGGGAAGATCGGGTCGAGGCCGAGAATCTCGGCACCGAGCGCCCCGCCGAGGCCGGCGAGGCCGGAGCCGAGCGCGAAGGTGAGGCCGAACACGGCGCCGACATTGATGCCGAGCCCGCGCGCCACCCGCTGGTCGTCTACGGCGGCGCGCAGCCGGCTGCCGAAGCGCGTCCGCGTCAGCCCGAGCTGCAGGAGCGCCGTGACGAGGCCGCAGACGACGATGATCAGGAGCCGGTACTTGCTCATGTCGAGGCCCAGGACCGTGACCTGACCCTGCAGCGCCGGCGGGATGGCGATGAACTGCTGCGACGAGCCCATCGTGTAGTCGACCATGGCGACCGACATGAAGACGAGCCCGATGGTGAACAGCACCTGATCGAGATGGCTCTTGGCGTAGACGTGCACATAGAGCGTGCGCTCGAGCAGCGCGCCGAGCGCCGCCGAGAACAGGAAGGCGACGACGAGGCCGAAGCCGAACGGCACGCCGAGCCGGTTGACGGCCACCAGCGCCGCGTAGCCGCCCGCCATGGCGAAGGCGCCGTGCGCCAGATTGACGAAGTTCATCAGCCCGAGCGTCACCGACAGGCCGGCGGCGAGCACGAACAGGAGCATGCCGTAGGCAATGCCGTCGAACAGGATCGTGACCATGGGGCCGCCGGGGGTGTGACGTTGGTGCTTCTAAGCCTCTCCCCGCGTGCGGGGAGAGGTCGACATTCGCGCGTCCAGCGCGGATGTCGGGTGAGGGGGCGTCTCCGTATCCACGAGAGGCCCCCTCACCCGACACGCCGCTGCGCGGCGCGCCACCCTCTCCCCGCGCGGCGGGGAGAGGGAACTTCATCATGGGCTCACTTCTTCGCCTTGCCCGGATCCTTCACGTCCTTGAAGGTCTCGAACTCGACGTTGTAGAGCTCGCCGTTCTTCTTCTCGACCTTGCGGACATAGATGTTCTGGACGATGTCGCGGGTCTCCGGGTCGATCGAGATCGGGCCGCGCGGGCTCTCCCAGGCCATGCCCTTCATGGCGGCGAGGAGCTTGTCGCCGTTGGTGTCGCCGTTGGTCTTCTTCAGCGCCTCGTAGACGAGATGCATGGCGTCGTAGCCGCCGACCGACATGAAGTTCGGGCGCAGGCCGTTGTTGGCCTTCTTGAACGCCTCGACATACTTCTTGTTCAGCTCGGAGGGATGGTCGGCCGAGTACATGTGCGCCGTCACGGTGCCGATCACCTGGTCGCCCATGCCGTTGAGGAGGTCGTCGTCGGTCACGTCGCCGGTGCCGATGATCTTGATACCGGCCTTGTCGAGGCCGCGCTCGATGAACTGCTTGACGAAGGTCGCGCCCTGGCCGGACGGCACGAAGACGAACACGGCGTCGGGCGAGGCGTCGCGGGCGCGCTGCAGGAAGGGCGCGAAGTCGGGCGCCGCGAGCGGCACCTTGAGGGCCTCGGCCACCTGGCCGCCGCCCTTGGTGAAGGCCGCCGTGAAGCTCTTTTCGGCGTCGATGCCGGGTGCGTAGTCGGACACGATCGTCACGACCTTCTTGACGCCGTTCTTGGCCGCCCATTCGCCGATGATCTCGCTCGACTGCGGCAGCGTGAAGCTGGTGCGCAGGATGTAGGGCGAGCGCTCGGTGATGATCGAGGTGCCGGCATTGGCCACGATGGTCGGGATCTTCGCCTCGGTGGCGAGCGGCGCGACGGCGAGCGCCGTCGGCGTCACGGCGAAGCCGATCAGCACGTTCACCTTGTCGCGGACGATCAGCTCCTGGGCGAGGCGCTTGGCGTTGTCGGCGACGGCGCCATCGTCCTTGACGATCAGCTCGATCTTCTTGCCGGCGACGGTGTCGCCGTGCTGCTGCATGTAGAGCTTCATGGCCGCCAGCGTCTGCACGCCGGTCGACTGCTGCTGTCCCGTCATCGCCTCGATGACGCCGATCTTGACGACACCCTGCGCCGATGCGGCCCCGGCGGCCAGAAGGCCGAGCGCGACGCCGGCGGCGAGCCGTGTCAGAATCGTCCCGAGCATGTCTCTCTCCCTGTGGTTCGTTGTTTGTTGTCGTTGTCGTCGTTGTTTGCAGTTCGTCGTCCCGGGGCGGCCCGAAGGGTCGAGCCCGGGACCCATATCTCCTGTATTCCGTGAGCCACCGACACCGGGGCTATGGAGTCCGGGCTCGCGGACCTGACGGCCCGCGCCCCGGAACGACCAGGGCTACAACGCCTCCGCATGCGGTGCAGAGGCGCCCCGTCGTTCGGTTTCTCAAATCTCGAAGAACACCGTCTCGGCGTCGCCCTGCAGGCGGATGTCGAAGGTGTAGACCGTGTGGCCGTTCTGCTCCGACCTCGCCGCGATCAGGGTGCCGCGCCGCTCCGCCGGCACCAGGGCCAGGATCGGATCGGCGGCGTTGCCGGCCTCGTCGGCGAAGTAGATGCGCGTGTAGCTCTGGCGCAACATGCCGCGTCCGTAGACGGCGACCAGGATGTGCGGCGCCTGGGTCGTGTCGTCGGGCCCCGGCACCGGGCCGGGCTTGATCGTCTCGAACACGAAGCGCCCTTCGGCGTCCGTGCCGGTGCGCCCGAAACCCTGGAAGGTCGAGTTGCGCGGCCGCGGATCGGCCGGGCTGGCGTAGCGGCCCTGCGCGTCGGCCTGCCAGATCTCAAGCATCGAGTCGGTGATCGGCGCGCCGTCGCCGTCGTAGATGCGCCCCTCGATGCGGATGCGCTCGCCGGCCGCGTCCGACGTGATCAGGTTGTTGCCGAAGGTGTCCTTCCAGTCGTACTTGCCGTTCGGCGTGAGGCCGTAGGCGAAGTACGGGCCGACGGTCTGGGACGGCGTGATGCCGAGCGTCATCTCAGCTCTCCATCGGGGTCTGGTTGCGGCCGCGCAGCACGATGTCGAACCGGTAGGCGAGTGCCCATTCCGGCACCGTGCTCTCCAGATCGAAGGCCGAGATCATGCGGTTGCGCGCCGCCTCCTCGGTCACCGAGTTGAAGATCGGATCGAACGGCAGCAGCGGATCGCCCGGGAAGTACATCTGGGTGACGAGCCGCGACACGAAGGAGTGCCCGAACATCGAGAAGTGGATGTGGGCCGGGCGCCAGGCGTTCGGGTGATTGCCCCACGGGTACGCGCCGGGCTTCACGGTGACGAACTTGTAGTGCCCGTTCTCGTCGGTCTTGCACCGGCCGGCGCCGGTGAAATTCGGATCGAGCGGCGCCGGGTGCTGGTCGACGACGTGGATGTAGCGGCCGCAGGCATTGGCCTGCCAGATCTCGACCAGCGCGTTGCGCACCGGCCGGCCGTCCTCGTCGAGCACGCGGCCGTGCACGATGATGCGCTCGCCGAGCGGCTCGCCGGCGTGCTGACGGGTGAGGTCGTCGTCACCCGGCTGCACGGCGTCCTGCCCGTAGACCGGGCCGGTCAGCTCGCTCAGCGTGTGCTTCATCAGGATCAGCGGCTTGGTCGGGGACCGCTTGGGCGTGCTCTTGTAGCCCGGCGACAACCGCGGCGGAAATGCGGACAGACTCTGGGTGGGAAAAAAGAAGGTCATGGCCCTGGGCGCTTCCTGCTGTTTCGCTTCGATGAGCGTGTTTTTTCGTATTTCACCTCGCCGAGACCGCGAATGCAAGCGCAGATTGGTCCGATTTTGGACGTCGCGTTCGGTTATCGCCCACCCACTTCGAGAGCCTCCCACCGGCTCGGACCGAGCCGCCGCAGCGGAGGACCGCGCGGCGAACCGGCGCGATCGCCGCTCAGGCCGCCCCGTGGGCGCGGCGCGTGCGGGCGTGCAGGTCGCGCAGCACCTCCAGCTCGGCCTCGGTCGGCATCGCCGTCTCGGCGACCGTCTCGGCGAAGCGCACCGGCCAGCCGGTCGCGGCGCGGATCTCGTCGCGGGTCGCGCCAGGATGGATGGACGTGACGACCATCTCCTTGGTCTCCGGGTCGGGCGCGAAGATGCACAAGTCGGTGATCAGCCGGGTCGGCCCCTTGGTGCGGATGCCGAGGCGGGCGCGGTGGTCGCCGCCCTCGCCGTGGCCGAACGTGGTGACGAAGTCGAGCTTGTCCACGAAGCTGCGCCGGCTCTGCTTCATGGTGACGAAGATCTCGCCGCAATGCGTCATGATCTCGGGCGCGCCGCCGCTGCCCGGCAGCCGCGTCGCCGGCCGGTCGTAGGGACCGATCACCGTGGTGTTGAGATTGGCGAAGCGGTCGATCTGGGCGCCGGGCAGAAAGCCGACCGTGATGCGCCCGCCCTGCAGCCAGTAGCGGAACATCTCCGGCACCGAGACGGTCGTCAGCGCCGTGTCGCACAGCTCGCCGTCGCCGATCGAGAGCGGCAGCACGCTCGGCCGCGTCGCGATGGTGCCGGACTCGTAGATCAGCGTGATGCCGGGCGCATGCGTCAGGCGGGCGAGATTGCAGGCCGCCGACGGCAGCCCGATGCCGACGAAGCAGACGTCGGACGACGAGAGTGCGCGCGCCGACACGACGGTCATCATCTCGGTGGCGGTCCAGGCGAGCGTCATGGCGTCCTCACGCGGCCAGCCGGGCGCGGTGTCGGGCGAAAGCCTCCGGCCCCTGCTCCAACACGTTGGCCTTCACCCAGGCCATGAAGGCGTCGCGGTCGCGGGCGATCTTGTCCCAGCCGAGATAGAAGGCGTTGTCGCGCGGATAGTAGCCGTGCGCGTAGGACGGATAGGCTCCGCCCGGCACCGCGGCGATCGCTGTGACGGTCCAGCCCGGCAGGATCACGGCATTGGGGCTTCGCTCCCCGAGATCGTCGACGATCTCCTCCACGGTGACGACGGCGCGCTTGGCCGCCAGCACGGCCTCCTTCTGCACGCCGAGGATCCCCTCGATCAGCACGTTGCCGGCGCGGTCGGCCTTCAGGGCGTGGACGATCGCGACATCGGGGCGCAGCGCCGGCACGGCGGCGAGCTTCTCGCCGGTGAACGGGCAGGTGACGCGGCGGATGTTCGGATTGACCTTCGGCAGATCGACGCCGAGATAGCCGCGGAACACCGCGAAGGGCAGGTTGGCGGCGCCGGCCGCATAGGCGTTGGCCATCGCGGCGTGAGCGTGCTCCTCGAGGTCGATGCGATGCGGCCAGCCGCGCTCGATCGCGTCGCGGAAGCGGTGCAGCGAGCCGACGCCGGGATTGCCGCCCCACGAGAACACCAGCTTCCGCGCGCAGCCCATGCCGATCATCTGATCGTAGACGATGTCGGGCGTCATCCGCACCAAGGTGAGATCGCGCCGGCGCTGGCGGATCACCTCGTGCGCGGCGGCGTGCGGGATCAGATGGGTGAAGCCCTCGATCGCGACCGTGTCGCCGTCGTGGACGGCGGACGCGATCGCGTCGTGCAGCGACATGAGCTCGGCCATCATGACCTCGGACAGGGGCGCGGCCCCGGGAGAAATGGGATCGAGACAAACGGCTTCTGAAAGGCGAGACGGCATCTAAGGCCCGTCGCCGCCTCGCCGTCAAACGCCTCGACGCGACAGCTTCCGGACGCAGGTCGGCCGGCGCGCCGGTTTCGGCATCCGAAGCCTTTCGGATGGTTGAAAAATCTCGGCTCGGCCGGGAGGCCCGCATGTGGCCCGTGCAGGGCTCGGGGCTGGCCCGCGGCATCGTGTCCTGCCATGGTCGGGCACCCCACCCGGCCCGCCGACACGCCCGAACCTGGATCCCGCCCCCGATGCGCATCGACGCCTACACGCATTTCATCCCGGCCGGCATTCTCGCCGCCATGGACCGACTCGGCGCCGGCCAGCAGGGCATCGGCAAGCGCATGCGCGGCATCCCCTGCATCTGCGACCTCGATGCCCGCCTGAAAATGCTCGACGCGTTTCCGGACTATGCGCAGATCATCGCCTATTCGAGCCCGCCCATGGAGGACGTGGTCGGGCCCGAGAAGACCGAGGAGTTCTGCCGGATCATCAACGACGGGCTTTTCGACATCGTCTCGCGTCACCGCGACCGCTTTCCCGGTTTCGTCGCCCAGGTGTCGCTCGCGAATGTCGAGGGCGCGGTCCGCGAGGCGCGGCGCGCCATCAAGGACCTCGATGCCTGCGGCGTCCAGATTTACACCAACGTCCAGGGCAAGCCGATCGATCTCCCCGAGTTCGAGCCGTTCTGGGACGCGGTGGAACAGCTCGACAAGCCGGTGTGGATCCACCCGGCGCGGCGCGCCGACTTCCCGGACTACCAGACCGAGAACAAGTCGCTCTACGAGATCTGGTGGACGTTCGGCTGGTCCTACGAGACCGCCGCCATGATGGCGCGGCTCGTCTTCTCGAAGGTGCTCGACCGCCACCCGCGCCTGAAGCCGATCGTCCACCATTTCGGCGGTATTGTGCCGATGCTGGAGGGCCGCATCGGGCCGGGCTGGGATCTGATCGGCACCCGCACGTCGGACGCCGACTATGCGAGCCTCAAGGCGTCGCTGATGAAGCGCCCGCTCGATTATTTCCGTGAGAGCTTCTACCCCGACACGGCCGTGTTCTCGTCGAAGATCGGCACCCAGGCCGGCCTCGCCTTCTACCCGAAAGAGAACATCCTGTTCGCCACCGACTGCCCGTTCGACCCCGAGAAGGGCCCGGGCTTCATCCGCGACACCCAGGCCATCCTCGACTCGCTCGATCTCCCGAAAGAGACCCTGGACCTGATCTATTTCGGCAACATCCAGCGCATCACGGGCAAGACGTTGGTGAAGTAAAGCCGCGGCGCCGGCGACAACCTCTCCTCGCCGTGCGGGGAGAGGTCGGATTTCACGCGCTCGCGCGGGAAATCCGGGTGAGGGGGCGTTTCCGTATCCACGCAGCGCCCCCTCATCCGTCTCGCCGCTACGCGGCGAGCCACCTTCTCCCCGCGCACGGGGAGAAGGGGCGCAAGCGCCGCGCGAACTCTCCACAAGTCCAGCGTGCCAGCGGTTAGAATCCCGGCGGCGCTTCTGCTAGCGTGCGGCCGCCATGGATGCCGTGAACAAGCCCGCTCCCGACGAGACCGACGATCCGCGTGCCGCCGAGGCGCGCATCGGCGACGCGCAGGCGCCGCGCGCCGAGACGCGCGCTCCAGATACGCGTGCCGCCGACACCCGCGTCACGCCGATGATGGAGCAGTACATCGAGATCAAGGCCGCCAATCCGGACTGCCTGCTGTTCTACCGGATGGGCGACTTCTACGAGATGTTCTTCTCCGACGCCGAGACGGCGAGCCGAGCGCTCGGCATCGTGCTGACCAAGCGCGGCAAGCATCAGGGCGCCGACATCCCGATGTGCGGCGTGCCGATCGAGCGCGCCGACGAGTATCTGCATCGCCTCATCGCGCTCGGCCACCGGGTCGCCGTGTGCGAGCAGATGGAGGACCCGGCCGAGGCGAAGAAGCGCGGCGGCAAGTCCGTCGTGCGGCGCGATGTGGTGCGCCTCGTCACGCCCGGCACGCTGACCGAGGACTCGCTTCTCGATTCTCGCCGCAACAACTTCCTCGCCGCGATCGTGCGCGGCAAGCCCTCGTCGGGATCGGACGACGTGCGCTTCGCGCTCGCCTGCCTCGACATCTCGACGGGCGAGTTCCGCCTCACCGAATGCGACCGCGTGCGGCTGGCGTCGGAGATCGCCCGCGTCGAGCCCGGCGAGGTGATCGTCTCGGACGCGCTCTGGGAGGACCCCGAGGTCGCGCCGTTCCTGCGGTCGCTGCCGGCCGTGACGCCGCTCGGCCGCGACGTGTTCGACGGGGCGAGCGCCGAGCGGCGACTCACGTCGTATTTCGCCGTCGCCACCTCCGACGCCTTCGGCACCTTCTCGCGGCTGGAGCTGACCGCCGCGGCGGCCTGCGTCACCTATGTGGAGCGCACCCAGCTCGGCAAGCGGCCGCCGCTGTCGCCGCCGTCGCGCGAGGCGCTCGGCGCGACGCTGTCGATCGACGCCGCGACCCGCGCCAATCTCGAGCTGATGAAGACGCTCGGCGGCGAGCGGCGCGGCTCGCTGGTCGCCGCGATCGACCGCACCGTCACGGCGGCGGGCTCGCGGCTGCTGGCGCAGCGCATCGCAGCACCCTTGACCGATCCGGCCGCGATCGCGCGCCGGCTCGACGCGGTGGAGCTCTTCACCCGAGAATCCATCCTCCGCGGGATCGTGCGAGAAAAGCTCGCGGCGGCGCCGGATCTCGCCCGCTCGCTCGCCCGCATCGTGCTGGCGCGCGGCGGCCCGCGCGACCTCGCCGCCATCCGCGACGGTCTCGCAGCCGCCGCCGATCTCGCAGCGCGCCTCTCGGTCGACGGGCTGCCGGAGGAGATCACGTCGGCGGCGCGCGATCTGCGCGCGCCCGATCCGCAGCTGTCGGCCATGTTGTCGGCTGCGCTCGCCGACGAGCTGCCGCTGCAGAAGCGCGACGGCGGCTTCGTGCGCTCGGGCTACGAGCCGGCGCTCGACGAGGCGCGCGCGTTGCGCGACGAATCACGTCGGGTGATCGCCGCGCTCCAGGCTCGCTACGCCGACGAGACCGGCATCCGGGCGTTGAAGATCCGGCACAACAACGTGCTCGGTTATTTCGTCGAGGTGACGGCGCAGAACGCCGAGCGGCTGATGACGCCGCCGCTCAACGCCACCTTCATCCATCGCCAGACGCTCGCCGGCCAGGTGCGTTTCACGTCGACCGAGCTCGGCGCCCTCGAGGCGAAGATCGCCAGCGCGGCCGACCGCGCGCTCGGCCTCGAGCTCGACATCTTCGAGCGCCTCTCCGCCGCCGTGATCGGCGCCGCCGACGCCGTGAAGGCCGCCGCGCAGGCGCTCGCTGTGATCGACGTCGCCGCGGCGCTCGCCGCGGTCGCGATCGAGGGCCGCTTCGTGCGGCCCGAGGTCGACGACGGCGTCGGCTTCTGCATCGCGGGCGGTCGCCATCCGGTGGTCGAGCAGGCGATCGCGAGCGAGGGCGGTTCGTTCGTCGCCAACGACTGTGATCTCTCGCCGGTCGCGGACACGGGTCGCGGCCGCATCGCCGTCGTCACCGGCCCGAACATGGCGGGCAAGTCCACATACTTGCGCCAGAACGCCCTGATCGTCGTGCTGGCGCAGGCCGGCAGCTTCGTGCCGGCGACGCGGGCCCGCATCGGCGTCGTCGACCGGCTGTTCTCGCGCGTCGGCGCCGCCGACGACCTCGCGCGCGGCCGCTCGACCTTCATGGTCGAGATGGTGGAGACGGCCGCAATCCTGAACCAGGCGAGCGAGCGCTCGCTCGTGATCCTGGACGAGATCGGCCGCGGCACCGCAACCTATGACGGCCTCTCGATCGCCTGGGCGGCGGTCGAGCACCTGCACGATCGCAATCGCTGCCGCGCGTTGTTCGCCACGCACTTCCACGAGCTGACGGCGCTCGCCAACAAGCTCGACCGGCTGTTCAACATCACGGTGCGGGTGAAGGAGTGGCACGGCGACGTCGTGTTCCTGCACGAGGTCGTCGCCGGCGCAGCGGACCGCTCCTACGGCATCCAGGTGGCCAAGCTCGCCGGCCTGCCGCCGGCCGTCATCGAGCGCGCCAAGCACGTGCTCGGCGTGCTGGAGGCGGAGGACCGCACCTCGCCGGCGCGAAAGCTCGTCGACGATCTGCCGCTGTTCGCGCCGCGCGTCGCGGCGCCGAAGCCGGTGATCGACCCGCACGCCGACGCCGTGATGAAGCGCCTCGCCGACCTCGACCCCGACGACATGTCGCCGCGCGAGGCCCTGGAGGCGCTCTACGCGCTGAAGCAGGCGGCAAGAGGGTGATCTTCACCTCTCCCCGCCGCGCGGGGAGAGGTCGACATTCGCGCGATCAGTGCGGATGTCGGGTGAGGGGGCGCCGCGTGGATACGGAGACGCCCCCTCACCCGACTCGCCGCTTCGCGACGAGCCACCCTCTCCCCGCGCGGCGGGGAGAGGGAAGAAGCGCCGCACCGCATCAGGTGAAAAAGGAGGCTCACGCCGCGTCGGCGCGCGGGCGGACCGTCTGCTTCACCTCGAAGCCCTCGAACTTCGGATGCTCGAGATAGAGCGGGCCGGTGCCGGAATTGTCGGCACGGGCATGCGCCTTGCGAAACTCCTCGGAGGTCGTCCACGCCTCGAAGTTCGCCTTCGTGGCCCACACGGTGTGCGACGAGTAGAGCGTGTGGTCCTCGGCCTCTGGCCCTTTCAGCAGATGGAACTCGACGAAGCCCGGCATGCGGTCGAGATAGGTCTCGCGCGTCGTCCACACGGTCTCGAACGCGGTCTCGCTGCCCTTCTTCACCTTGAAGCGGTTCATCGCGATGTACATCGGGGGTCTCCTGTCTGGCGGTTGGCTGGATTGAACCCTGAACGCTCCGGAAAAGGAAGCGATCAACGAAGGAAGAAGCTGACCGGCACGGAGAAGCTCATCCCCTGGCCGTTCGGCGGCGCCGGGAACGGCGAGGCGCGACGCACCATCGCGGTGGTCTCCTGATCGAGGCTGGAGATCCCGGACGAGCGGCCGAGCCGCACCGAGGTGACGCGCCCGGAGCCGTCGATCGAGAAGCTCACGCTGGTCGCGCCCTGGTGACCGGCCGCCCGCGCGTCCGAGGGGAACTGCTTGTGACGGGCGAGATGGGCCGCGACGATGCCGCGGTAATTGGTGTTGAGATCCGAGCGGCCGCGGCCGAGGCCGCTCGCCGCGCTCGACGCGACGCTCGCCGTCGCGGTCGGGGTCCGCTTGGCGACGCGCTTCTTCGTCTCGGTCTTCTTCGTCTCGATCTTGGCCTTCGGCTTCGGCGCCGGCTTGACCTCGGGGGGCTTGGGCTGCGGCTTGGGCGGCTCGGGCGGCACCACCGCGATGGTCTCGGGCGCCTCCTCCTCGATCACCGGGGTCGGCTCCGGCGGCGGCGGCTCCTTCACGGGCTCCGGCTCGGGCGGCGGCGCCACGGCCACCTG